>JAUMZL010000034.1 GCA_030528155.1 Aerococcus sp.
AGCGTCCCGTTTTTTTATGCTGTTATGGACGTGAGTAAAGCATCCTGTTTTTATGCCATTATGAGTAGCATGACAGGATAAGCGCAGGCAATAAAAGGGACAAAGGGAAGACCGATGATGGTTTGCTTTTTGGGACGGCAGTATTGTACAAGTGCGGTGAATAAGGCCAAGGTGGTTGCCACGAGAAGTAATAAGGAGGTTGCCGCTAAGCCAAATACTGATGTGAGGAGTAATAATAATTTAATATCCGCACCGCCAATCCCATCTTTGGAAGTAGTGGCTAAAAATAACAAGACACTACCCAACAAGAGCACATCGAATAAACGCCAGGTCAAGGGAAAGCGGATTCCTGTAATATAAAAATAGGCAATGAAACAGACGAGAAGCGCCAACTGCAAACGATCGGGCACCCACTGTGCTTGATAGTCGGCAGCTGCCATGGCGAGGATAATGAAGAAGCTCACCCAAAGGCAGTAGTTGTTATTTAGATGGTGAAACCATACGACGCCGGTTAACAGGCTAAACCATTCACTGAGTGGATAATAAGGACTGATGGGGGAGTGACAATGCGCGCACTGGCCACGGGTGAAGAGGTATCCCAAAATGGGAATGAGCGCATACCAAGGAATCACCTCATCGCAATGGTCGCACCGTGAGCGTCCCCAAAGGAAGGAACGCCCACAGACCAAGCGCATACCAATCACATTGGCAAATGAACAGCAACAGCTGAATAATACTCCCAGCGTAAGTTGATAACTGATGAGCCACATAGTAATTCCTCCTGTCTGATGATATAGATAAGCTCCCACATGGAATAGAACGAGTTATTGATAAATACGTCGGTTTACGAGAAATCCACGCGAGGGATAGGATAATCGAAGGAGAGAGGCGACAAGCAGTGGTGATGATTAAAGAACACGTGGCGAGCAAACAATGATTATTAGGGAACACGCGACAAGCAAGGGGGATTATTCATGAAATTAATGATTAGCGAGAAAAAATCAATTATTGGATAAGGAAGTAACAATAGCAATGTAAGCGATTACGGTATATGCTGATAATGATGTAACGCGAATCATTTTATCAGAAAGGAAGTTGGAATCATGTTCAATGGACGCAAGATTATGATTACGGGTGTGGGGGCTGGAATGGCGCACCGCCAGGCCGAATTTTTTCTAGAAAACGGGGATTCGGTGTTTGGTCTAGAGGTGAATGAAAAAGCGCTCACAGCAGCAGAAACAGAATTTCAAACATACGGGGAACAATTCCACGGGTATCAGGCAGATATTTCTGATACACAAGCGGTGGATCAGGTAGTCAGTGCCATTACGGCAGAATTCGGGGCGATGGATGTGTTAATCAATACGGCTGGGATTTTCGATAAGTATACGAAAGTCTTCGATGTGACGGAAGACTTGTGGGATAGCATTATGGCCGTTGATCTGAAGGGCATGTTCTTCCTCACGCAAGCCGTAACCAAAGCCATGGTGAATGAAGGTAAGGGTATTGTGATCAATGTAACCTCAGCAGCAGGGTTGCGGGCTGATGGCGGTGGTGTGGCTTACACAGTCGCTAAACATGGTGTCGTGGGATTAACCAAGAAATTGGCTTATGAACTCGGTGAGAAAGGAATTCGAGTCAACGCGATCGCGCCAGGGCGCATCACAACAGCGATGAATGAAAACACCAGTGAGTTAATCAAACCGAATTTGCCAGCACAGCGCAATGGGTCTATCGATGACATTGCGAATGTGACCTTCTTCCTAGCGAGTGCAGACAGCGACTATATGCACGGACAAATTTTGTCGGTTGACGGTGGTTGGACGGTATTGTAGGAAAATAGCGAGTAAAAAAGGAGTAGGCGTTGTGTTGCCTACTCCTTTTTCACTTGGATTGATAGTATAGAATTATTCACCCGGAATGGTTAAGTCTTCCCCGTTTGAAGCGATGACTTGCTTGTACCAATGGAAGGAATCCTTCTTAGACCGGTTGAGCGTACCATTGCCTTGGTCGTCGCGATCCACATAGATGAAGCCGTAGCGTTTGGACATTTCCCCCGAAGATGCACTCACGACGTCGATGCAGCCCCATGGTGTGTAACCCAGCAGTGGAATGTTGTCTTCTTCAACTGCTGCCTTGAAGGCTTCGATATGGGCTTTGAGGTAGTCCATGCGATAGGTATCATGAATTTCACCAGTTTCAGTCGGATGATCCTTCGCACCGAGACCATTTTCAATGATAAACAATGGCTTTTGGTAACGTTCCCAGAGTGTATTCATCGTAATACGCAACCCTAATGGATCGATTTCCCAGCCCCATTCCGAAGCTTTGAGGTAGGGATTCTTCGGTCCAGCGAAGACATTGCCCGTTGCTTTTTCCACCGGCGTATCCTTATCCGCCGCGGTGCGGGAAGAATAGTAGCTGAAAGAAATATAGTCCACTGTATTTTCACGTAGGAGCGCGAGGTCTTCATCGGAGAAAGTAATGCCTAATTTTTCGAAGCGTTGTTTCGTCCAACGTGGGTATTCACCGCGTGACTGTACATCAATGAAGAAGAAGTTCTCCTGGTTTTGTTCATGTGCGGCCCAGACGTCTTTTGGATTGCTGGAATAAGGATAGAAGTCTCCGGCAGCGATCATGCAACCAATCTGCGCATCAGGGTCAATCTCACGCAATAATTTCGTTGCGGTAGCACTGGCTAACAATTCATGATGAGCGGCGGTATAGGTAACTAATTCGCGATCTTCATCGGGGGCAATGTAGATCCCGGCGCCCATGAAGGAGAAATGCAACAGCATATTGATCTCATTGAAAGTAATCCAATATTTTACCTTGCCCTTGAAGCGGTTGAACACTGCCGTGACGTAAGTTTCAAAGCAATCTACCATACGGCGACTGCGCCAAGACCCAAATTCATCGATCAACTGTTTAGGAACGTCGAAATGATTCAAGGTGATCACCGGTTCGATACCGTATTTCAACAATTCATCGATCACATTTTCATAAAATTTGAGGCCTTCTTCGTTAGGTTCACTCTCTAAACCGGTTGGAAAAATCCGAGACCAAGCGATGGAGAAGCGGTAGCATTTGAAGCCCATTTCAGCAAAAAGGGCAATGTCTTCTTTGTAGCGATGATAGAAATCAATCGCTTCATGAGAAGGGTAGTATTGACCGGCTGGCACATCGCTATAATGGCGGTTCCCGCGGGCAATATCAAAGCGATATTCACCATGTGGAATCAAGTCTACACTGGTCAATCCTTTGCCGCCTTCGAGGTAACCCCCTTCAATTTGATTGGCTGCCGTTGCGCCACCCCAGAGAAAATCTTTTGGTAAACTCATCTGATAAAAACTCCTTCTATTGAGATTTTGGTTCGCTATCTCATTATGTTTTTGTTACTGTGAATCCTTCGTGTGGTTCCGTTCTATTTTAACGTAGTGAGCAAGTAATCACCACGGGAGACTTGGGATTCGGTCGTTGGCAAAACATCCGTATAGTCGACGGTATTGGTGATGACAATCGGAATAGCCGTAGAAAGGTTTGCTTGTTTGATGGTATCAATGTCGAAACGAATCAGCTCTTGTCCTGCTGTGACGCTGTCTCCTTGGTGAACTAAGATTTCAAAACCTTTGCCTTCAAGTTGAACGGTATTTATCCCGATGTGAATCAATAATTCGGTACCCATATCGGTTGTCATTCCGATAGCATGTCCAGTTGGGAAGAGAGCCGTCACCTTCCCATTGGCAGGCGCACTCACCACGCCTTCTGTCGGCATGATCATGACGCCTTTACCGAGCGCTTGGCTAGCAAATACTTCATCGGGGGTATCACTCATCGGATGTACCTCGCCACTGACAGGACTCGCAATAATTTCTTCCCGTGCGCTGGCTGCCATTTCGCTTTCAGAAACTGTAGCGCTGTTTGTTTCTGTAGTAGTTGGTGTCATTTCATCTTCAGCAGATGAAGTAGTATCAGATTTTGGATCTAATGAAGGAACCGGGAAAATCATCTGAATCACAAACCCAAGGACGGTTGCCATCGCAAAGGTGATGAGGATGTTCCAAAATTCGGAGCCCAGTCCGTTTTCAGGATGAATATAGTTCAAGACACTGAAGATGCCCAAACCACCCGTACGATAATCCACAACATGCATCAACCCAGCGTAACCCCCAGCAATGAAGTTAGCAATAATGACATAGATAAATGGTTTACGCATTGGCAAGAGCAATCCATAAATGATCGGTTCGGTAACGCCGAAGATGGCGGAAATCATCCCTGGCAGAGCGATATCGCGAACTTTTTTCTCTTTGCTCTTGATCAACATAGCAGCCATCACTCCAATGGCAGGGAAGGTGGAAATAACCGTCATTGCTAAAATCGACTCAGACCCATTATTCGCGAGCAGGAGGTAGCCGAGTGGCACTAAGCCCCAGTGCACCCCAAAAATCACGAGAATTTGCCAGGAAGCCGTCAAGAGCGCTCCGAAAATCATTGGACTAAACCCATATAATCCCATAAACCCGGCTGCAATTAGGGAAGAGAGCCAGTTAGCCACTGGTCCAATGACGGTGAATGCTAGTGGAACAGTAATTAAGACGGTGA
The DNA here is from genome assembly GCA_030528155.1 of Aerococcus sp. Taxonomy (GTDB): domain Bacteria; phylum Bacillota; class Bacilli; order Lactobacillales; family Aerococcaceae; genus Aerococcus. The sequence continues at coordinate 4,603 of JAUMZL010000034.1, forward strand.
TGAATGGAGTCAAGAAGGAACTGACCACTTGAGGGATACGATTCTTTGCCCATTTTTCAATGACTGATCCTAACCAAATGGCGATGATGATTGGAATAATAGTGGAGTAATAACCGCGTTGTGGCAAGATCACAGGCAAACCGAATGCAGTTAAATGAATGGCAGATTCGAGCGGTGTCCCCGAAAATAACGTATAGAGCACTGGGGTATCAGCAACAGCAGCCACTGATGGATGCAGAAAGGCCACTGCGATGGCTAAACCAGTAAACAGATTCATCTTAAATTTCTGAGCAGCATTAACGGCCACCATGATGGGCAAGAATTGGAAGAACCCATCTCCAGCTGCCTGTAGTAGGAAGTACAGCCCGCTGTTATCGGCCGTCATTCCCATTATCCCAAGAATAGCTACGATCCCTTTGATCATCCCGGTTGCTGCTAATGGCATTAAGAACGGTTGGAATAATCCAGAGACTAGGTCAATGAATTTATCGAGAAAACTGCGATCATCTTGCTCATTCGTTTCAGTGGTTGTGCCACTGCCAAGTGGGGTAATTTCCATAATGCGGTCATATACATTCGTCACGTCATTACCAATAACGACTTGATACTGTCCATTGGCTTTGACAACGGTCACGACGCCTTCCCGTTTTTTGAGATAATCGGTATCGGCTTTGTCCTCATCCTTGAGGTTGAAACGCAAACGCGTCACACAATGACGCAAACCATTCACATTTTCTACGCCCCCGACATGTTCCATAATGTCTTTAGTGAGGGCGGTATAATCCTTCTTTGGCATATCTATGAACTCCTTTTTAGCGCAACGACAATGAAAGCCGTCAACAGTTTTAGTCCAGCACATAGACGTCATTTGTACTTTGAGGTTGTTTATAACCTTATTGGACCAAAGAAAAAACCTAAATGAGTATCCACTACGCCTAGGTGGTAGTACACACTCATTTAGGTTTTGCCTGCTTGACCAGTCACAATCCTGTGAAAGCGCTATTTGTTTTATCTGGTTATTACTTTAGTTGAAGAAGGAGAGAATGTCAAGGGAAGAATTATTGATGCTTGGGATAAATTGCCCGTTCCTAAATTGTAAACTTAAATGCAAACTGCTTAATATCCTTTTGAGTTATAAAACTACAACAATTACTAACGCACTACCGGAATC
>JAUMZL010000002.1:0-134685 GCA_030528155.1 Aerococcus sp.
CGCTTTACTCACGTCCCTAACAGCATAAAAAAACGGGACGCTTTACTCACGTCCCTAACAGCATAAAAAAACGGGACGCTTTACTCACGTCCCGAGGTTAGGCTAGGCAGTTTTGAGATGATGGCGACGGCGAGTAGCCCATACGCGCGGTGCCATCAGTGCGATCATTGGGTAAATTCCCAAACGCCCAATCAACATATCGAGGATCAATACCCATTTGGAGAACGTTCCGGCATCCAGGAAGTTCGCAATCGGACCATATGCGCCAATCCCTGGTCCAACGTTATTGAAGACGGCAAGCACCGCACTCGTACTGGACATCAGGTCTGGGAATTGCAGGTTGATCAGTAAGATACTGATAAACACAATCAAAATATAAAGTAAGCCGTAACTCGCAATTGATTGCTCAACAGAAGGTTCGATGGCTTTTCCCTCGAAACGGATGACGGAGACGTGTTTGCTGTCGATCACACGCAGAATGTCATTCTTCAATTTTTTAATCGTGATGATCAAGCATGAAATCTTGAACCCACCGGCAGTTGAGCCCGCACAGGCTCCGAGGAACATCAGGAACAACAGAATCGTCTTGGAGAAGAGCGGCCATTGTCCGAAGTCAGCGCTCACGAATCCCCCGGTACTGATGATCGACGTTACGGTGAAGAAGGAGGAGACGCCAGTGTAGACGCCCGAGTCATACATCCCCCAGATATTCCACATAATCGCCAAGGTCGCTATCGTCACAATGCCAAAGTAGATTTTTAATTCCTCTGATTTGAAGAAGTCTTTGATGCTATTAATAATGGCGTAATAATACAGGTTAAAGTTAATACCAAAGAAGAACATCGCCGCACCAAGGACAATTTCAATATAACGGGAGTTAAAGTGTCCGACCGACGCATTGTAATTGGAGAAGCCCCCTGTTCCTGCTGCCCCCATAGCATGGGTGACTGCATCGAAGACGTTCATGCCACCAAACATCAATAGAATGGTCAAAATCACGGTCATGCCAATGTAGATCCCGTAGAGAATCCGCGCAGTGTCGCTGAGGCGCGGCACAAGTTTCCCAAATGTTGGCCCGGTGACTTCCGCCTTCATGATCAATGACGCGCGTGGGTTGCTCTTGGGGAAGAGCGCTAAGGCAAACACCAACACCCCCATCCCACCGATAAAGTGGGAGAGTGAACGCCAGAAGAGAATGGAATGTGGCAATACCTCTAAGTCCTTAGCCACACTCGCCCCGGTCGTCGTAAACCCGGAAACCATTTCAAACAGTGCATCGGTATAGGTGTGGTAATTCGTTGGCGTCAGCCAGAGCGGAATGGCCGCAATGGCTGAGACGATTACCCAAACTAATGCCACAGAAAGCAACGCCTCGCGGTAATAGAAATTCTCAATCTTCTTGCTCCCAATGTCCAATACTTTCCCCAAAATAAGGGAGAGGACCAATGGAATCACGAAATTCAGGAGATCACTGCCAGACTCGTGGTAGATTACCCCGATCAGTAATGGCAGTGCTAGGAGTGCTGCTTCTAGGTAGAGAATACGTGATAAGATAAAACGAATAATTTTTTTATTCATCAACTATCCCTCCAAAATATCATCCGCACTAGTGATCCGCCAGTGCGTCGTAATTAAGATCAACCGATCCCCCGCCTGCAAGGTCGTATCTCCCCGCGGAATCTGGACGTCCTCACCGCGGAGAATGTAGGCAATTAAGACCCCTTGCTTCAATGCTAATTCGCGGAGTGGTTGCTCCAGTAGACGACTATGTTCCGTCACGGTGAAGTCGATCGCTTCCACCTTGTTATCTTCCAAGCGGTAAATATGGTTGATCTGCGAATTTTGAGCCGTGCGCGTGTTGGCCATACTGCGGACGATGCGCAGGATCACGTTAGCCACGGAGCGCTTCGGTGTCACGGTGGTATCCAGATCTAACACCTTCGTCATGCGCACCAACTCCATGCGATTCACCTTTGCGAGGCGCTTCTTGATCCCAAATTCATCCGCAACGAGTGAAAGGACGATATTCTCCTCATCGATATTCGTCAGTGCAATGAAGGCATCGAAGTCCTCCGCATGTTCCTCCTCCAAAATGGTGGGCGCGGTGCCATCCCCATGTACCACTTCCGCTCCAGGGTTCATCATCAGGAAATGCCGTGCCCGTTCATAATCGCGTTCAATGAGTTTGACCCGCATCCCGCGTTTCAGTAGCATGCGGGCCAGTGAGTAGCTGATGCGGTCAGCCCCAACGATCAAGGCACTCTGAATATCGTGCTTGCCCCCGAACAGGTTATGCATAAATTTTTGGAGATTGTCCTTCGTTCCCGCAATATGAATAAAATCACCCGCTTGAATCACGAAGTCGCCATTTGGAATCGTCAATTCACCGTTGCGGTACACAATGGTGATCAGGTTGCCCTCTAACACGCCACTCTGGTCCAATTGCCCGAGCGTACGGTTCGCTAACATGCTATCTTCCGGTACGATCACCTGGATCATTTTTACCTTGCCATGGAAGAAAAGCTCCACGTTGAGGGCATCCGGATAATCCAGCGCCCGCACGATTTCACGGCTAGTCTCAAATTCTGGGTTGATCAGCAGGTCAATGCCCATATTCGACTGCATGAAATCGCGGTGCGAGAGGTAGTTCGGTTTACGCACGCGAGCAATCGTATATTTAGCGCCCATATTCTTCGCCATAATCGAGGCAACGATATTGGCATCATCCTCGTAAGTCACCGCAATGAATAGGTCACATTGGTCCACGCCAGCTTCCATCAAGGTGGTACGATCTGTCCCGTCACCGACAATCCCCGTCACATCATCTTCGGTTGTTAACTCATTCAAAATACTTTCGTTATAATCAATGGCTAAAATATTGTGCCCCTCATTGCTGAGTTGATGGGCCAGATATTGACCCACCTTACCGGCACCAACAATAACAATATTCATGCCCATCCTCCATTTAATAATTATTTGTCTTACGTGATAGTAGCTTTTTTCACGAAAAATTGCAACGTTGGCACTATCCTCTATTGGTGACTTTTTAATCGCAAAATCCCCGCTACCGCCTCATCGGCAACAGCAGGGATCATCGCTTTTTAAATCATTTTTTCTGCTTTCGCTTGACGCAAGCGCGGACGATGCCGGCGTGTGCGCCAAATACTTGGTGAGAAGAGAATCAGAATAGGATAGATCTCTAAACGCCCTAGTAGCATATCCACAATAATTACCCATTTGGACAGCATGCTGATGTCTTTGAAGTTGGCGAGTGGGCCATACGCTCCCAACCCTGGTCCAATGTTATTGAATGCGGTCATGACCGTCCCCGTTGTCGACAACAAGTCAGGCGCATCCAGGCTGATTAAAATACAACTCACAATCACAATTAAGCCATAAATCAGCGTGTAGTTACCGATCGATTTTTCGACAGCAGGCAGCACCGGTTTCTCCTCAAAGGTCACCACCGAGACGTGCTTGGGATCGATCGCTTGCCGCACTTCATTGATAATCTTCTTGAAAGCAATGATCACCCGTGAGACCTTGAAGCCCCCAGCGGTTGACCCGGCACAGGCGCCCGTGAACATCAATGTGATCAGAAGCATCCGTGATAACATCGGCCACTGACCGAAGTCTGCACTCACAAATCCCGTCGTACTAATGATGGAGGTCACCGCAAATAATGAGGAAACCGCCGTGTAGCTGCCGGAATCATACATGTGCCAGATGTTGATCGCAATCAGGATCGTCATCAAGGCGACAATCGCAAAATAGACTTTTAATTCTTCAGATGAGAAGAAATCTTTGATACTGCGCACCAAAGCGTAATAGTACAAGTTAAAGTTGATCCCAAAGGCAAACATCCCAATACTGAGGACAATTTCCACATATTTCGAATGGAACTGCCCAACCGAGGCGTTGTAATTGGAAAACCCGCCTGTCCCGGCTGTCCCCATGGCGTGAATGAGGGCATCGAAGAGGTTCAATCCCCCTAACATTAACAAGATCACCAGGATAACCGCCATGACCAAATAGATAATGTAGAGAATGCGCGCCGTCTCACTCAATTTGGGCACCAATTTCCCGAAGATTGGCCCGGGTACTTCTGCCTTCATAAATAAGGACGAACGCGGATTATTCTTGGGAAAGAGCGCCAAAGCGAAGACTAAGACCCCCATCCCGCCGATAAAGTGCGAGAATGAGCGCCAGAAGAGAATGGAATGCGGGAGGGCCTCCACATCATTGGCCACACTCGCTCCGGTCGTCGTGAACCCCGACACCATTTCAAAGAAGGCATCCGTATAGGTCGGATAGTTGGTTGGCGTGAGCCAGAGTGGGATCGCCCCCATCGCAGAAATCACGACCCAAACTAATCCGACCGTCAGCAGTGCTTCTTTGTAGTAGAACGTCCCAAGTTTTTCCTCATTGACCGCTAGCAATTTGCCGAGGATGAGGCAGACCACGAGCGGCAAGAAGAAATTAAATAAATCGCTCAACGGTTCTCGGTAGATCACCCCTACAAGCAAGGGAACCGCCATTAAGGCAGCTTCAACGTATAAAATTCTGGAGATAATGAAGCGGATAATTCTCGCGTTCATGCTATCCCTCCAAAATCTCATCCGCTGTCGTGATGTGCGGACGTTCCGAAATCACAATAATACGGTCGTCGGCTTTGAGCACATCATCCCCACGCGGAACAGAAACTTCCTCTCCACGTAAAATGTACGCCACCAGCATCCCAGACCGAATAGCGAGATCCTTCAAAGGAATACCGACTAAGCGACTCGCTTGCGTCACAGTGAAATCGATGGCTTCGACCTTGTTATCCTCTAAGCGGTAGATATGGTTGATGTAAGAAGAGGTATTCTTCTCCATATTGGCCTTAACCCGGACGATCCGCAAAATCACATTCGCTACCGAACGTTTCGGCGTTACTGTGGTGTCGAGGTCCAACACCCGCGTCATCCGCACTAATTCCATCCGGTTCACCTTGGCGAGGCGTTTCTCAATACCGAATTCTGCCGCGACCAGCGAGAGCACAATATTCTCCTCATCGATATTGGTCAATCCGATAAACGCATCGAATTCCTCCGCATGTTCCTCGGTCAATGTGCTTGGTGCCGTTCCATCTCCATTCACCACTTCAGCTTTAGGGTGCATAATCAAGAACTGTCGCGCTTTTTCTGGATTCTTCTCGATGACTTTGACGCGCATTCCACGCTCCAACAGCATCCCTGCCAAGGAGAAGCTGATGCGGTCGGCACCGACAATCAAGATGCTCTCAATGTCATGTAACCGTCCAAACAAATGGCGCATAAACGTCGCAATCGTTTCTTTCGATCCAGCCACGTGAATATAGTCGCCGGCTTCAATACGGAAATCCCCATTTGGAATATGGGCTTGACCCGCACGGTAGACGATGGTAATCAAGTTGCCATCGAGCGCCCCGCTTTGGTCCAATTCCACCAGCGTATGTCCTGCTAAGTGGCTGTCTTTTGGTACTTTGACCTGAACCATCTTCACCATGCGTTTGAAGAATAATTCCACATTGAGCGCTTCGGGGTAATCCAGCGCCCGAATAATTTCCCGACTCGTTTCAAATTCAGGGTTGATTAAGAGATCAATCCCCATGGTATGTTGCATGAATTCACGATGATGAATGTAATTAGGTTTACGCACCCGGGCGATGGTATACCTCGCTCCTAGTTTCTTCGCCATAATAGACGCCACAATATTGGCATCATCTTCGTAGGTCACCGCAATAAACATATCGCAGTCGCCAACCGATGCTTCCTCGAGGGTTTCATAATCGGTAGCATCCCCCACCACTCCAGCAATATCATTTGCAGAAAGTACTTCATCGAGCATTTCGGCATTGTAATCAATGGCTAAAATGTTATGGCCTTCATTACTGAGTTCGCTGGCCAGATATTGTCCCACCTTGCCAACACCGACAATAACGATATTCATGGTCATCCTCCCATCAGTTTTTTGCCTTGATTTTTTCATAGTTAGTGGTTGACTGGATCAAATAGAGCCACTACCCCAATGATAGATCCTAGTCAATCTCTGGTGATATTAGTCTTTTTTGCCTCGAATTGCAACCCCAGATCCCTGATTTGTGGATATATCCGCTTCCAAAAAACAAAAAAGGAAGCCCCCTTTCCTTAGAAAAGAACTTCCTTACTTATAATGCTACCTGTTATCTACTAGGAATTAAGGCATTCCGTGGTATTCAGGCATTGGTTTTTGTTTAGCTTCATTTTCTGCTTGGGCTTGTTCAATCGCCTCTTCCACGGTCACCGGATTTTCAGGATCGACTTCCATTAGTTCTTCTGCTTCAGGAATGATCCCTAATTTCTTCGGTTCCATGTTGCGGTAACGACGCATCCCGGTTCCGGCTGGGATGATCTTACCGATGATGACATTCTCTTTCAAACCGAGCAATTCATCACGTTTACCTTCAATAGAGGCATCGGTCAATACCTTCGTCGTTTCTTGGAAGGAGGCAGCAGAGAGGAAGCTGTTGGTTTCCAATGCGGCCTTGGTGATTCCCAAGAGTTCTGGACGAGCGGTTGCAGGAATTTGGCCAGTCTTCACCATTTCGCGGTTAGCGTCTGTGAAGTCGCCGATATCCATCAATTTACCTGGCAACAAGCCGGAGTCCCCTGGGTCGAGGATACGGACTTTGCGTACCATCTGACGCAGCATAACTTCCACGTGCTTGTCGTTGATATCTACCCCTTGCAAACGGTAAACACGTTGGATTTCAGAGAGCATGTAGGTTTCAGCCGTCAAAGCATCCGTAATCCTCAGTAATTCTTTTGGATCCACGGACCCTTCTGTTAATTGATCCCCACGTTTCACGAAATCGCCCTCTGCCACCTTCATACGGGAGGTATAAGGTACTTTGTATTCGCGTTCGTCGGTTTGGCCTTTCACGGTAACGGTCTTCTTACGGTTATCTTCTTCAATCGTAATGTCGACCACTTCCCCGGTCACTTCGGTAATGACCGCTTGCCCTTTAGGATGACGTGCTTCCACAATTTCTTGAACACGTGGGAGCCCCTGAGTAATGTCGTCCCCGGCAACCCCACCGGTATGGAAGGTACGCATCGTTAACTGGGTACCAGGTTCACCGATTGATTGAGCGGCCACGATCCCAACTGCTTCGCCAACTTCCACTTCGCCGTTCGTTGCTAAGTCGGAGCCGTAGCAGTACTTGCAGACACCATGACGCGTCTTGCAGGTGAAAGCAGAACGAATCGTTACAGTTTCAATGCCTGCGTCTTCAATCTTATGAGCCACTTCGGCACTGATCAATTGATTATGTTTAGCGAGTACTTCGCCGGTATTTGGATCGCGAACTTCCTTCATGCAATAGCGACCGGTCAAGCGTTCCGAGAGGGTTTCAACCATTTCATTGCCGTTCTTGATGGCAGAGATTTCCAACCCACGATCGGTGCCACAGTCCGTTTCACGAATGATGACGTCCTGAGCCACATCTACCAGACGACGGGTGAGGTAACCGGAGTCAGCGGTCTTCAGCGCCGTATCAGTCATTCCTTTACGTGCCCCGTGCGTTGAGATAAACATTTCCTGAACGGAGAGCCCTTCACGGAAGTTCGAGGTAACTGGCAATTCGATGATCTTACCATTCGGACCAGCCATCAATCCACGCATCCCCGCTAACTGGGTAAAGTTGGAGATGTTACCACGAGCCCCAGAATTCATCATGATGAAAAATGGGTTATCCGATGCCAAGGAAGTCTTCAAGGCGTCCTCGATTTGGTCCTTCACACCATTCCAGGTAGTAATCACCTGTTCATAACGTTCATCTTCGGTAATTAACCCGCGACGGTATTGCTTTGTGATGTTGTCCACGCGTTTGTGGCCTTGTTCAACGAAATCATCTTTCGCATCCAAAACGGTGATATCCGCAATACCTACTGTGATCCCGGACTTGGTGGAATATTGGTACCCCAATGCTTTCAGGCGGTCGAGGAACACGGAGGTATCGGTGACGCGGTATTTCTTGAAGACCGCTGCAATGATATCTTCCAAGTAACCTTTCTTGAATGGTGCGGTGGTTTCCAACTGGCTGATGAATGCATTCACGTCGCCACCTGGTTCCATGAAGAAACAATCAGGGGTTTGTTCATTCAAGTTGTAATCGGTGGGTTCATTAATGAATGGGAAATTATCCGGCATAATCTCGTTGAAGAAAAGTTTCCCAATCGAGGTCACCATCAATTTTCCGCGTTGGTCTTTGGTCCAAGCGTAACGTGGCATGTCGTCGGTATTGATCACGACACGCGTATGCAGTTGAACAGCGTGGTTTGCGTAGGCAATGTGCGCTTCATTCACAGAGCTGATGGCCATGCCTTCGCCGTTCATGCCCGCTTGTTCCATGGTGAGGTAGTAGTTCCCGAGTACCATGTCCTGGGATGGAGTAACAACTGGTTGCCCATCTTTAGGGTTCAAGATGTGGCTCGCTGCCAGCATCAAAATCCGTGCTTCCGCTTGGGCTTCTTCACTCAATGGCAAGTGAACCGCCATCTGGTCCCCATCGAAGTCGGCGTTGTACGCTTCGCAAGCCAATGGATGCAGACGGATCGCTTTCCCTTCAACCAAGATTGGTTCAAAAGCCTGAATCCCCAAACGGTGCAAGGTCGGTGCGCGGTTCAAGAGAACAGGATGTTCACGCATGATTGAGCCGAGTGGTTCCCAAACTTCATCATCGTGACGTTCGATCATGCGTTTGGCATGTTTCGCATTGGTCGCAATTTCGCGATCTACCAATTCACGAATGAGGAATGGTTTGAAGAGCTCAAGTGCCATGCCTTTTGGTAACCCACATTGATAGAATTTCAAGTAAGGACCGATGGCAATAACGGAACGGCCGGAGTAGTCCACACGTTTACCGAGCAAGTTCTGACGGAAACGTCCTTGTTTCCCTTTCAACATGTGTGAGAGAGATTTCAATGGACGGTTACCAGACCCGGCAACTGGACGGCCACGGCGACCATTATCGATCAAAGCGTCAACGGCTTCTTGCAGCATCCGTTTTTCATTTTGAACGATGATGTTTGGTGCATTCAAATCGAGCAAACGTTTCAAGCGGTTGTTACGGTTGATCACACGGCGGTAGAGGTCGTTCAAGTCACTCGTTGCAAAACGGCCCCCATCGAGCTGTACCATTGGGCGCAGTTCTGGTGGGATAACTGGAATCACGTCCATCACGAGCCATTCTGGTTGGTTCCCCGATTTACGGAAAGCATCGAGGATATCCAAACGGCGGATGGCACGCGTCCGTTTTTGTCCTTTTGCCGTCTTCAATTCTTCTTTGAGTTCCACGACTTCTTTTTCCAAATCAACTTGAGCAAGCAAGATCTTGATGGCTTCTGCCCCAATTCCTGCTTCGAAGCGATTACCGAGTTCAGCTTTGTAGTCGCGGTATTCGCGTTCAGATAATAACTGTTTATATTCTAATTCCGTATCCCCGGCATTCGTTACCACGTAGGAAGCGAAATAGATGACTTCTTCCAAGGCACGTGGGCTCATGTCTAAGATCAAACCCATGCGGCTTGGAATACCTTTAAAGTACCAAATATGGGTCACTGGACTTGCCAATTCAATGTGGCCCATACGTTCACGGCGAACTTTGGATTTTGTTACTTCAACCCCGCAGCGGTCACAGATAACCCCAGCGTAACGAACGCGCTTGTATTTCCCACAGGCACATTCCCAGTCCTTGGTTGGTCCAAAGATACGTTCATCAAACAACCCATCTTTTTCCGGTTTCAAGGTACGGTAGTTGATCGTTTCTGGTTTTTTGACCTCTCCATAAGACCAGGAACGAATCTTATCAGGTGAAGCAATCCCGATTTTTATGCTTTCAAATTTATTTACGTCGACCAAGGGGTCAACCTCCCTTTTCTATTAAAAACGCTGTTTCAACGATTGGGTGCAATAGGTTTTCCCACTCACTCATTTTGTAAGTGGGAAAGTTCATTGCTATTGATTTGCTTTTTCTTTTTCACTGTTGTCGAGTGCTTCTGCTGGTGCCTGTGTGGCATTGGCTTCAGCTGGTTGGGCAACATTTTGGTAGTTGCTCATGATTTCGTCATCATCACGCAGATCAATTTCTTGGTCTTCACTGTCGAGCACTTGGATATCCAACCCGAGGGACTGCAATTCTTTAACCAATACACGGAAGGATTCCGGTACACCTGGTTTGTTGATTGGTTCGCCCTTAACGATGGATTCATAGGTCTGAACACGTCCTTGAACGTCATCGGATTTGTAGGTCAGAATTTCTTGCAAGGTGTAAGCTGCCCCGTAAGCTTCCAATGCCCAAACTTCCATTTCCCCGAAACGTTGTCCACCAAATTGCGCTTTCCCACCGAGTGGCTGTTGCGTTACCAAGGAGTATGGCCCAATGGAACGCGCATGCAGTTTGTCATCAACCATGTGTGACAGTTTGAGGTAGTACATCACACCAACGGAAACGCGGTTGTCGAAAGGTTCTCCCGTCCGACCGTCATAGAGGATGGTCTTCGCATCGGAGGCCATGCCGGCTTCTTCCACCGTCTCCCAAATGTCGGAGTCCTGTGCCCCATCGAATACCGGGGTAGCCACGTGGATACCCAAGTTACGTGCGGCCATCCCTAAGTGGAGTTCCAACACCTGCCCAATGTTCATACGGGAAGGCACCCCTAATGGATTCAAGCAGATATCAACCGGTGTGCCATCTGGGAGGAATGGCATATCTTCTTCTGGAAGAACAATAGAGACAACCCCTTTGTTCCCGTGACGACCAGCCATCTTGTCCCCTACTTGGATCTTACGTTTTTGAATAATGTACACACGAACCATCATGGAGACACCTGGTTTCAGTTCGTCACCATTGTCACGGTAGAAGACTTTCACGTCATTGACGATCCCGCCACCACCATGTGGTACTCGTAAGGACGTATCCCGAACTTCACGGGCTTTTTCACCAAAAATAGCGTGTAATAAGTGTTCTTCTGGACTCAGTTCCGTTACCCCTTTTGGTGTCACTTTCCCTACCAGAATGTCGCCGTCTTTCACTTCTGCCCCGATCCGGATAATTCCGCGTTCGTCCAAGTTCTTCAAGGCATCGTCACCGACGTTTGGAATTTCACGCGTGATTTCTTCTGGCCCGAGTTTGGTATCACGGGCTTCCGATTCTAATTCATCGATGTGGATAGAGGTGTAGACATCGTCTTTTACTAAGCGTTCAGAAATAACAACCGCGTCTTCGTAGTTGTAACCATCCCAGGTCATGAAGGCAACGATTGGGTTTTGTCCTAACGCTAATTCACCATTTTCCATCGATGGTCCGTTAGCCAAGATTTCGCCCTTGTCAACAACGTCCCCTTTGCGTACCAATGGAGTTTGGTTGTAGCAGGTTGACGCGTTAGAACGGTGATATTTCACAAGTGGGTATTTGTCCAATGCGCCATCTTCACGGCAAACACGGATTTCGCGAGCATCGGAGAATTCAACAGTACCTGCGTATTCAGCAACCACCGCTGCTCCAGAGTCGTGTGCGGAAACATATTCCATCCCAGTCCCAACGAGTGGGGCATGTGGATGAAGCAATGGCACAGCCTGACGCTGCATGTTTGCCCCCATCAATGCCCGGTTGGAGTCGTCGTTTTCCAAGAATGGAATACATGCGGTAGCGACAGAGACTACCTGTTTTGGCGAAACGTCCATGTAGTCCACGCGTTCTGGTGAGACTTCGATGTTTTCTTCGACGTAACGCGCCATAATCTTGTCATCGGCGAAAGAACCATCTTCATTCAAGCGCGTGTTCCCTTGTGCAATAACGAAGCGGTCTTCTTCATCAGCCGTTAAGTAGTCGATCCGGTCGGTAACTTTGTGCGTCTTCCAGTCCACGCGGCGGTATGGGGTTTCCACAAAGCCAAATGGATTGATCTTCGCGTAGGTTGCCAATGAGTTGATCAACCCGATGTTTGGCCCTTCAGGTGTTTCGATTGGACACATACGGCCGTAGTGGGTGTAGTGAACGTCGCGGACTTCATATCCGGCGCGGTCACGAGTCAACCCGCCTGGCCCCAACGCAGACAGACGGCGTTTGTGGGTCAACTCAGATAATGGGTTGTTTTGGTCCATGAATTGAGAGAGCTGTGAACTTCCGAAGAATTCACGAATCGCTGCAACCACTGGACGAATATTAATCAATTGTTGTGGCGTAACGGTTTCCATATCTTGAATGGACATCCGTTCCCGTACCACACGTTCCATCCGGCTCAGCCCAATACGCAATTGGTTTTGGAGCAATTCACCGACAGAACGGATACGACGGTTCCCTAAGTGGTCGATGTCATCCGTTGTGCCTAAGCCTTCATACAAGTTCAAGAAGTAGCTGAAGGAAGCAATGACATCGGCAATCGTTAATGCTTTCACTTCATCGGTTGGGTTACCATTCCCGATCACATTGATGATACGGTCTGGGTTCTTTGGTGCATAAACTTTGATCAATTGCACATCAACGGGATCCGTGAGCACACCGTCTTCATTTGGATAAACGGTAATCATCCCGGCACCGTTGTCGAGCACGTCACCGTACTGTTCTAAGCCTTCACGGTCAAAGACGGTCCCTTTTGGAATCAAGATTTCGCCAGTTTCACCATCGATGATGTTTTCTGCTAAGGTGAGGTCACGCAAACGAATCTTCAAATCGAGCTTCTTGTTGACTTTGTAACGACCAACGGCAGCTAAATCGTAACGACGTGGATCGAAGAAGCGCGCAATCAGCAAGTTACGGGAAGATTCCGCTGTTTTAGGTTCACCCGGGCGAAGGCGTTCATAGATGTCTTTCAAGGCTTCTTCTGTTCTAGAGTCAGAAGGGTTCTTATGAACATCTTTTTCTAAGGTGAGGTCGAGTGTTTCGGATTCCCCAAAGAGTTCGCGAATTTGATCATCTGAACCGAACCCTAAAGCCCGCATCAGAACGGTCATCGCAATCTTACGGGTACGGTCGATACGGACGTAGGAAATATCCTTTGCGTCGGTTTCCATTTCCAACCATGCCCCACGGTTAGGGATGACGGTTGAACCGAAAGATTGTTTTCCGTTCTTATCAATCTTGTCGTGGAAATATACCCCTGGTGAACGAACGAGCTGAGAAACAATGACACGTTCAGACCCATTGATAATGAACGTCCCGCTCGCTGTCATAATTGGGAAATCACCAAAGAACACGGTTTGGTCCTTGATTTCGCCGGTCTCGCTGTTGATCAAACGCAATTTAGCGTACATTGGTGCGGAGTAGTTTGCATCATGTTCGCGCGCTTCATCAACGTTATATTTGGCATCGTCGAATTGGTAATCGACAAATTCCAACTGCATCTTACCGGAGTGGTCGTCGATTGGTGAAATGTCATGGAACATTTCCCGAATGCCTTCTTCTAACAACCATTTGTAAGAATCGGTTTGGATCTCGATTAAGTTTGGCAAGTTGAGCACTTCGTTGATGCGTGAGTAAGAACGACGCACCCGATGTTTCCCGAATTTAACATTATGTCCTGTCATTAATCAGTGGCCACCTCTCATTAATTTTCCATACACTGATAACACTGTGAGCGAAAGAAAAACAAAAGAACAACAAACGTTAAGAATTTGTTAAGATTCACCTTAAAAACCGTTTTAAAGGCAAAAAAAAGACAAAAGAGCATGACTTTCCCGTCAATTCTTTTGTTTTCTTTCCCAATCGCTTAGCCGGACAATAGATCGACCTAGCGAAAATTTCACTTCAAGAGATACTCTACTCCTTTTCCCAATAAAAGTCAACGACCAAAACTCCCCTGATCCCCAATGGCACTAGCGTTATTCACCGTTAGCGATAATCTTGTTTCTTCTATAATATTGAAACCGCCTTCTTAAACGCTGTTCGTCATAAAAAATAGCGTCCTTTCTTCGAAACGAAGAAAAGACGCTATGATCATAACCGCCTCATACGCGAGCGTAGCCTTTCCACTGAGGAACAACACTGTCTCCGCTGCTGATCCCACCTGCTTTGCAAATGTTACGTTTACGAAGGCCGTTACGCTCGGTTCATGTTAATGCTTAAACAGTTTCAAGACAATACTTTCAATGATAAACATGGCGATAAAGATAACGATGATCGTCGCTCCAGGTGGCGTATCCCATTGATATGATCCAATTAAGCCGCCGACCATACCGACCATGCCGATCACACTAGCTGAAATAATCACGCCATTGAAATTCTTGAATAGACGCAGAGCAATGGCTGCCGGCATGATAATGATAGCGGAAACGAGCAAGGATCCTGCTATAGGCATCATGATCGCAATCGCTGCCCCGGTGACAATGGAAATCCCCATCGAAATCCAGTTGGTCGGCAGTCCCGCTGTATAAGCGGTCGCCTCGTCGAAAGCCACCATGTATAACACGCGGCGCAGAATAATATAGAGTGCGATAATCAAAACGGCTAACCCAATCAGTAATCCCACCTGCAGTGGCGTAATGGTCACGATCGAACCGAACAGGAAAGATTCCACCTTGTTTGGCGTTTCTACCTGCGTCAATAGCATTAACGCTACCGCCATTCCTCCAGACATCAGGAGTGCTACCGAAATATCGGAGTAGTTAGCATAGACTTTGCGCAAATACTCTAACAGAATCGCTGCTAAGATCACCGTCACCATCGTTGTTACGGTAGGTTCCACACCGATCAAATATCCGAGTGCTACCCCTGCTAACGAGACGTGTGAGAGCGTATCTGCCATCAATGATTGTCGCCGCAAAATGAGCAACAGCCCCAAGATTGGCGTAAACAGAGCAATAGCTAGACACGCGATGAGGGCGCGCTGCATGAACTCATACTGAAACATCTCCATGGCGAATCCTCCTTTCTTACCAAGTGGATCTGCTTGTCAAAGAAATCCTCCAGTTGAATATCTTCATGCGTCACCATAAAAATCGCTTTACCGTGTTTGCGCGCACTGTGCTGCAATAGCTCATAGAATTTTTTGCGGGACTGTTTGTCCATACCGGTAGTCGGTTCATCGAGAATAAAGAGATCCGGATCCGTACAGAATACGCGTGCCAACCCGATGCGTTGCTTCTGACCACCCGAGAGCTCACCAATTCGTTTATGCCGTTGTTCCCACATTCCAACTGAATCCAGCGCCCGTTTCACGTGCTCCCTGTCGCCATCATCGAGGGGTTTAAACCAACGGCGCTGCTGGTAACGTCCCGATTGCACAAATTCATACACTGAACTAGGAAAACCCGGATTGAAATGCGTGAGATCCTGAGGCAGATACCCTACCTGCATCGGTTCTCCATTCACATTTTGTTTACTAATCGTTGCCGTACCCTCTGTTGGTTTCAACAGGCCCAGAATATTGCGGATCAATGTGGATTTCGCCGCACCATTTTCCCCTGTTAAAATCACAAATTCACCCGGATCAACAGTAAAGGTAATGTCCATCAACACAGGCTCTTCATCATAGGCATACCCCACCTGCTGACAGTCAATATAGTGCATATTCTCCCTCCTTTATTTGGCTAATGGTCCCTCATTAGCCATTAGCGCTGGTTGTTTCTATAAAAAACGAAATAATTACGATTTGAATTCTACCCTACTTTCAAAAAGGTGACAAGCCTCAACCCACGGCAAAAGAAAAAATAAGGTGATTAGTCACCTCACGTCTGTGCATCAAAGCCACAACGATCGGCATTCTTTGAAAAACAGCCGGGCCTAAAATTCATAAGCACAAAAAAAGGAGTAGCTCCTGCTCACTCCTTAGGTATCATCGTATTACTATTCGCTTACTGCGTCATTGCTGGGAAATTCAATTTCAACTGCTTCAGTCAAAACATCTGTGTAACTGTAACAAATCCGTTCGAATTTATTTTCTTCAGGATCGAGTTCGATCACGAAAACAGCAGGATAAGTATCACTGAGAACGCCTCTTCTCTTGGTGATGCGTTTACGCCCCGTCTGCTGCGTGACTTGGATGGTACTACCGATCTTTTGTTCAAGATCTTGTTTAATTGCCGCAATACTCTGCGCCATGGCAATCACTCCTTATACCACCATTTTATCACAAAGTCTAACACTTTACAATAGCATTAACTTCACCAATAGTCAAAGGGGTAATTTCAAAAATTTAGTTGACGTGCCATCCTGCCCCATCCCATGCCATTTCGGTTAAGCGGTAGGTTTCACTATGCGCGCATCCGCACTCAATTGATTGACTAGAGCCGCAAATTCCTCGATCGTCAATGTTTCTGCCCGGCGTTTAGGATCGATATTAACTGCAGCCAATGCCGTCTCTAAAGCTTCCGTAATGTCCGGATCCTTGCCAAATAAACCGCGCAAGTTGTTCCACAACGTTTTGCGGCGATGTTGGAAACTACCGCGCACCACCGTAAAGAAGAGCCTCTCATCGGCGACTTCCACGCGTGGTTTTGCCAACCGTTCCAGCAAGAGCACGGCGGAATCAACGTTCGGGCGCGGTTTGAAGACGGTACGTGGGACATGCGTTGCGATGGTGGCATCGCAATAGTATTGAATCGCTACGGTAACGGCACCATATGCCTTCGTCCCCGGTTTAGCAATCAACCGTTCCGCCACCTCCAACTGCATCATCAGCGCGTACGTTTTGATCTGGTCGCTCGCTTCTAACAGGTGGAAGAGGATGGGCGTCGTAATATAGTAGGGTAAGTTCGCTACGACTGCCAAGCGCTCGCTTGAGGGAAATTGTTCCTGAATGTCTGCCGTAATATCCGCCTTCAGAATATCCTGGTGTTTCACGGTGAGGTTAGCGAAGTCTCCCAATTCGTCTGCGAGAACAGGCAACAAGCGGTCATCCAATTCATACGCCAATACGCGCTGAGCATGGGTCGCTAAAAATTCGGTCAAAGCCCCAATGCCCGGCCCAATCTCAATCACATCCGTTGTTTCGTCTATGGAAGCAGCATTCACCATATCCATTAATACCTGAGGTTCCATCAAGAAGTTTTGTCCCAGGCTTTTCTTAGCATCGAGGTTGTAGCGTTTCAATATGGCATTCGTACGTGATGGGGTGGCGATCCATTTTTTGGTCATGCTTTAAATTCCTCCGCTTCATAGTTTTCCATAATCTGTGCAACCTGACTGTGTTCAATTTGGAACAGGTACAAACGCTTCGCCAATTGCTTACCGTTTGTGTGGCCAATGCGCAACGCCTGCGTCAGGTAATCGCGCCGTTTCTGGGCATCGCTCGTCCCCATTAATCCGAACGCACGCAACTCCTTGAGTGTTAGTTTAGGTACCGGTGCATTCGGACTATTAGGATCAATGACCGAATAAACCGCACCCAAAGCGCGTTTGATCGCTTCGTCTGAAGCATGTTCCACTCCTAAACTGCCTTTGTGGTTCGGCTTGGCTTCTTCCCGCTCCAGGAAGGCATGTTTCACTCCAGGCACTTCGGATTGGATAATCTGGCGAATTTTATTCCCCGACACATCCGGATCGGTGAATACAATCACACCAAATTCATCCTGGGCACGCGCAATCTCATTGAGCGTTGTCTCATCAATGGCCGATCCCCGTGTTTCGATTGTTAAAACATCGTAAATCTCCTCTAAACGCCGCGTATCATCGCGCCCCTCGACCACAATCACTTCTTTAATTCGTTCCTTAACCTTAGCATTTGATACTGATTCGCTCACTTAATCTTTCACGAACCCTTTCTCTTCATCCCAATGAATACCAAACAGACGACAAGCATTATCATAGGTTTGGCGGGCAATCGCTTCATAGCTGGTATTTCTCACGTCAGCGATGCGTGTCGCCACATAGCGAATATTCGCGGTTTCATTGCGCTGACCCCGATGTGGCTCAGGTGACAGGTAAGGCGAATCCGTTTCGATCAATAAGCGATCCGCTGGTACCATAGCGACGGCTTCACGAACCGCTTTTGACTTCTTGAACGTCACCACACCACTGAAAGAGAGATGCATCCCCAAATCGAGAAATTTCTGTGCCCATTCTGGATCATCACCGAATGTATGCATGATTCCGCCGATTTCTTCCACGTGTTCATCCTTCAAAATACGATAAGTATCCTCATTAGCGTCACGCGTGTGAATAATGATCGGCAATTTCCGTTCGCGTGCGATCGCGATTTGGCGCCGCATCACGCGTTCTTGCACCTCATGTGGCGCCGCATCCCAGTGATAATCCAGCCCAAATTCACCCACTGCAACCACTTTTGGGCTATCCAATGCCGCTTGTAATTCACGTTCTACCTCAGCATTATATTCACCAGCGAGCTCAGGATGCCAGCCATATGCTGCCACCATGTCCAATTCGCGCGAGACGAGTGCTTGGCCATTAGCAATAGTTTCATGGTCAAACCCAATAATCGTCATTCCGCTAACCCCTGCTTGTCGTGCTCGCTCAATCGCTTGTGCTTGATCATCCTTGAAATCTTCCGCATTGAAATGAGTATGCGTATCAAAGAGCATATTTTCCTCCTTCATTCTCATTCATCAGTACAAATGGACAACGGCTGAGCCATTAAGCCCAGCCGTTTCCTAGTTATTCCGTCATTTAAGATAGCAATTATCCTAAAATGCTTCCGTTCGGTAAGGCATCTGGTACGGTTACTACCACGACATCGTCACCATTTTCGATGGACAGAATCATCCCTTGTGACAATTCTCCCCGCATCTTCATTGGTTTTAAGTTAGCGGCGATGATCACTTTCTTACCCACGAGCACTTCTGGATCTGGGTACCATTTACGGATGCTGGATAAGATTTGACGATCTTGGTTGTCACCCGCATCTAGGCGGAATTGTAACAACCGATCCGCACCTTCCACTGGCTTAGCTTCTTTTACTTCTGCGACCTTGAGTTGAACTTTGTCGAAATCATCAATCTTGATTTCTGGCGTGTCACCGGTCAATAAAATGGTGTCTTCTGGATTCCATGGCATGGTTTTTTCCTCCGTTTCCTTTGGCTTCACTGATTGTTGCATCTGTTCGGTAATATAAGCGACTTCTTCCTCAGCATCGCGCCGTGGGAAGATCGGCTGTCCCTTCTTGATCACTTGCGCTTCATTTGGATATGCTCCAATTTCAGCAGCACTGAAAGCTAAAGCTTCAGTGGTTGGTGCTAACCCTAATTGTTCAAACATCGCACGTGGCGTTTCGGTCATCACCGGCTGAATCAAAATAGCAATAATACGCAAGGTGTCTGCCAAATGGTACATCACCGAGCGCAGAACTTCTTTATTGCCCTCGTCTTTAGCGAGTACCCATGGCTCGGTTTCATCGATGTATTTATTGGTGCGCGCAATGATCGCCCAAACCTCATCCAAGGCATCGCTGAATTGCAGGTGATCCATCGCATCATAATAAGCCGCTACCCCATGGCGCACAGTATCTTCTAAATCGTGGTCAAAATCGCCCACAACACCTGGGTATGCGCCCACCACACCGTTGAAGTACTTGTTGATCATGGAGATGGTCCGGTTCAACAGGTTCCCGAGGTCGTTGGCGAGATCGTAGTTAATGCGGTCGATGAAGTTAGCAGGTGTGAACACCCCGTCGCTACCAAAGCGAACTTCCCGCATCAAGTAGTAACGCACCGCATCCAAGCCGTAGCGTTCCACTAACATTTCAGGATAGACCACGTTCCCCTTGGATTTCGACATCTTACCATCCTTCATCAAGAGCCAACCATGCCCAAAGATTTGTTTTGGTAGTGGCAGATCGAGCGCCATCAGAAGAATCGGCCAATAAATCGTATGGAAGCGAACGATTTCTTTGCCTACAATGTGCAAGTCAGCTGGCCAGAATTTCTGGAAGTTGCTGTCGTCTTCCTTGTTGTAGCCGAGCGCGGTAATGTAGTTTGGCAAGGCATCGATCCATACATAGATCACGTGTTTTGGATTGGAACGTACCGGTACCCCCCATTTGAAGCTGGTACGAGTGACCGCTAAGTCTTCCAAGCCCGGTTTCAAGAAATTATTCAACATTTCTGTCTTACGAGATTCTGGTTGAATGAAGTCCGGATGCTCTTCGTAGTACTGCATCAAGCGATCCGCGTACTTGCTCATCTTGAAGAAGTAGGACTCTTCCTTGACGCGCTCCACCTCGTGACCAGATGGGGCCACCCCACCGATCACGTTGCCATTTTCATCGCGATAGACTTCCTGTAATTGCGATTCTGTGAAATATTCTTCGTCAGAAACGGAATACCAACCTTCATATTCACCGAGGTAGATGTCGCCCTTTGCTAATAAATATTCGAAGATATCTTGAATAACTTTTTCATGATCAGCATCGGTCGTGCGGATGAATTTATCATATGAGATATTCATCGTTTCCCAGAGCGATTTAAACCCGGCTGCCATTTTGTCGACATATTCCTGGGGTGCAATGCCCTGTTCTTCTGCTTTTTGTTCAATTTTTAGTCCGTGTTCGTCCGATCCAGTCAAGAAGAAGACGTCATAGCCCTTCAAGCGTTTGTAGCGCGCAACGGTATCGGCAACCACGGTCGTATACGTATTCCCAATGTGTAACTTTCCGCTCGGATAATAGATCGGTGTCGTCACATAAAAGGTTTTATTTTCTTGTTCAGCCACGAATGAGTGCCCCTTTCAAAATCATAAGTTGTGTGTAGTATAGCATACCCAAAACAATCGGCGCCATGATTCCCACAGCAAAACCGAAAATCGAGGGGCAATTCATTGGTTCACGCTCATCGTGTTCTAGCATCGCTCGTTGTTATTATCATTAGCCGCTATCTGTACTGAAAGTTTATCGATTCTGTGCATCTCACACCACAAAAAAACTGCCAACCCGACTGTTGACAGTTTCACACATGTAATAATTAGAAGACAACGACCGGCATCCCGACCGAAACTAAAGAGAAGACTTCACCCATTACGCTCGGACTGACGTTCACACAGCCATTGGAGCCGTGCAGGTGATACCAATCCCCACCGAACGTCGGTTGCCAGCTGGCATCATGGATCCCTTGTCCGCGTTCATCGAAGGCTAACCAGTAACTCACAGGAGTACGATACGGCTCACCCGTATGCCCATTTGTGCCGACCAATACACTTGGGGATTCCTTATTCCACACTTGATAAGCCCCGGGAACGGTCTTTGTCACATCTGCTCCGGTAGCGACATCCGTTGTGAGAACCTGTTGCCCATTTTGATAGATAAACATTTTTTGATGGGCAATATCGACTTCTACATAGCTATTCCCAAAGAAGTTCTCCTGATCACTGCCCTTACCGACAACCGTCGCCTCCACATGATTGTTGCCCGCGTTCAAGGCTTCAACAACCGCTGGCGTGGTTTCTTCACGCGAGAGGTACCAACCATACGTGCCGGGTTGCACACTCACAACCCCTGAGAGCGTACTATTAAATTCATGCGCCGTAAGCAGTCCGGCGTTGGCTTGATTCCATTCCTGTAAATACTGATCGACCTGTGCCTGGTCAACCTTGAGCTGCTTGTCCTTCCCAATTGACAACCAATTTTTGATCGTTTCAGCCGGAATTTCAATCGCTTGACTCCCCACCGTAACGGTAAATGGATCCTTTGCGAGTTGGTCCAAGCGTTTTGAAAGCGTCACTAGAGCGTCATCATCTGCCTTCACTTTAGGTTGAATGTAGGTATCATCCAAAGCCAACGTGGTTTCACCCGCATTGATCACTTGATTGAGTGCTTTAACAAATGCCTCTGCAGAGACTTGGTTACCGACCTTTTCTGCTTGGACAGTGTAGCCCTTCCCCCCGTCCACGGCTTTTAATTCCGCATCCTGACTCTTCGTCCGTTTGTTATTATCGATCTGCAGCGCTTGGAACGCCTGTTTTGCCATTGTTGCTTCAACATCCCCCTTCACCTTCAGAGCGACGAGGTCTTTTTTACTATTCGTAGCGATTTCTAATGGCCACTTCCAAGGATGCTGTTCGGCTTTCGCGCTAGTCACCATTTCCTCCCCACTCGGTAAGGAAACATAATCCGCCAATTTCAATTGCCCAATTTCTTTGCCATCCTCCGTTACCGTAATCGTCCGCGCATTCAACGCTTGATCGACCTTATCTGCCGCTGTGGCGAGTGATTGTTGGTCAACAGCAACGCCCGCAATGGTGCTACCGATCAAGAAATGGTCACTGAAATAAGCGACGCCGAGCAAATAACCGACCGCTACCAGTACAATGACGGTGCTTACGCCACCAATTAGCCATTTTTTTGCTTTCATTGTCATAACTCCTCTAATTTCATCAAGCAATTTCTCAACCCCTCCCGTTGAAAAACTGCCTCTCTATTATTGCTAATAAATATAAAGTACTTCTTGATCATACCAAAGCTTTGCTTATTTGTGTAATGTTAGGCTCAGTGAGAAATACTTGTCACCTCTTTATTTTAAGCGCTTTCCCGTTGAAAACAAAGGGTTTAAATGGCTTTTTGTATGGATTTTTAGACAAAAAAAGAGGCGCTCATTGAGCACCTCCTATCAATCATCGCTTATTTATTCCGCAAGGTTGGGAACAACAAGACATCGCGAATAGATTGTTGATCAGTAAAGAGCATTACCATCCGGTCGATTCCGATACCTAATCCTCCCGTTGGTGGCATCCCTGCTTCCAAAGCACGTAAGAAGTCTTCGTCCAATGGTTGCGCTTCATCGTTACCTTGTTCTTTTTCCTTCATTTGTTGTTCGAACCGTTCCCGTTGATCGATAGGGTCGGTCAATTCGGTGAAGGCATTCCCATATTCGTGGCCAGCAACGAAGAATTCGAAGCGGTCAGTAAAGCGAGGATCTTCTTCATTCCCGCGGGCTAATGGTGAAATTGCTTTTGGATGACCGTAGATAAAGGTTGGCTGTACCAACGTATCCTCAACAAATTCCTCAAAGAAGGCATTGACGATATGCCCGTACGTATCGGTTTCTTGGTATTCCACATGGTGTTCTTTCGCCAATTGCCGCGCTTCTTCGTCGGACATTTCGCCCCAGAAGTCTACGCCACAAGCGTCTTTAATGGCATCAACCATGTGAATACGTGGCCAATCACTGCCCAATTCGATGGTTTCGCCAGCATAACTCAAGGTCATGTTGCCATCATTCACCGCATCAGCCACGTAACGGAACATGTTTTCTACTAAGTCCATGACATCCCACATGGTGTAGTAAGCAGTATAAACCTCTAATTCGGTAAATTCTGGGTTATGCGTGTGGTCAATCCCTTCGTTACGGAAGACACGACCGATTTCATACACGCGTTCCATCCCACCGACAACCAAACGTTTGAGATGCAATTCCAACGCAATGCGCAGGTACAAGTCCATATCTAGGGCATTGTGATGGGTGATGAATGGACGGGCTGAAGCTCCACCTGCCAAGTTATGCAGCACTGGAGTTTCTACTTCCAAGTAGCCAGATTCATTCAAGAAACGACGAACGGCTGCGATAATTTGCGAACGTTTAACGAACACATTATAGCTGTCGCGGTTCGTAATCAAGTCTAATTGACGGTCACGGTAAATCGTTTCGCGGTCATTCAGTCCGTAGTAAGAATCTGGCAAAGGCCGCAATGCTTTCGTCAGGTGGTAAATACGGTCGACACGGATGGAGAGTTCTCCCATATCGGTCCGCATCACTTCCCCTTCCAAACCGATAATGTCGCCTAAATCGGCACGTTTCCAAATCGCATTGTAGTCCGCTTCGCCGACTTCATCGCGACGAATGTAGAGCTGAATTTTTCCAGTGGCATCTTGGATATCACCGAAACCAACTTTACCTTTGCCGCGTTTGCTCATCAAACGGCCTGCAACTTTCACGCGCACATCCATTTCAGCGAGTTCTTCTTTGGATTTATCGGCATAATCGTCCTGTAGCGCTTGAAGGTGTGCTTCGGGTTTGAAGAGATCGGCGCTTGCGTAAGCTTGATAGCCGTTTTCATGCAATTCCTGAACTTTTTCACGCCGGACTTGCATCTGGTCGTTTAGTTCTTCATGGTTTTTCTGGTTTGCCATGCTGTTCCTCCTAAATTTAATTGTTGATCGTCAAGGCGATCACATCTATTGATTTTGCTAGACAAAGTCACGTCATTCCTATAATAGCAGAAATTCCGTGACTTCCCTAGCCCTACTATGAACTTTTATTCTGGTTGACGACGTCGCTGGCGTTTTGGCGCTGCTTCGCGCACCAAGGTCTGTTCATGGAAATCATTCAAAATATCAAGTGTTTCGGCACACGAATCGGTCTCCATACATTGAACCTTCACCTTCGTCCCACGCGGAATCCCCTTGAGGTAGTAACTCACCATACTGCGGAATTCATGCGCCGCAGCAAAGTCGCCTTTGAGGGCTTCCAGGCGTTTCAAATGATCCATCGCTGCTAAAATGCGCTCTGAGCCTTTCTTCTCTGGCAAGAGTTCGCCCGTTTTGACGTAGTGCACCATACGCTGAATCTGCCATGGATTTCCGAGCGATCCGCGCCCCACCATGACCCCATCGACATGATAATGATCGAGGGCATACTTCGCTTCTTCCGGTGTTCGAATATCCCCATTGCCGTAGAATGGAATGGTCAGTTTCTGTCCGACTTGATCGAGAATTTCCCAATCAGCCTTGCCTTGGTACTGTTGCGCGCGCGTCCGGCCGTGCATCGCTACCATCCCAGCGCCAGCCGCTTCAGCTGCTAATGCATTTTCTACCGCAAAAAGATGCTCACTGTCCCAACCGGTTCGCATCTTCACAGTGACAGGGAGGCTGGTGGCGCTAACGACTTTTTTCACTCGGCGATAAACTTCTTCTGGGTCCAATAACACGCGCGATCCTGCCCCGCTCTTCACTACCTTGTTCACCGGGCACCCCATGTTAATATCAATAATTGCTGCTTTCGTATTGGCTTCCACGAATTCCGCTGCTTCTGCGAGCGAATCACCGCTTCCGCCAAAAATTTGCAGGGACAATGGCCATTCACTATCCTCAATATGTAACATGGAGAGCGTCTTTTCATTGCGGAAATGAATGCCTTGGTCAGAAATCATTTCACAAACGACTAGCCCAGCACCTTGCTGTTTGACCATCGTGCGGAAGGCCGAGTTCGAAATACCTGCCATGGGTGCCACTGCGATGGGATTTTCAATTTCAATATCACCTATTTTTATCACTTTGATTCGTCCTTTTTCAAATTTTTATTTGCTCGCTTGGATGGCTTGCAGCTCTGCTTCTGTAAAGGTGTAAGTTTTTCCGCAGAATTGGCAAACAATCTCTGCGCCGTGATCCTCTTCGATCAGCGGTGTCAATTGTTCACTCGGCAAAGCATGCAGTCCGGAAGCAAAGCGTTCCTTGTTGCAGTCACAATGGAATTGCACCGGATAGTCAGCCAGGAAGCGCACGTTTTCTTCGCCCAATAGCTTGATAATCATCGCTTTAGGATCTAAGCCATCTTCCAATAGTTTAGTGACCTGTGCGGTTTCTTTGACGGCTTTTTCCACGCGCTCAATCACCTCATCGTCAGCAAATGGCAGCACTTGGATCACCCACCCCCCGGCCTGGAGAATGTGTTCATCCGTGTCTACCAACGTCCCGAGTGCCACTGCAGAAGGAATCTGCTCGGACTGGGCAAGATAGTAGGTGAAATCCTCAGCAATCTCACCAGAAATCAATGGTACCTGTCCCGTGAAAGGCTCCGCCATCCCCATATCCTTGGTAACGGACAGTGTCCCTTGATTCCCAACGGCACCGAACACATCAATCTTCCCAAAATCATTCAGGGGCAAGCTGACATGCGGGTGTTCAACGTAACCTTTGACATTCCCATGCCCATCCGCACTGACGGTGATGCCGCCTAATGGTCCGTTGCCACTAATGCGCACCGTGAGATGATCTTCTGTATCCATCCCACTAGCGAGTAACAAGGCGCCCGTCAATGTCCGCCCCAACGCTGCTGAGGCGTTGCTCCACGTATCGTGACGTTGGTGGGCTTCTTCTACTGTATTCGTTGCGTCCACCGCCATCACACGAATTTGATCATTAAATGCTAAACCTTTTACCAATCGATCTGTCATGAATGGAATTCTCTCCTTTTTGTTGTGAATCTCGCTTCACAGCTATAACTCTCCATTTTATCCTCAACCATTATTCGCAAATTTTCAATGCCTTGTCAAGATTGGGCGCTTCTTTCCTTAAAATTTTCCACACAAAAAGGCTGGCCTGTTGACCAACCTTTTTTCACTTCTACTCGCTCTTATTCCTGCTATTCTCGATCTTTTTATCTCTAGCGTTCATTACCTATGCGTCCCTTTCTCGCTTCATCCAAAGACTCGAAAGAACGCGACTTAGGTGGAGGGGCGAGTCGTTGTTGTCACTAGAAGCCGTAACGTTCCTGTTCCTTCTCCCAAACCAATTTGTAAGCATCCGCCAAAACGAGGGTGTCTTCTACCAAATCGCGAATGCGGAAGAGGACGTCATCATTATCAATCCCCGTCAAACCAAAGTCACGGTCGTTGAGGTACACGTAGCGAGGGACCACGTTGGCCTTCATATAGCCGAGGATCGGTTTCAGTTGCTGCTCGGGAATCAAGAAATGACGATTAGACCCAGCATTAGCGATGATCCCTACCGTCTTATATTCCAATGCTTTTTGGGGCAAGAGATCAAAAACATTCTTCAATACCGCTGGAATGGAGGCTTGGAAGATAGGCGTACCGATAAAAATAATATCAGCTGCCATCATAGCTCGCGTCAATTCCCCCGTATCACCAGGATAATCCAGATAGTTGCGGCCGTCCGCAAACATCAATTCTTTATTGCGCAAGCTGATATAGGTCAATTCATTCCCGTCACCATGCTCCTCTTTTAGGAGATTGTAGAGTGCTGTCGTGGCCTGTTCGGTATGTTCACCGACGTTTGATCCTGATAAAACTAAAATATTCACTGAACATCCCTCCTCTAGAGTATCTCATCAATCTTTTGTTCCCACTCATTTGGATTTTCGCGCGTGGATTTCGACGGTTTGTGGTCGCGCGTGTATTTCTTCACGGCTGGTAAGATTTCGTTTCCAATAATATCCAAGGTATTCATAATCTTGTCGGTCGGTACGCCACCGAAGTCAATTTCAGCAACGTAGCGATCCATGCCATACAATTCATACTGGTAGAGAATCTTATCAATGATTAATTGAGGATCCCCAATATTGATCGAACTGCGGACGTCTTTTCCTTGAGCGAAGAGACGGCGATCGAAGCCCTGGCCGTTCGCCAACATCATCCCGCGGTCGATATGAGGGTAAGCTTCACGATAAGCCGTATCTAGATCCTTATTGGCATAGAGGAACCCGCCCGTGGTCAGTGGCAAGTTTTTACCATCGAAGCCTTGGCGGTTAGCGACAGCCCGATAAATATCGATGGAGGTCTGGAAGTAATCACTCGTTCCCCCAAGCGTGGTGATGTACATTGGTAAACCAGCCAGACCTGCACGAATAGCGGAAGCTGGCGGCCCCCCGACCGCTCGCCAGATCGGCAGTCCGTGTTTATCATTATTTGGGCGTGGAATCACATGTGCCTCCTTCAATGGTGCGCGGAATTCGCCTTCCCAATTCACCACTTCATTCTCATTAATTTGGAGCAACAAGTCGAGTTTTTCTTCAAAGAGCTCCGTGTAGTTTTTGAAGTCGTACCCTAAGAGATCAAACAAGCCCAAACGCGATGCACGTCCGGCAACGATTTCCATTCGCCCACCAGATAGCAGGTCAATCGTTGCTGCGTCTTCAAACACACGCACCGGATCACTCGTACTGATGATGGTCGCGCTGGAGGCAATTTTTAATTTTTTCGTTGCTTGGGCGATAGCACTCAAGATCACCATGTGAGCTTGACTGACGAAATAGTCCTGGTGCGATTCACCCACTTGGAAAATATCAACACCTGCCTGTTCAGCCACTTTCGCCATTTCCAAAATCTGATCTAGGCGTTCTTTGGCAGATAAACGTTCACTCGTATGGGGATTAGGCATGTGATCGCCTAAGGTATAAATCCCAAATTCGATACCATTTGAGGTATCAATTTCTGGTAAAATATGTGGATTTTCCATTTTCCATCCTCCTTGTTATTGGCTGTTGTCGTACTATGTCATTTTATTTTTCATATTTTTAATGAATTCATGTTAGTCTTCGCGCGTCCTTTGTTATGAGTAGCCGCTCCTTGATATTAGGTCAATGATGCTTCTACTTTGGCAGTTGGCGCTTCACTTCAGGAACGACACGCTCCGCCAACAGATCAAAAGTCTTTAGAATTTCTGACCACGGCATCCCGCCAAAATCAATCTCGAAGCTGACGCGTTGTTGGTGAAATGCTTCATACTGATAAAGGAGTTTGTCGATCACCAATGCTGGGTCACCGACGTTCACCACGCTCTTGACGCTCTTGCCTTGAGCGAAGGCGCGCTTATTAAAATGCTCGCCATTAGCCAAAACAAAGCCATGGTCAATGTAACGGTAAGCCGTTTTAAAAGCGTCATCGCAATCTTTTCGAACTAATACTAAACCCCCGGTCTGCACCGGTAATTCCTCCAATGGGTGCCCCGCCGCTACACCGGCATCGCGGTAACTCTGGATGCGATGAGCGTACACATTGGTGGAACCTGCCAAGTGGGCTTGATATAACCCCAGTCCTGCTTCGCCTGCTTTGAGGGCGGAATCGAGCGCATTGCCGACACCGCGATAGAGAGGCAGTCGGCGCTCCCCTTTAGGATAGAGCGTCTGCTTATTCAAAGCTGGACGGTAAGTACCATTCCATGTCACCGGGCCATCTGTATGCAGCAATTGATCCAGCAGCGCCAATTTCTCCTCGAAAATAGGCGCGTAGTCGCTCTGATCAATCCCGTACAACCGAAACCCACCTAACCGTGAAGCACGCCCTGCCACCAGCTCCATCCGCCCATCTGACAATAGATCGATCGTTGTGGCGTCCTCATACACCCGCACTGGATCGAGTACGCTCAACGTCGTCACCGCACTGCCAATTTTTATCCGTTTGGTTAAAGCAGAGAGTGCTGCCAAGATGCTGAAATGCGACTGACTGACAAAATACTGCTGGTGCGATTCGCCCACTTGAAAGGCATCAAATCCCGCTTCCTCCGCCAGTTGCCCGAGCTGAATAATCTGGTTAAGGCGCTCTTTTGGGGGGATTTGGACATTCGTATCCGGATTGGGCATATGGTCGCCCAAGGTATAAAGCCCAAATTCTAGCGGTGCTGTAGTAGCTGATGGCATACGCCACACTCCTTTCTTTGTAATGGTGGATTAGTTTTTCAATCTTTCATCACTCTTACCAAGCGCTATTTACTTCAATCAGAAATATCCCATTGTTGCTGTGCAGTGATGATTAGTTTTGTTGTCTCGTTATTCCACTAACTAATTGTAAGTTACACTAACGTATTGTACGTTGAAATAGTTCACTTGTCAACAATGTTAGTATAACACCTGCAGTTTGTATCCGCTTTCTTTTCGACTTAGCAGGTACTTTTATTGTTTCAATCGATTGCTTATCTATAAAAAAAATCCCTGCGACCACTTTGGGCAGCAGGGAAAATATGGCGAGATTAACGTTGCGCCATTTTTGCTTTGAAATCAACCGTACGATTGATGTAATACATAATAGGTGCGGTAATCACAAGGATAATCGCTTCACTCACAATCAAGGTTCCATAAGTTGCCCAGAATGGCAAGCCAATCATGGACAATTCAATACCGACGATGAAAATCATCAAGCTGAATACCACCACATTCACCGCGAGACGTTGCGCGGTGGTCTTCGTATAGCGGTAAGCAAAGTCACAGATCAAGAAACTGATCAATGTGTGCGCCGTCCCAAAGATCAAATCTAATGGGCCAAGTCCGGTTGCAAAACCGTAGAAGTTAGCAACAAAGACACCGACCACTACTCCCCATTTGTAACGACGGTCAAAGGCGTTCAAATGGTTCAACCCTTCCGAAATTCGAAATTGAATCGGTCCCCAAGCAATTTGAGGCAAAATAAAGAATAAAATGGCATAAATGGCTGCCACAATCGCATTGATCACCAATACATGTGGCGTTGATTTTTGCTTAGACATCACTTTTCCTCCCTTAGTATTTTTTACGTTGGCGGGTTACGAACAACGATCCTCCCCATCATAGCGAAAAAAAAGACCTGTGAAAAGGTCTTTTTCTCCATTAATCGGATTCAATTACTACCATTGCTTGCGCGTAATGCTCAGTATGGGTAATCGAGAGATGGATGGGAGTATCGATCACGGCCGTTTCGATGTACGGCTGTCCTGTGAGTGCAGTTTTCACAGTGATGTCCAAAAAACCAATCGGACTCCCAGCGTACACTCCCGTACCAAATGCCTTAGCAAAAGCTTCCTTGCTGGCCCAGCGCCCCGCGAGAAATTCCCACCGGCGCCGTTCACTGGTCAGTTCTTGGTAGTCCGCCTTTTCGCTTTCTGTGAGCAGACGCTCAATGAAACGCGGATTCGCATTGGCTGCTTTGATCCGTTCAATTTCCACTAAATCGATACCAATCCCTAAAATTGCCATGCTCTTACTCCTAATGAATCTTGAATCCTTTACGTTGTCGTCTTTCACCGGTGGATTTTTGCGGTGTGGCTGGTTTTGCTGGTGCTTTTTTCACTGGTTGCTGGCGCTCATTTTTGGCGTGTGGCGCTTTGAAATCAGGCGTCTTTCTCTTTTGGAAATGCCGCTTATTAGAATCCTTCCGCTGATTGTCTCTATATTGACCATGGCGTTTCTTGCCTTTGTAGCCTTTTTTCGGTTTCAGCGGATGATCCGGTGAAATTTTGATTTCTTGACTATGATCTTTCGTCAACGCATTCAACAAAGCAGCTGCCAAGTCTTCACTCGTGTAGGTGTCCATTAAATAGGCCAATGCCCGGCTGTATTTCTCTGGTTCATCCAAGGTGGTCATCTGCCCCACTTGGTTCACCGCTTGACGCATCTGCCCGGTAAAGGCTTCCTTGGTCGTTGGCGGACGTAATGGCGACATTTGTTCCTTTGTCAGTTCTTCAATGGTCTGGAGATAGCCCATTTCGTGATGGTCAACGAATGTGATTGACATCCCACCGCGCCCAGCACGCCCGGTCCGCCCGATGCGATGCACGTAGCTGTCCGGATCTTGTGGAATATCATAATTATAAATATGCGTCACACCGCTGATATCTAACCCGCGCGCCGCCACATCGGTCGCTACCAGAATAGTGATGTCTCCATTGCGGAACCGTTTCAAGATGGAGGAACGTTGGTATTGATCGAGGTCGCCGTGCAACCCTTCCGCTGCATACCCCCGTTCGATCAGACCGCGCGACACCTCAGCCACGCGACGTTTGGTCCGCGCGAAAACAATGGCGAGGCGAGGATTATGCACGTCGATAAACCGACAGAGCAAATCGAATTTCTCCCAATCGCGGCAGCGCGTAAAGTATTGCTTAATCGTTTCTGCCGTCAGTGTTTGCGCTTCAATCTTTACGGAAACGGGATGATTCATGAAGCGTTCGCTCAGCTGTTGGATTTCCTTCGGCAGTGTAGCAGAAAAGAGCAAGGTTTGACGTTCGTTAGGCAGAGCTGACACGATCTGGCGAATGTCCTCAATGAAACCCATATCGAGCATTTCATCGGCTTCGTCTAATACCAATGTCTCCAAAGCTCCTACCTTGAGCACGCCGCGCTGCATTAAGTCAATGATGCGCCCTGGTGTCCCTACCACAATCTGAGTGGGTTGTTGCAACTGATGAATCTGGCGGCGAATGTCCGCTCCACCATACACCGTCACTACACGCAAATGCTTGTATTGACCTAAGCGGAAAAGCTCTTGTCCATTTTGGATCGCTAATTCCCGTGTTGGTGCAATGACCAATGCCTGCACATGTTCGTTACTGCGATCTGCTTTTTCTAGTAATGGCAACCCAAATGCTGCCGTCTTCCCGGTACCCGTTTGTGCTTGACCGAGGACATCCTTCCCTTCTAATCCGAGGGGGATCGTTTTTGCCTGAATCGGGGTAGCTTCTTCAAACCCCATCTCGTCCACCGCTTTTAACAAAGGGGCGGATAACTGCATTTTCTTAAATTTCATCCTAAGCTCCTTTCTAATGAGCCCGTATTCAAAAAAATAGCCGTATATGACCGACTATTTTAGGTGTCCTTTTTAAAATGACAGTTATTCAGGCACTGTCCCCTTAAAAAGAACAACAAAGAAGTGCTAGCACGAAGCATTTTCTGCTAGCCCTCTTATTATGACTATTGTAAGCGCAAGGCATTCACCACGTCAATGAGACCCATGCCGTGGCTAGCTTTGACTAAAATTTGATCATCTGGATGGAGATCCTGTTTGATGTCTGCAATCAACTGCTCCTTATCCGATTCATAGTAGTGAATGGAGGAAACGGGGAATCCCTTATCTACCAAGGCATCGTTCAATGCTTTCATTTCTGGACCGAACAGATACACCTGGCTGATCGCCTCAGCATCGATAGTCTCGGCGACACTCGCATGCATCGCCTGGCTATACGTGCCTAGTTCCAACATGTCTCCTAAAACGAGCACACGTCGACTCTTCATCTCCGATTCCGGCATTTGTGCAAACGTTCGAATCACGGATTTCATCGCACTTGGGTTGGCATTGTACGTGTCATTGAGAATTTGCGAATGATCGATGCCATTGATCCACTCCATACGATTAGCAGAGAGATGGAACCCGGCCAAGGCATCGTGAATCATCTCCATGGATAGCCCCAAGGCATAAGCGACGGCACATGCCACCAACGCATTTCTAACGTTATGCAGTCCCGCTACCGGAATAGACATCTCCACTTCCGGCGCCATGCTGGTATAGAACGTTGTTTCATGCAATGCCACGTTGATAGACATCGCATACACGTCCTCTTCTTCATCTAAACCGACGCGAATCGCCGTGAATGGAGGGTCGCTAGGCATTTGTTCACTCAATAATGGTTCATCTCCAGGATAGATGAAAGTTCCATTCTCTTTGAGCCCATTCAAAATTTCCAATTTAGCCTTAGCAATATTCGCTACCGACCCGAGATACTCAATATGACTCTCGCCGATCATAGTGATCACGGCCACATCTGGTGGAGCTATATGCGCCAATAAATCGATTTCACCAAAATCGCTCATGCCCATCTCTAAAACAAGCACTTCGGTATCGGCTGGCATGGCTAGCACTGTGATCGGCAGACCAATTTCATTATTGTAATTGCCCTCGGTTTTATGCACCTTAAAGGTGGCGGACAAGGCTGCCGCCGTCATATCCTTCGTGGTCGTTTTTCCAGCCGAACCGGTGATGCCAACCACTTTAGGGTGGATTTTTTCAAGATAGTAATGTGCGAGTGCCTGCAACGCCACTAGGGTGTCATCCACCTGAATCGTGATAATGTCACGGGGCGCATCGTTGGGATCATTCGCCCAGAAGGTAGCCTTTGCGCCATTTTCAATCGCTTGACGTACAAACTGATGGCCATCACGTTCCGCTTTGATCGGAACAAACAGCCCACCTGCTTGCATCTCACGCGAATCAAAAGCAACGCTGTCTACCGTTTCGTCGCGCAACGTTGATGGGTAATCAATGGCACCAACCGCGCGCACAATTTCCTTAATACTTAAGGGCATCATGTTACTCATTCCCCTCGAGTGCCAAAGCTTCGCGTTCTTGGTAGCGTTCCATTGCTAAATCGATCAGTTCACGCAAAATTTCGGCATAGGATTTTCCGGTGGCCTCCCAGAGTGATGGGAACATGCTGAACTGTGTAAACCCTGGCAAAGTATTAACTTCGTTGAGATAAATATCGTTGTTGTAAGTGACAAAGAAATCACAACGCGTTAACCCAGCGCAATCCAATGCTAAATAAGCTTGGCGCGCATAGTGTTGCAGCTGTTCTTTCATATCTTCGGACAGTTCGGCAGGAATTTGCATTTCCACCGTGTTATTGATGTATTTAGAATCATAGTCATAGAATGCTTGTTGTTTTACCAATTCACCTGGAACAGAAACTACCGGATCATCATTCCCCATGACAGCCAATTCCACCTCGCGCGCATTAACCCCTTGTTCGATGATCAAACGACGATCATAACGGAAGGCTTTTTCGATCGCAACTAATAGCGCTTCACGATTGTCTGCATAGGAAATGCCCACGCTGGATCCCATGTTGGCAGGCTTAACAAACAGCGGATAGACCAATTCGCCTTCAATACGTTGTAAAGTTTTTTCCTGTTCGTTTTCCCATTGATAGCGACGAATCCAAGTGAATGGAACCTGCGGAATCTGTGCTTCACGGAATAGACGTTTGGAAACGATCTTGTCCATACCAGCAGCACTAGCAAGAACACCACAGCCGACATAAGGTACCTCTAACGTTTCGAATAACCCCTGAATCGTTCCATCTTCACCATTCGGTCCATGTAACACTGGAAAAGCCAGTGTTTCTGGGCTGAGCACATCGCTCGGTACAACTGCTCTGCCGAGTGAAGTTTCATACTGCGTTGAGGAGCGGTATTCAACCGTGTCACTCGCTTCCATGTAGAGCGTCGTATCATTGCTCAGTGGTTCGTGACATTCCGTCCCTGCGATCCATTGTCCTTGTGGGTTGATGTACACCGGCAGAACCACATGTTCGCTATAATCTAAATGGCGCATGACGGATGCGGCGGTGAGGACAGATATTTCGTGTTCCGGGCTCTTACCACCATAAATTAACGTTAGTTTCATATTAACCTCCAAATGATTCACTATTAAACGCCGATTCCAATTGCCACTGTTGCTGACGAGGACTGTATACCAATGTCCCCAAACGGTCAGCCTTGCTTAATTGCAACAGGACCTCATCTACACGGTCCTCGGCGAGGTAAATAGGAATCTCTAGTTTGCCTTTGATTTTTATTTCTGATAGGTCGAATACAACCCCTTCATACAGCAATGGCCGCAATGCTTTGATCACGCTTGGTGATGGCACCGAAACCTCCTGATGATGCGTGTAACTGCTCAATGAAAAAAATGAACGTCGCGTTTCATAGGGCTGAACAGCATCGCGTAGTTGATGCGCGAGCTGGTAGAAAAACTCGGAAATATGCCGATAGTAACAGCGCATAATGTTGTTCCCACCCGGCAAACACACATAGTTATTCTGTAATTTGTAGAAGAATGGGGAGTGCCAGTGGCGATTCATATGCTCCAAATAGAGCAATTCCGCAATTTCACCTGGTGTCAATTGATGTAGAAACTCCTGCGATTCATAGTCTACCCATTTGACATTATATTTAGCGGCTTTAATTTGTTGTTGAATGAACTCATCGCAAGCCTTACTCCCACGAATCACTTCAAAACGCGTATAGTCATCAAAAGTCCCAATGTTTGTTGGACCAGTGAGGACGAGTAAGTTACTCACGGGATGCTTCATTGCTTCCCATAAATAGTTTAACCCAATCCCACGGGTATCGACTTGATTCGTTGTCGTGTCTAACAACACGTAAATATAGTTTTGTGACAAGTCCATCACCTCACTTTTCATTTAAACTACCTATCAGATTGCTCACACTG
The DNA here is from genome assembly GCA_030528155.1 of Aerococcus sp. Lineage (GTDB taxonomy): Bacteria > Bacillota > Bacilli > Lactobacillales > Aerococcaceae > Aerococcus. The sequence goes on from JAUMZL010000002.1 coordinate 35,654, forward strand.
GGCAATAATCGTTCTCTTGTTTAAGGCGCTAAAGGCTAAGCCATTAAACGAGCCACTCACGATCAGATCTATTATAACTATTCTTAGGAACAAAATGCACTACCCGTTCGCAATTTTAAAATATTATAACTCTAAAACCGCTCTATCTTGCCTTGAATCTGGGGAAATCAGACGGCAATACGAAGCAGGAGAAGGGGGAAACTGCTACGTAGCGAGCCAGACGCTGCGTCATTTGGCTCACTGGCATAGGGATGGTGCTAGACAAATGGCTTGGCACGTTCTATACTATGAACCGCTAAATGACTGAACCTGCCCTGCGCAACCGCTATTCTCTAGTCGTTTGCGCAGTTTTATCACCAGGAGGACGATGACTTATGCCACTCATTCCGCTCCCTTTCCAACCACAACAGCACACGCATCTAGCAACCTGGGCAATCAAAGCCGACCTCACCGTACGCGAATTACCCATCGCCTATCACAACTTGCTCAATCTCTCTGCTAATGGGGGATACACCACCGCGAGCTATCTAAAAATCAAACACGCCACGCTCGATGGTGAAAATATTCTTTATGTGCCTTATATCGCTGGGCTGTCCGCTGCTGCCGTTGATCAACGCTACTTCGTTCCTAATCTGCTGGAACAAAACAAGTTTCGTTTTCACGAGGCTGTGCGCAGTTATGAGATCATTTTCTATGAGGATCACGATCGCGTGCTGACGTTTGGTTACCAAAATGCCATGCAGCCCAACCAGCCCCAAATCATCTACCACGAGTATAGTACGGATACACATTTTGTGGTCGCTGAAACGTTCCAGCAATTCCTAGATAACCTGCGCTTTCATCCCGATCCCCTCCCCCATGTATCATTGGATTCCTACCATCGCGCCAATGCTGCCTTCTTGCATGCTAAGTCTCCACGCGAATTAGCGCATTGTTTCCGCCACTACGCCGATCCTCATCTCAATGCCGATACGCAGTGGTACCAAGCATGGCTCGATTACTATGCCACCCATGAAAATGCTGCCTATCAGCTGATTAGTAAGGAAGCCGCTGAAAATTTCGATGCCAGTCGCTAAAAAATGAAAACTCCCGCTCACCATGCCAAACCATGGAAAGCGGGAGTTTTCATTATCCAGTTAAACCTTATTGAACCCATCAATGATGTCTTTATCCGCTTGCTCATAAGGGAAGGTTTTTACCAATTTTCCTTGAACAATGTAACGACTCACATCAGCGCCCACTGGTGGACAGCTCTGCAAAGTAATAATCGGCTGGCCATGTTCAGTCAAGTCCTCAGCCACTAAATCCAAACGCGTGGCTGGTACCAAGTCTGCAAAGAACGTCTCATATTCATAAACCGTATCCAAATCTGTCAGATAGATCTTATCGCCTTTCTTCGTATTATTGACCATGTCCGTCAACAATAAGTTCGGTGCCACCGTTGACATATTGTGGAAGGCCACTGGGTAGTTCTTCTCTCCCATCTTCTGATCAGGATAGAACGTCCCTACCCCGGACAGTAAGGCACTCTGACTCAACCCAGCCACCACAGAAGCCGATGACTTCTGCGTTGGCATGTAAACTGCGCCTAGCACGGTCAATTGATCCTGACCATTCTTGATCCGTTCGCGCGAAGCCGCAACTTCCTCTGGTGTGGCTGTCTTCACATCATTAATCTCGAAGCTCTCAGTGGCTGCTTTAGCGGTATTATCCTTGATCTGATTGGCATTATACGACGCAATCGACACATCATGCTGGTTCAGCCAAACCTGAATCCCCGGCACATAGTGATAGATGATCATCGAAATTCCAATGACCATGAGTACGATCCCAAACCAACGTTTCCAATCCCATTTACGCATGTAATGGTTACCTCCTCATATAACTTCCATTATTATGGCCTGTTTCCCCGATAAAAAGCAAATTTGATGTCCGCTCGCACACATTCCCCTCCTAAGTCTCCACTCCGGTAATGCGCCAAACCAATCATTATGCACCACCAAAGCTTTCATATATAAGAATCGACGGAATAGGACAAATTCATCTAAACTTAACGTTTTTTGTATGGACAGACATTATTTTATCAAGTTATTATACTATGTAGACAGATTCTATCATGAGGCGTAAGGAATGAATAGCCCCTAATTAAGGGGATCAGAAACAAGCACCATCACAGGAAAATATCACTATCTGATGATTTTTCAACAATATCCTTTTGTTCTGTCAGGTAGAATTGATTGAGAAGACTTCCATAAAAAATAGGATAAATCTTTCTCTTCACAGGGCATGATAGAGGCGGTATGCTAATAAAAAGCCAATTATTTTTTGAATTGAGTACGTGTGTCAAAGGTCACTGTCCGTAAAAGAAATGAGGAGATAAAATGAAAAAGCTAAGTTTAAGTGCGGTTGCTTTATTGTTAACGGTGGGTCTCATCGGCTGTTCGGCCCCAGAACAGAACACAAGTGAAAGCACCAGCAACACCTCGTCTTCATCATCCTCCAGTGTTTCAGAAAGTGAGGCTGAAGAATCCACAACGGCTTCTTCATCATCCGAAGACAAACAGGAAACCAAAGAAGATGCCAGTGTTCCAGCAGAATATCGCTCTGCATTGAAAAAAGCAGAAAATTACGTTGAATTCTCCGCCCCATCCAAAGAAGGACTGTATCAGCAGCTGACGTCCGACTACGGCGAGAAATTCTCGCCAGAAGCGGCCCAATACGCTATTGACCACATCAAAGCTGACTGGAAAGCTTTAGCACTAACCGCAGCAGAAAGCTATCTGGAATTTTCGCATTTCTCAAAAGAAGGGTTGATTCACCAATTATCATCCGAATATGGTAGTCAATTCACCGATGAAGAAGCGCGCTATGCCGCCGATCACGTCAAAACTGATTGGAAGCAGAATGCTCTGGATGCTGCCAAAGACTATCAAGAAAACATGGATATGTCCCCCGAAGCTATTCGCGATCAGCTCGTTTCACAATATGGGGATAAATTCACCCAGGAAGAAGCGGACTACGCTGTGGCTCATTTAGAGGACTAATGTTTCACTTTTAGACCACTCACGCCGAATCGGTACTTACAATCCCTATTCTCATCCCATTCAGCGTGTGTCTCTAGTTTGGATAGAAAAACAGCGTTTGAAGCATACACAAACCGAGCCGTGGTTAAGCGATGACCACGGTTTTTTGTCACAAAAAAACAGGCCACCCTCGTCAGGTAGCCTGTTTTGCATTGATAATTCAATGTCATTCTTATTCTGCAGCGTTGTCGTTTTTGAAACCGTATTTCTTGTTGAAGCGGTCCACTGCCCCGTCTGCTTGGGTGAATTTCTGACGACCCGTGTAGAATGGGTGAGAGTCAGAAGTAATTTCCATACGGATCAATGGGTAGGTGTTACCGTCTTCCCATTCAACCGTTTCAGCAGAGTTTTGCGTAGAACCGGACAAGAATTTGTAGCCCGTAGATGTGTCCATGAAGACAACCTTGTGGTAATCTGGATGAATGCCTTGTTTCATTTGTATACTCTCCTTTGCGCCCTGAAGATCTCTCACTTCAGAGATTATTTTGACATAACATAGGGATCTTATCATATTCATCGCGCAACTGCAACCGCCTGTATTCATAAATCCAGAGAAAATCACCATAGCAGAAGGTCTTAACCATGACGATCAGTTAGTGGTTCTCTGGTTTTATTTCTCGGTTTCATTTAGTGTCGGCGCGAGAATACCCCCAAACTCTATTCAATACCAACCCAGCGATTGAGCGGGTGGCAACGTCCTTGAATGGTGCTGACGACAATTCCTGTAAATACCGCCGTCACCAGTGTTCCCTCGCGGATACCAATCAATTGGCCACTAGCGATAAATGAAATGAGCGCAGCAGCAATCACCATGACACAGTCATTGATGATCTTCGCGCGTCCAAATGGCAGATTAAACCGCAACGCAATCGCGCGCGCGACCCCTTCCCCAGTCATTAGGATGGTGTGTGACCCCACTTCGAAATACACGCCCAGACCAAGAATAATTACGGAGAGCACCATCCAGCCAAATTGCGCCAAATAATTGGGCATCGGCAAGTTCCCTGAAAATACACCCATGAAAACATCAATAAAAAAGCCAAAGATAAAGGCTGGAATTAATTGCAGAACAATTTTCCATGAGCGTTCCTTACCCAACAGGATCCATTCAATGACCAAGAGCACACATTGAAAAACATTCGACGTTTGCCCTAGTGGTTGATTGATCAAAATGCTGACAACATTCGGGACACTCGAAATCGGTGAAGTTCCCAGCATCGCCAAACGCGCCATCGCCACACTCGCTCCCATCAAGATCATTCCGATTAATAAAATAAAATAGTGTTTCACCCAATACCAAACATTTCCCTTTTCCATTATACATTCCTTCTATTACCTTTTTGTTTCATTTGTAAATTATCTTACCTTTTAATATTTACTCCCTTTTTAAAAATTTGTCTAGTCTCTTCCCTTCTTTTGTTAAAAAATTAGGACGCTTGCCGTTCATGTCAACTTTTATCACACATATTTTCATCAATAAGTTAAGAAATGCGCTTTTTAGAAAAAAAGAGGTGCATCTTCGCATAAAAAGCGGTATTCTATTGACTGATGTTTTTGGTGAAGCCGATATGCGGCCGGAACAATGAGGAGTCACGCTTGTTATTAATGGGGTTTGATTAGTAACGAAGCGGCTTTTTTCATTTGTTGAAGAAATCAACATCCCTCATTGCCCCGCCACGAGGGTTCACTGGCGCGTCAACACCTACGAAGGCTATAAGGGGGAACAATTATGCAAATCGGTTTTGATACTGAAAAATACTTAGAGAATCAATCGAAACAGATTCTCGATCGTGTAAAAGGCAAAGATAAACTCTACTTGGAGTTCGGGGGGAAACTTGTCGGCGATAAACACGCCAAACGTGTCCTGCCAGGATTCGATGAAAATGCCAAAATGAAATTGCTCCAAACCATCAAGGACAACGTTGAAATTATCATCTGTATCTACGCGGGTGATATCGAAAGCAACAAAGTGCGTGGTGACTACGGCATCACCTACACCGACGACGTCCTGCGCTTGATCGATGAATATCACGCTTACGGCATTCCTGTCAACAGCGTCCTCGTTACTCGCTACAACCATCAACCTAACGCCAAAGCTTTCATGCTCAACCTCAAAAACCGCGGCATCAAAGTCTACCATCACGAAGCTATCGAAGGCTATCCTACTGACATGGACACCATCTTTGGTCCAAATGGCTTCGAAAAGAATGCCTACATCGAAACCACGCAACCTGTTGTGGTTGTTTCAGCACCCGGTGCGAACAGCGGTAAACTCTCCACTTGTCTTAGCCAAATCTATCACGAAAACAAACGCGGCGTTAAAGCCAGCTATGCTAAATTTGAAACCTTCCCCGTTTGGAATCTCCCACTTAAACACCCTGTAAACGTGGCTTATGAAGCCGCAACTGTTGATATTAACGATGCCAATATGATTGATAGCTACCACTATGACGCTTACGGCAAAGTGGCTGTTAACTACAACCGTGACTTAAACATTTTCCCAGTGATTCGCCGCATTTTAGAAAATATTCTTCCTGAAGAAGATGTTTACCAATCCCCAACCGACATGGGCGTTAACTGCGTCGCTGATGGGATTATTGATGATGAGGTGTGCCAAGAAGCCGCTCGTCAGGAAATCATCCGCCGTTACTTCGCGGTTCATAATGAAGTGAAGAAAGGTCAACTGCCAGAAGAAGCAAAGAACCGCATTGGCATCATTATGGAAGAAAGCGGACTAAAACCAACCGACCGTGCCGTGGTAGAACCTGCTCGCCAATATGCTACAGACGTTCAAAAACGCCTCAATGACGGGGAAGCTGCGCCAGTCATTGCTTTGCAACTCGATGACAGCCGTATCGTGACTGGTCGCTCTAGTGACGTGATGGATGCGAGTGGAGCTGTGATTATGAACAGCTTGAAAGTGCTCGCCGGTATCAATGATGAAATCGATCTGTTGGCCCCAATGATCCTCAATGCGATCCAAGAATTGAAGGAAGAGGGTCTCCATGAACACACCTCTACCTTAACAGCGCACGAGTTACTCATTGCTCTCTCCATCAGTGCGTTCACCAACCCAACCGCTAAATTAGCCTATGACCAGTTGGACAAACTGCAAAACACCGAAGCCCACGCCACCTTCATTCCTACCCATGAGAATGAACAAACACTCAAACAATTGGGCATCAACATCACCAACGATCCAACCTACGCTAACAGCAAGCTCTACTACAACTAAGCGTAGATCAACTATAAATTCTCTCACAAAAACCGCCCAGTCGACAGGACTCGGCGGTTTTTGTTGTCTTTAGATCATGTTTAATCAGTAGTTAGTCAACGGTGACTTCGTGACGTTCAAAGGGATCAGAGGAAAATTTTTGGTCTAAAATCAATTTTGCCCATTCCTGTGCGCCAAAGAGGGAGTGATCGCGGTAATTCCCGCAACTCTTGCGCTCGGTACCTTGGACATCTTCCCATTGACTATTAACAATGGCCTGCAAGACTTTGGTGAAGGCTACAGCGACATCTTCTGTTGTTGGTTCACCCCAGGTTGATAGATAAAAACCCGTCCGGCAACCCATGGGTGAGAGGTCGATCACATTATCCAAATAATCGCGCACATAGCCAGCAGAGAGATGCTCAATCGTATGCAGCGCTGCTGTTGGAATAGCCGCCTCGTTGGGTTGCGTCAAACGCACATCAAATTTAGACACCACATCGCCTTTAGGGCCAGTGGTCTGCCCCGCCAAACGAACATAGGGAGCAATCACTTTATCATGATCTAGCGTGAAACTTTCTACTTTTGCCATAATGACTATCCTTTCTCTATTAGCAACTCGCTAAAACTTACGTCCCAAAACCCGCTCGAGGTCATTCATATCGGAGTCCTTAGCGGGTTGGATCGGGCTGAAATTCTTCATTAAATCTTCAGCGGAAGTCGTTTTTTCTGTTGCTTCATCTGCTTTAGCATCTGTTTTGATGTCCCAACTGGCTAATAATTTTTCAATAATGTCTAATTGATCGGCATTTAATTGAGATAATGCCTGACTTAAACGGTCGACGTGTGTCATTTTTGTTCGCTCCTTCGTGGATAATTACTCTGTTATTGTAACGTGAAGATTGAAATGGCTCAATGGTCGCAGTTTATCTTCTGACTAATCCATTGCTTTCACTTTCTCTTCAATAAAAGCAATTTCATCCTCAACAAGTCCATATTTTGTATAGAGTTGTTGATCTATTTCAGATATTGATTTAGTCCAATCAATATCTGAGTCTTCGCTAAAATCCTGTAACGGAATAAATTGAAACTTGTCTTTTGACAAGTTTATAGAGGTTACCGACTGCAACAGCAGGTTTCTATAGAACTTTGTCTTCATGTAGTTCCAGTATGACTGTACTTTATTTTCATCGGTGTCTGAATATATAACAAGATATGAATCAGTGACAACTGACTGCGGAGGGACGACAAAATTACTTGAAATTATTCGATATTGACCGTTCTTATCAGGTTCATTTGCATGCTCTGAAGTTACTTTACTAATGCATAATTTATACATATTCACTAGTTCATTGCCAGATTTTACCTCGCTATGCTTTACTCTACCTATTCCGGCACTTGAAATTAAAGTAATATCGCCATCTGAGCTTCCCCTGTCTTTTGATGAAAAACCAAATGGATTACGGGGATAAACGAAATCACTAACAGTAGCTACGTTACCTATTTTATGGATAATACTTACTGCTTCATTGTATCTAACAAATGTATCAAACTCATTCATCTTTCGCCTTGAAGTGGTAGTACGACCATCATGAATATTCGTAAATTTCACAGTTCCATGATAATCCTTATCAATTATAAAGTAGTTCACCCCACCAGCAATTGAGGTGTTAGGAAATAATTCTTTTGCATTATCGTAATCTACCATCACTTTAATTGAATCATTATTAAGCATATAATCACGAAATTTGTCTAATCCTTTACCGCCAGCAAACCATTTAGAAGGCGTGATGAGAGAAATATATCTGCTCGATAACCTATCAGAAAGTTGAATAAACTTATTATACACAGGGGTAGCACTCGAACCAGATCCCCCATCATTTTCCTGATAAGGAGGATTCCCAACTACTACATCAAATTTCATTGCCTTAAACCCTTTCTGGATCTCTTTTTCGACGTTGCGAATATTTTTTCTGATTTTATTAACCAGATCTGGAATGAATAGAATATTTGTATCCCAATCTTTATAACCAGCTAAAGTTCTCTGAGTAATCGTTTTAGCCATTGGAGTTTTTGCGAGCACATAAATATTGTTCTTCAACACGTTTTGTATGATATTCTCTTCATCAATTTGTGTGATTTTGCCCACGCTATTGTCAATAAACTTCATCTGTTGTTTAAAAAAGAAGCTGGCCGCGCAAAATAACGGATACAGTCCTGTTTTAGAATTAATTTCCAGAATTTTTCTATCATCACGGAAAACTATTCCAGTGTCTTCTTGTTTCACCCAATGAAGGGCCAGTGTTCCATCGACGGAGCTATCTGTAAAATCATCATTATAATAAGATAAGCCACCAATTGTTGAAGCTAGTTGCATATTTACCACACGCCAAGGGGTAAGAACTGTTTCTTTATCTGGATTTTTGAATGTCCCATGTAAGAGTGCAATCTGTTCTACACGCTCAGTATATGATAAGTTATCGTACGATTTTGCTCTTGTTCTAATGATTCGTCCAGCTTCAATAAAGACTTCAGAATCATAATATTTAGCCTGCTCCCTAAACATTTCTTTGGTCACGCCAGCTGGCATGAATTCTTCCCAGGAATCATCATCAACTTCATTCACGAATGTTTCAACATCGATGTCTTTTGAAATATCAACTTCCATTCCAAAGATCATTAATGGGATGCGAATTGAGATCCCACGCAAAATAGAAATAGCATTACGCCGTTCTTTCTTCGCTTGATTTTGTTTATTGATTGCCTCTTGTTCTTCAGGCGTACGTTGACGCTTTGATTTTTTCTTAGCTTTTTCGGCCATTTCGTATTCTTCATCAGTCAGTCCTTGATTGTTAACCTTAACTGCTTTGGTACCTTTAGCTGCACCCGTCTTACCAATAATTCCTCTGAGCTTCTCAAAGAGCTCAGCAGCTTGCGGATCAATTGTTAATAAAGCATCGGAATACAGACTATCATCATCAAATCCTGAACGAACAGCTCTTTCAGCATAAACTTTCTTAAGCTGTGTCAACATGCGATCCACGCTAAATGTCCTCATTCCGTTTCCATCCATACCGATAATTGGCAAGAAATTAAGCATATTTGCCATCTTTTGTTTTTGCTCTGGAGTATTGCGCTTTCCTACTCCTGAGTTAACAGCAGCTGATTCAGCCATGACAGTTAAAGCACGATCAGGTGCGAAATCAAAAATGTAAGCATTTTTCTTTTGCCCTTGTACTGCATTTGAATATGGTGTTTGAGCTCTAAAGGCTGCTTGGAGATAGCTCATTGCAGAATTGGTGTTGTTTAAAAACATAACTGCAGTCCATTCTTTGACGTTTACCCCCGTGGTTAATTTACGAACTGATAATGTGATGGTTTTAGTCTCCCACGGCTTATCACTAATCGCACTGCGAACGCGTCCTAAATCAGGGTCATCTTTACTCGTGATTTCCTTGTCATCGTTATCGACTACATTAATTATTTTGTATTCTTTACCGAAAACCGGATGCTTGTCCATCAGATCTTTCATGGCTTTTGCTTCTGCAATCCCCGGCAACAACCAGAGAGAATGCCTTAACTCATTTCTAAATTTTTCCGTCGAATATGGATAATTGGTCGCTGATTGTTTTGTAATTTGATTCAAGAAATTATTAACATCAATTTCATGTTTAAAAGATCCATCCTCTTTTACACGAAAGAACTCTTTAAAATTAAATGCCTTGCTTTCATCGGCATATTTTTCTTTATTGTCCATTTCAAAAGTAAACATGTTGACTTTTGGCAATGTATCATACGGATTTGGCTCATCTGGTTTTTCTGTTGACCAACGTAATTTAGCCTTTTGTTCCATGACATAGTCCCAAGTATAAACTTGGTCCTCTTCGTATTGCTCGAGTAAGTTAAACGGCGTACCAGACAATTCAAGGACTTTGGTATTTTTCTTTTTAATGGCCTTTTCAACATTTTTTGCCAATTCAGTTTGTGTTCCCTCATGAGCTTCATCGAAGACAATCAAATCCCAGTCAGTGCTGAATACAAGCTCATTTTTCTTGCCCTGTTTGCCTCCAACTTGTGATGATCCGCGTAGGTCTTGAATACTAGCAAAATAAACAAATTTTCCACCGCCCTCAGTTAAGCTTTCAATGCTTTCATGCTTCTTAGAGCCGTATCGATAGCCAGCTTCTTTCATTTCTAGTTTTGAAAAATCTTCAAACCAAGAATCTGCTACGACTGGGCGGTGCGTTAGAATCAACACAGAATGATAACTTTCTTCTTTGACCAATTGATAAGTTGATAGGGTTTTGCCAAAACGCATCTTAGCATTCCAAAGCATACGATCTTTCTTTTTAAAGACTATCTTTGTCTGTGCAACAGCAGCTTTTTGTTCTGGACGAAGAGTTATTTTTCTCTTGTCAATGACAGGGCCATCAATTACTTCACGATTTTCTTTAACTGCAGCAATTGCTTCTTTAGCTACATCCAAAGTGACTTGTCACCACTCGTTTCCCTCAACATCTTCATTCTTTTTAAAGTTTGAGCGTCTCAGAACTTCGTGAACATCCTTGTCACCAAACCATGGATTCAACTTATCTTGCGGTCTATATGCAAGTTCTGCCCAATCGATTGTAAACGGCACGCCTGATGTCGTCATATAAGATCTAATACGCATATTGGCTTGACTTCTGAGGAATTCACTATTAGCCTGGAAGTCTAGCGGATTAGAACTATTATCCGCTGTCGTTTCACCAATTTTTTCAGAACCGGCATAAACATCCCAGTTACCAGATGCGTTATCTGCTGTTTGAATATAGATCATTTTACGCTCGTTAGGCTGATAAATACTCTCTGAAATTGGATTCTCAAATTCATTATTTACAGGTTGACCAGCATTAATCGCAATTTGTTTCAAGGCCTGATAAATTACTCGCAATCGAATCAAAGCATCTTCTTGCTCATTTCCTGTTGAGTATTTCATAGTAGGTTCTTTAAGGAGATTAGAATTAAAGATGGCATTTTCAAACAAATCAGCTTGTTCGATTACTTTAGCAAAATCTCCTTGTACATAGAAGTCTTCAACATACTTAGCTCGATCGTAATACTGAACTTTCAAATCCCAATCTAGTTTTAAAAATTCAAAATTTGTTGTATCTGGTCTAGTGGCAATAGCACTCATCTTTATTTGACCCCTTTATCAAAATACTCCATTTTATTTGTTTCCCAATTCATCCATTTGACGCGTTTTCCTGGTTTAATGATCCATTCTTCAGCTGGTTTTTTATCATCAAAATCAAATAATGACAGCTGATAGCTCTCGACTTTTTCTCGCTTCTCTGAAAGTGGGATAATATATTTCAAGCCATCCATTTGGAAAATATTATAGCTAATGATTTCAGCAATATCTTTAAACAAGCCATATAACGGTTCCTCTAACCATTTTGCAAAATAATAATCACGGTAGGTATACAGAAGGTTTTCCCTTGCTAGTAAGAGCGAGTCCCCACTCCACTCAAAACCATAACTCGATTTATAGGCTTCTTCGACTAAGCGTTGCCATTCCGCCTTGTCTTCAACCTCAGCATTGATTCGCTTCAACTTGCGGTCAACAAAGCCAACACGCTCGTCAAGTGGAACAATCTTTCCCGTTTCCATGTCATAGCGTGTAGCCATGTATGGGGCTTCCCCACAGGTAATTTCAAGCCATCTGCGTTTAACATAGGTTTCTATCTCGTCGTTTTGATAGTCCTTGTCCACTTCATCATTTTGCTTCTTTACAATCCAAGTAGGGGTGAATACCTCGGCCTTTGATTTTGTTCGTTCTTTTTGCAGTTCACGCGATTTCAGCGCACGCGGCATGATGATCTGTCCCATTTTCCCCGTTACTAGACTTGGGAGCATTGGGGCCGTAACTGCATACGATTTTTGACCATACTGCAAATAATTTTCATTGGCCCAAATGATATTTTTTGATTTCTTAGATGTAGATGTCGTTCTGTCAATGAGGAGAATATCTAAAATTGCAGGCATCGTTTCCCGAATCTTATTTTCAAGAATATCTGTTGAACTGATATCTTCTATAGATTCCTCAATTTCTTTTTTGTTCTCATCTATTTTTTCTTCAAATAACAAATAACTCCCCCCATTCGTGATTCTATTTTTGATCATTTCACCAATATCAACGCCTAAAGCCAGATATATTTTAACCATCACTTCATCATGAAATTCAATAAATACATTGTATCATGTTTCCTCAACAGTCCTCGACACGTCTGTAAACTACGCAGAACATGTCGTTCTATTTTTGTACACGAACTACTAAAAGGCCCTCGAATAATCGAGAGCCCTTAGTCACATTTTCTTTTATTCCTCCGTTGTACGCACCTCTGCAAAGGTAAATGCGATCACCCGTTCGACATCGCGAGGGTTGAGTTCAACGGCTTTGCCGACTTCTCCCGCACTGAAGCTGACCTGATCGTAATTTAACATGGAGTCATCAAATACCGTCACAAAGGTTTTCTTCATGCCGATCGGTGAACAGCCACCGTGCACATAACCAGTCAATGGTAAGAGATCCTTTTGTTTCAACATATGGATGTTCTTCTCAGCGACGGTCTTGGCGGCTTTCTTTAAATCGAGCTCCGCGTGAGCTGGGACAACGAAGACGTAATGGTCACCTGATTTGCCAGTGGTGACCAGCGTTTTATAGTTGTGGTAGCGATCCATATCGCTCATTTCTTTCCAGAGATGTGGAATGTAGTCCACGTCATGTTGTTCGAGCAGACGCATGACATTGGTTTTCTTGTTCTTTGCCATTTGTCTTCCTCCCTTTTTACTGATAGTGGCGCCAAATCTCTATAAATTAGTCGGTTTCTGATACGTCATCGTTCATACTTTTTGCCTCCTGTGCTTTTCTATCTGCACGGTGGAGGAATGTCATCACATTGGCGATCAATTGTTCATTGGTTTTAACTCGGCGTAATTCCCGCAAGAGTTGCTGGGTATTAGCGGTGGTGTCCTCAGTTAGGGCTTTACGGAGTTCCCACATGACGCGTTGCGCATCTGCTGGCAACAATAGGTCATCACGACGCGTGCTGGAACGTTTAATGTCCACCGCTGGAAAAATACGCCGTTCGGAGAGTTCTCGACTGAGGATCAGTTCCATGTTCCCCGTTCCCTTGAATTCTTCATAGATCATATCATCCATGCGTGATCCCGTGTCAATCAAAGCGGTAGCGAGAATCGTCAGGCTCCCGCCATCCTCAATATTACGCGCCGATCCGAAAAAACGCTTTGGCCCATAAAAGGCAGACGGATCCAATCCCCCAGAGAGCGTACGTCCAGACGGTGGCTCCACCAAGTTATATGCCCGTGTGAGACGGGTAATGGAATCCATCAGAATAATAACATCGCGTTTATCCTCGACCAAACGTCGTGCTCGCTCCAACACGAGTTCAGAAATACGTACGTGGTTTTCTGGTTTTTGGTCAAAGGTCGATGACACCACATCCGCTTTAACGCTACGTTCGAGGTCGGTCACTTCTTCCGGGCGCTCATCGATCAAGAGAATAATTAATTCAGCTTCCGGATAATTTTCGGCTATTCCATTGGCGATGGCCTTGATTAGCATTGTCTTCCCAGCTTTTGGTGGTGCAGCGATCAGCCCCCGCTGCCCAAATCCAACCGGCACCATTAAGTCGATCAAACGTGTGGAGATATCCGATGGGTCATGTTCCAATACTATCTGTTCGTCGGGATAGATCGGTGTTAGCGCTGGGAAATGATCGCGCTCATTGGCTTCTTCGGGATCCTGGCCGTTTACCTTGTAGACATGCATCAAACCGGGATGCCGATCAGTGTTACGCGGTGGGCGTGCCGTCCCCGAAATAAGATCCCCATTTCTCAACCCAAAAAGGCGCATCTGCGAGGTAGAAATATAAATATCTTCTTGGCTGGGAGAATAATTAATTGGGCGCAAAAAACCGTACTCAGTGCCAGTGATGTCTAATATCCCCTCAACCGCAATGTAGCCTTGCGCATCTTCCTGTTGGCGCATCACGGCCATAATGAGTTCCTTCTTGTTCATTTTGCTGTAGTAAGGAATTTTGTAGTGCTTGGCGTAGTTATAAATTTCTTTTAAACGCATCGCTTGGAGCGCCTCGAGTGTCACATACTCAGGGGCTCCAGCTGTATTTTCTTCTTTTTCTGTCATGAAAAATCCTTTCACATGAAAAAAACAGCACGCGGCTGTTTTTTTTGTCGCAATGGCGGTTAATCCTCCAAGAGTTTAATATCAGCACCGAGCGCATTGAATTTTTCGGCAATGTGGTCGTACCCACGCAAAATGTGCTCAGCATTGTACACGATGGTTTCGCCATCCGCAATTAACGCGGCGTTCACGAGACAAGCCCCGGCCCGTAGATCTGAGGCGGTGACTTCCGAGCCGTGCAGGGTATTTGGCCCCTTGATATGAATGTCATCATTGTGTACCTCAATCACCGCCCCCATCCGCTGCAGTTCTGGGACGTGTTTCACGCGTTTAGGATAGATCGTATCGCGAATGGTGCCATGCCCTTCTGCTAGTAGCAATAAGGGCGTTAGCGGTTGCTGCAAGTCTGTCGCAAAGCCAGGATAAGGCATGGTTTTCACATTCACCATCTTCAAGGTATGGTCGGCAGGATGCACATAAATAGCGTCGGGATAGACATCCATTTTCACACCCATTTCACCCATTTTAGCGAGCAGACCATCGATATGTTCCGCGATAACATTGTTGATGGTCACACCCTGCCCAATCGCTGCTGCTGCAGTCAAATAAGTTCCCGCTTCGATGCGGTCAGGAATAATCTGGTGCGTCACTCCATGCAGTTCGTCCACGCCTTCTACGCGAATGGTGGAAGTCCCCACACCACGAATTTTTGCGCCCATCTTGTTCAATAAGGTTGCCACATCGATAATTTCCGGTTCACGAGCGGCATTATCGATGATCGTTTCGCCTTTTGCGCGCACCGCGGCTAACATAATATTAATGGTCGCCCCGACGCTCACCACATCGAGATAGATTTCTTCACCGCGTAATCCCCTCGGCGCATCGAGACCAATTGCCCCGAAACGTGTTTCTACTTCGGCACCGAGCGTTTCAAAGCCTTTGATATGCAGATCAATCGGACGTGGACCGATCGAACACCCGCCTGGCAACCCCACCGTCGCCGTGCCATATTTCGCCAACAGTGCGCCCATGAAATAATAAGACGCGCGCAGACTCTGGATTTTTCCTTCTGGCATCGGGATATTCACCATATTGGTTGGATCGATAGTCAGCGTTCCGTCCTCAAAAGCAACGTCCACATTAAAATCACGCAAAATCGCCATCAATGCCCGCACATCTTGAATGTCCGGCACACCTTCGAGTACAACGGGGGAGTCGGCGAGAATCGCTGCTGGGATAAGCGCTACCGTACTATTCTTCGCTCCGCTCAAGGTCACTTCACCTTGGAGTGGGCGCCCGCCATTAATGACAAATCTTTTCATTTTTTATTCCTTTCGCTACTTTACTATGGATGATTCATGAAAAAGAGGAATGGCTCTAAGCCATAAGTGAGATAGCCTTTGGGAAAAGCTTGCGACCATCGCTGACACATGGGTAATTTCATGTCACGGGTCGCTCATAGATGATTCATTCACTATCCAAAATTGTCTACATTTTATCACACCTATTTTGCTTTTGACAAATAGACACCTGACAGTTTTCAGCGACAGAATGCCGTTTTACCCAAAAAAGCCAGCACAGTGGCTGGCTTTTTTTGCTTAGTCTTCCATCAATCCGACACGACGGAACACTTCATCAACCCGACGCAAGTGATAAGCTGGGTCAAAGGCATCATCAATCGCTTCTGGTGATAAGACCGCTTGGATGTCCTTATTGGTGGAAACAAGGGCCTTGAAATCCACCTGTTCGTCCCAACTCTTAGCGGTGAGCGGTTGCACGAGGTCATATGCTGCTTCACGAGACAATCCTTGATCCACCAACTTCAGTAAGACCCGTTGACTGAAGATCAAACCGTGAGTTGCCTGCATATTACGCTTCATATTTTCTGGAAAGACAGTCAAATTCGCCATGATATTGCTGAAGCGATGCAACATGTAGTCCACTAAGATGGTGGTATCCGCTAAAATAATCCGTTCTGCCGATGAATGGGAAATATCACGTTCATGCCAGAGTGAAATATTTTCATAAGCGGTCACCACATGGCCACGACAAACGCGCGCTAAACCTGTCACATTCTCTGAGCCAATTGGATTGCGTTTGTGGGGCATGGCGCTGGACCCTTTTTGTCCCTTGGCGAAGTATTCCTCAACCTCACGCACCTCAGATTTCTGTAGGCCACGGACTTCGGTCGCGATATTTTCAATGGTTGTCGCAATCAACGCTAATGTCGCAATGTATTCCGCATGCAGGTCGCGCGGCAATACTTGCGTTGAAATTTCTTGCGGCCGCGTACCGAGATGTTCGCAGACATATTCTTCAACGAATGGTGGCACATTCGCAAACGTCCCTACTGCCCCGGAAATCTTACCCGCTTCGACACCGCGAGCGGCATGTTCGAAACGTTCAATGTCGCGCTTCACTTCGGAATACCAACGCGCACACTTCATCCCAAATGTGGTGGGTTCAGCATGTACGCCGTGGGTCCGCCCGATGCAGACGGTGTCTTTGTATTTAAGGGCTTTTTCCTTCAACACTTGGAGGAAATGTGCCAAGTCTTTGCGGATTAAGTCATTGGCTTGTTTCAATTGGTAGCCCTGAGCGGTATCCACCACATCCGTACTGGTGAGTCCATAATGTACCCACTTCTTTTCTTCTCCGAGCGATTCGGACACGGTGCGCGTAAATGCCACCATATCATGACGGGTCTCTTGCTCAATTTCTTGGGCACGTTCTACCGTAAAACTAGCATTTTGGCGAATCTTTTTGGCATCTGCAACTGGAATCTCGCCGAGTTCGGCCCAAGCTTCGACAGCAAGAATTTCAACCTCCAGCCAAGTTTGATATTTATTCTGTAAAGACCAAATGTCTCCCATTTCTTTGCGCGTATAACGATCAATCATCTTGTTGCGTTCATCCTTTCCGATGTATTCCCTCTTATTCTAGCATATTCCCCCGAACGAAAACGAACATCATTACTAGGCAAACTCTGCTAACAATAAGCGCTACTCTTCAACAAAAGACCTCTTTGGCGTGTACAGCACCACTCTTGCTAAAATCTATCTAAAAAAGGAGCTGCTTCATCTAGGCAACTCCTCTCTCAACTATTTTACTAAAGTCCAGCCTTTATGTGGTTTAGGTTCAATTGGCGAATGTTTCGCGATGTAATCTGCGATGACTTCTGGCATTTCAATGTCCCATTTTTCAACGACATGTTCTTGATCCAAAACAGGGAAGTCTCCCCCACCGCCAGCACGGTAATTGTTGTAGACAATCTTCAACTCCTGGTCAGGGACAATGGGTTCATCATGATAGGTCATGTCACTGATCCGTTCACCGAATGGCTTAGAAATATCAGCAGTATAGCTAATCCCCGTGTAGAAGTCGTAGTTATAGGCCTGATATTTCGGTGAAATGTAGTCAGGATTGATGGTAATTTCACCGTCATCATCCAAAATAAAGTATTCGACGTTCTTTTCAAGAATTTCTTTGAGTTCGCGCCCTGTGACGGACACCATCGTTGGTTTATTAGGGAATGGGTAATTGTCCATCACATCGCGATAGGAAATATTCTTGGTGAACCCTTTGATGTCATCGCTGAATGCCGAGGTTGCCGAAATATCCGCTTCACTGACAGACATTTGGATCTCGTTGATCAAATCAAAGTAAGGATGTCCCTCCATTTGAGCTTGATGTAAATCAGAAACCGTGAGATCAACGGCTGCTTCGCCTAGGGGTTGGTCGAGCCACGCTTGGACTTCTTTCACATCGTCTTTCACCATATTCAGGATCGTTTCATCCTCGCGCAATTTACGGCAGTCGATCAATTCCGCTTCACTAGCAACAACCTTGTAATGATCGCCTTCTGGTTCAATGGTCAAATCCACGCGCCCTAACATCATGCCTTTTGATGCGGGCTGCAGAACTGGAATATCATTCAACCGACCGATCAATTCGCGATGTTGGTGTCCTGTCAGTAGGACATCGATCGGTAACCCGCTCATCGCTAAATCATAAGCTTCGTTCTCACCGGTTTCTTCCTCGATCTGTTCGCCTGTTTCGATATAGCGCGCAAATCCACCGTGGTAGCTGACGATGATGACGTCGCATTGTTTCTGTTCTTTGAGGTAAGGCACCCAACGTTTAGCAGAGGACAGCGCCGATTCGAACGTCAATCCCTCAATGTGTTCAGGTTCTTCCCAATGCGGAATATACATCGTGGTAAGGCCGAGAATGCCGACTTTAACGCCATTGTATTCACGGATTTCGTAGGGTTGCCCGAGTGCCGGTGTGCCTGATTCGTCCAAGATGTTGGCACAGATCAGTGGGCAATCCAACAGATTTTTGGCTTGGAAGAGATACTCTTGACCAAAGTTGAACTCATGGTTACCGGGAATCCAGTAATCCACATTCATCGCATTGTAGACCTTCGTAATGACTTCAGGCGTGTGTTTGTAGCCATGCTGATAAGCAGCGAGCGGTGACCCGAGAATGGAGTCCCCATTGTCAATATATAACACTGGATGATCCGCTTCTTCGCGGATGCGTTTGATCATGGTTGCGGTTCGGGTATAACCATAAGCCTCCACACCATCAATATCACGGTCACTCTGCGCAGTGAGGTAGCCGTGCACATCGCTCGTTTCTAAAATCGTCAATTTCATCGCATCACGTCCTACTTTCTATGGGAAATTCCTTAAACTAAATGAATAAGCTAATTCTTATTTTAATACAAACCAGGCAATAATTCTCTGTAAATTGGCAAGGGATTGGACAAATCACAAGCTTTTATTGTTCCAGCTTTCTTTTAGCTTTCCCACACAAAAACAGCCCTTGTTTTTTCAAACATCAGGGCTGTTAATACATTCAGAAAATGCGTTTTCTGATACTATTTATTGTTTTTTTCAATAATTTGTTTGGCTTGCTCCTGCAACTGCGCCATGGTCGTTGGAATATCTTTGCCTTCCAAAAGCATTTGGTCTTGTGCTTTCTTCCAATCATCCCGGTATTCACCGGAACCCACGAATTTTGTCTGCGCCATCGCATATTCAGCTTCCTTCGTGGCCGCTTTGGCTTCGGGATGCTCATTGAGGTAGTCCTGGTAGGCTTTCGTCTGTAAGCCACTGCGGTTTACCGGCAGATACCCTGAAGCAATCGCCCATTTCGCCGTATTCTCCGGCTCCAAGAGGAAGTGCATAAAGGCGACCGCGCCCTTCTTCTGCGCATCACTCGCAGCATTGAAGACGGTCAAATCATTCCCCGCCAACAAGGTCAATGGATCGCCGCCATTGAAGGTTGGTAGTTCCACTGCTGTCCAGTGAATGCCACTGTCCTTCGCTAGCGGTGGGATGTAGGCCAAACCGGTAGACGAACTGACAATCGTCGCAATATCGCCTCGCCCAAATGGATTGGTAATGTAGTCATCTTCCCCTGGTAAGCGTGCCCAACCAGCATCAAGGCCATTTTTAATATAGGTGAGCGGTGCAATCGCCTGATCACTGGCAATATCTACATTAGAGAGATCCGGTTTAAACCAGTCCGCCCCATTCTGACGCGCCATCGTTTCGACTTCCATCTCAACGCCGGCTTCCAATCCGAGAGCGTAGCGCGAATCTCCGTTGGCTTTCATCTTTTCCCCGAGTGCTTTGATGTCGTCCCAAGTTTTTGGTACATCCACACCATATTCTTTGAGAATATCGGTATTCACGTAAAATACACGTACTGATTTAGAGAAGGGCATCCCCATCAATTTCCCCTGATATTTTACCCCGTCCATAAACCCAGGATAAATATCAGCTAATTCGTCATCAGAGAATCCCCCCTCACCCTTAATCAGGTCATCCAATGGGGTCAACAATTTGTTGTTGGTCCAGTCAGCGATGTTGGAGGGCGTAGCCTGCGCCAGTGTCGGTAGGTCTTTGGAGACCCCAGCGGCCATTACCTTTTGCGCCAAGGTATCATAGTCTCCTTGGTTTTGTTCTTTGACTTGGTAGTCATCCTGTGCCTCATTGAAGGCTTTTACGAGATCACTCAAAGCTTCTTGTTGGGGCCCATTCATCGCATGCCAAAGCGTGATCTCAACAGGTGATTCAGTCGCTTGACTAGATGTTTCAGCTGCTTCATCTTTTCCTTGTTGATTGCCACTCGAGCAGGCACTCAACAGTAGCGCACTGGCAATCGCCACTAAACTGCGCTTCAATATTTTGTTCATTCCTATTTTGCCTTCCCTCTAGGTATTTCCTCTGCGTCATCCGCTATGATGTAAAAACAGTGAGTGAACAATGATCGTTACCGCTATCCGCCACCCTTCATCATGATGATGTGTCTGTCGCTCTCATCATACCACGCTCACCTGTCATTTTGCGTGGTGAATGCTCTTTTCCTCGAAAAAAGAACGCAAGAAGTATCCCTATCTTACCATACTGTTTATGACGACTGATATTAAAATAATTACTTTAAAATAAAAAACTCTCCCCTAAGTCATCCTTAAGGGAGAGTGGATTCACAAATAATTAGAGGCTACACACTAGCTGGCAGGCTCTTATTTGTTATTTTCTTCGATGATCTTCTTGGTATCATCTTCAAATTGTTTCATTGTTTGTTTCATGTCTTGGTTTTCAACTAACATCTTGTCTTGGATCTTTTGCCAACCGTCATGGTATTCACCTGAACCGATGAATTGTGCTTGCGAACCAGCATATTCATTTTCTTTGGTTGCGGCATCCGCTTGTGGAGTGTCTTTCAGATAGTCTTGGAAGGTCTTTTCTGCGACACCTTTGCGGTTAACTGGAGAGTAACCGGTCTTAACGGCCCATTTTGCTGTATTTTCCGGTTTCAAGAGGAAGTGCATGAAGGCAATTGCCCCTTGTTGTTGTTCTTTAGATGCTGATTTGAAAATGGTTAAATCGTTCCCTGCTAATAAGGTCAATTTGTCGCCACCACCGAAAACTGGAAGTTCAGCAGTTGACCAGTTCACATTGTTTTCTTTTGCTGTTGGGGTGATATGTGCCAACCCGGCAGAAGAACCAATGTAGAGGGCCACTTCACCACGACCGAATGGACCAGACATGTAGCCATCTTCACCGGCTGTACGTGCCCAACCAGCATCGATGCCGTCTTTGATGTATTTCAATGGTTCTAACGCTTTGTCGCTGCTGAAGTCAACATTGGAGAGGTCTTTCTTGATCCAGTCTGCACCATTTTGACGTGCCATGGTTTCAAGTTCCATATCTACAGATTTTTCCAAACCTAAAGCGTAACGTTTGTCACCTTTAGCTTTCATTTTTTCACCGAGTGCTTTGATGTCATCGAAGGTTTTCGGTACATCAACACCGTATTCTTTAAGGATATCGTCATTAACAAACATTACCCGAACGGATTTGGAGAATGGCATTGCTATCGTCTTACCGTTGAATTTCACGCTTTCTAAGAAACCTGGGTAAATGTCATCCAATTCCTCTTGAGAGAAGCCATCTTCACCCTTGATTAAGTCATCAATTGGGATAATTAAATTATTCTTGGTCCAGTCTGGAATATTGGATTGAGTGGCTTGCGACATGGTTGGTAATTCTTTGGAAACACCAGATGCCATGATTTTCTTCGTTAAGTCGGAATAATTTCCTTGGTTTTGTTCCGTCACATGGTATTTGCTTTGAGACTCATTAAACGCTTTGGTCAATTCTGTTAAAGCTTCTTGGTGAGGACCATTCATCGCATGCCAGAAGGTGATTTCAACGGGTTCATCAGATTTTTGATTGTTATTTGCTTGGTCGCTACTTCCGCTACCGGAGTTCGCCCCACACGCACTTAACATCAAGCCACTGACCAATGCCACTAAACTCTTCTTGAATGTTTTGTTCATTATTGTTATCCTTTCGTACCTGTATTCGCAATGCCTTTTTTGATATTGTTTTGGAACACTAAATAGAAAATAATCATTGGAACAATCACAATAGTTGACGCTGCCATGAGCAATTCATAGCGTGTCCCTGCTTCCGTGGTGAAGGCCTGCAACCCCACTGGCAGTGTACGCATGCTGGTGTCGTTGGTTACCAATAATGGCCAGAGGAATGCATTCCAAGAACCAATTACCTTTAAGATAACCATCGTCACGATGGATGAACGACTCATTGGCACTAAAATTTGCCACAAAAACTTAAAATCACTACTGCCGTCTATCTTAGCGGCGTAATACAACTCATCTGAGATGGATTGGAACCGTTGTTGGATTTGGAATACCGCAAAAGCACTCGCTAACCAAGGCACAATCAACGCGAGGTAGGTATTGATCCACCCCAAATGTGACAGGGTCACGAAGTTAGGAATCAACAAGAGTTCCCCAGGTACCATCATGGTTCCCAAAAGTGCGGTAAATAAGATATTCCGTCCGTAGAAGTTCATACGAGCAAAAGCAAAGGCAGCGAGAATCGCTGTGAGGGTTTCGCCCGTTGTACTAAACACGGTCACAATCAAACTGTTAAGGAAGTAACGGCCAAATGGTGCAGCTTGTAATGCCTCGAAGTAGTTCTCAATTTTTGGAGGAACTGGGAACCAAACCGGTGGCATTGCGACCGCTTGCCCCGCCGTCTTCAATGAAGTTGCAATCATCCAATAGAACGGCAAAATCATTGTCAATGCACCAATCGCCAACAGAACGTAGAACAGTATCGTCATTTTTTTAATACGCATCCAGACACCTCCCTACTTGTAATGGACGAAGCGTCGGTTGATCCAGAGCTGTACTAACGTGAAGAGCAAAACGATCCCAAATAGTACAATCCCGGCAGCCGAAGCCACCCCATAATCATATTCGGTGTAGAACTTCTGGTAGAGGTAGTACACCATCGTGACCATACTGTTCGATGGTCCTGGTTGACCATTGAACAAAGCAAAGATTTCATCAAAAACTTTAAAGTTATTGATTACTGAGTTAACCCCTACCAACAATAATGTTGGTCCTAAGAGAGGGAGGGTGATGTTTGTGAAGCTCTGCCAACGACTAGCCCCATCAATTTGCGCAGCGCGATAATATGTCGGATTAATGTTGTTAATCCCCACCAAGAAGAGTAAAATATTAAACCCTAAACTCTTCCAAATCGCCATAATGATCGCCGCTAACATGGACCAACGTGGGTCGGTGAGCCACTGGATGCCGTGGATTCCTACAAAGCCCAAGAAGTAGTTCACTAACCCATAGTTGGAGTGGTATAACCACCGCCAAACAATGGAGATAGCAACGGTACTGGTAACAAATGGTAAGAAATACACGGATTGAAAAAATGATTGCAGGCGTTTAATGCCATTGATCAAGACGGCCAAGCTCAAAGAGAGCACAATCGAAATCGGGGTAACGACCATCACATAGATGAAGGTATTCTTCAAAGCCAGGTAGAATTCTGGATCCTTGAAGAGGGTTTGGAAATTCCCCACCCCGTAGCTTTCTGCTTGGTCGGTAAAAATATCATAGTTTTCATAAAACGCCATTGCTAGCGATTTAATGATAGGATAAAAGTTAAACACAATAACGATGACAAGCATCGGCAATAAGTAAAGAAAAGCCTGTCCGGTGCGACGCCAAGTTGGCGTTTCATTCATCATAGTGTTTTCACCCGCCGTCCTTCTTGGTCAAAACAGAGGAAGTGGTTCATTTCAACATTGAGATGTAAGGTATCACCAATGTTGAAGTCTACTGGTAAATCAGCAATTCGAACCCGCTGCCCGTCGCCGCGTTCCAATTCCACATTGCGTTCTTTACCGACAATTTCAATTTGTTTAACGACACCGTTGACCAATGCTTGAGCATTATCCGTGCGTTTCCAAGCTTCTGGACGAATCCCGACATGGTGAACATGGCTATCAAGCATTTGTTGGTAGAGGGCGTCTGATAGGGTATCTTTTAATGAATCCAGGGTGAAGATATTGATTTCTGGCGTTCCGAGGAATTGCGCCACAAATAGGTTTTCTGGATCTTCATAGAGATGTTGTGGATGACTCGCTTGTTGAATCTTCCCGCTATCGAGCACCAACACTTTGTCGGAAATGGATAAAGCTTCCGTTTGGTCGTGGGTAACGAAGACAGTCGTAATCCCGGTTTCTTGTTGAATCCGGCGAATTTCTTCACGCATTTCCACACGCAACTTCGCATCCAAGTTAGACAGGGGTTCGTCCATCAGCAGTACGCTTGGTTTTTTCGCCAAGGCGCGAGCAATCGCCACCCGCTGTTGTTGTCCCCCAGAGAGTTGGCTCGGTTGTTTATCCAAATGGTCGGTCACTTGAACGAGGCGTGCGAGTTCTTCAGCACGTTGGTATCGTTCTTCTTTCTTCATGCCCGCCATTTTCAATGGAAAGCTGATGTTATCGCGCACGTTCAAGTGTGGGTAGAGCGCGTAGTTTTGGAATACCATTCCTACTTTCCGTTTTACAGCATCCCAATTCGTCACCTCATCGTTATCGAAAAAGATTTGGCCACTCGTTGGAAAAATTAAGCCAGAAATTAACATCAAAGTTGTGGATTTCCCACTTCCTGATGGTCCTAGGATCGATACCAGCTGGTGATCATCGATTTTGAAATTAATATCATCCAAAATCATACGTTCACCTTTTGCATATTGCATCGATACATTCTTAAACTGTACTTCCACTGTTTCCCTCCTCGGTCATTCCTACAAAAATCACAGTCATCACTAGTTTAATGTATTTCATTCCGATATGGTACCCACTAAATCACCCTCAGCAAAAGATTATTCGCCGACCAAATGGCGTGTCAGCACCCTTGAAGTGTCTTTTCTCTTAAAAACTGCAAATTCTTTCAGTTTTTGCAGAGAAAACAGGACGATATTGTTCATCAATCACCTAAATTCAAACAAAAACACGAACGCTCTAAAGAATGAAGTCAAACGTTTAACTCGCCCTCATCTAGGCATTATTCGTCCCTAAAATGAAGAAACACATTGTTTTTTAGTCTGTCTGCTAGGAAAATAGTCCCACATTTAGGGCTTTAATAGGTTATTTACTACTCAACCACTACATATGGTCATTTTCCGTCATCGCTATTATAACCCTACTTTTCTCGAAAAAGCCATGAAAAATTCCTATTTCTCTCACCTCTATTTCCGAACATTACTCCTTTGTCATGATTTTAAGGACATTCATCACGTTAAAGAAGGTTTTAGGTGATGGCTTGGAATCGCTCTATCTGATTTTCTAGCGGTGCCGTTCATCTCTTAAACTCACGCACAAAAAACGGCTACCACATGCTTCACATGTGATAGCCGCACACGGGCTGATTTTAAGATGCGCTGCTAAGCGTCATCGTCATCATCGTCGAGGTCGAGGCCATAGTCATCATCGTCATCATCATCACTGATAACGGCTAAGTCTCCTTCCAAGCCGTCCTCTAAACCATCATCAGGCAGGTCGTCATCATCGTCATCGCCCAATTCTTCGAGGTCTTGTTTGTATGAGCTCAATTCGTCATCGTCATCATCCGTATCATCATCGCGATCACGATCATCAGACATATCGTCATCCGTATCGTCATCGTAATCCTCATCGATGTCCTCTTCGTCTTCATACTCATCGTAATCTTCGGGATCGTCGGTGTTGTAGTCAATCATTTCATCTTCACCATCGGCAAAGACATTCGTCTTACGACGACGGGCTTTGTGTTTCGATTTCAGATCGTCATCATCGAGCGTGCCGACAATGGCTTCGTTGATGGAGTCAACAGCATACCAAGAGCGCAAGCCCCAACGGTTTTCGCCGAGAGAAATGAAACTCCCATCGCTGTTTAATTCTGTATAGAAGTCTGCCATGCGATCTTCCAATTGATCGTCACTCATGCCTAAGTAATCCTGAACGGCTTCCAACAATTTGGTGAAATCATGCACCTGGTTGGTTTCAGCAAGGATTTCATGAGCGACTTCAATCATTGAGAGCTCGTTTTTATTTTGGTGATCTAAACGCTGTAAATTCACTGACACAGCCTTCCTTTCCGCATTATCCTAAATAAACTCCCTATCATTCTACACTACTTACGAACGATATTTCAATTCTAATCCGTATTTCCCAAGTTCAGCCCCATTCGCATGGTTGAGCGTATAGTTGCAGATGATGCGACCACTGCCTGGTTTTTGTTCTTCATGTTTGAACTGGGCGACTTCGGCATACAGCTCAATTTGATAACCCTCTGCCAAGGTATAATGCACGCGGTTTTCGCTCTTAGTAAGGAGCGGCAACTGACTAACGAGTTCTTTACTGCTGCGGCGGATAACCATACCATCGCCGGGAATAATCTTGATCCGCACATCGACAGTCTGCCCTGCATTTTCCTCTTGATATTCGAGGTAGAGGGCTTGCCGCATCTGATAGTACTTGCCTGCTACTTCAAAATTCACCTGTTCTGTTTCTCCAGCCTGCACCATTTCATTGTGCCCATGAATAGTGATTGGCTGTGGTTTCATAATGTGACGTGACACGACATCCATCCTTTCTATTTACTGTTGATTCATTTTACTGTTTTGCAATTTCCGTGATAAAATACGCTCGATTAGAGGGAGTCTTCTCCCTTCTGCCGCTACAAGCAAACTATGCTATACTAAACCCGCTTAGATGGAAAGGATTTCAATTGCATGTTACTCAAAGAGGTTATTACCACTGATCACGCCCCTTATACATTGGGTGTCATCGAGCGGTTCGAAACACAAGCGTCCATTCAGGAAACGTTCGCTATTGATGATACGATTCTCCACCAGATGAATGCAGGAAAATTCCCTTTTCCGGTGGCGCTCCATTTCTGGCCTACTGAGCCTGTTGTCTTTCTCGGGATGCAGGATACGCGTATCCCGCATTTTAAGGCAGGCGTGGACGTCCTCAAACGCGCCGGTTACACCCCTGTAATTCGGCCAGCGGGGGGACTGGCGGTAGTAGGCGACCCTGAGGTGATCAATTTCACCCTATTGTTCCACGCTACAGCCAAGAAGCCGGATATTTTCCAAGCGTATCAAGTCGTCGTCACGCTATTAAACGCGCTCGTTAAACCATATGGCGAAGCATTCAGCGCTGGCGAAGTGAAAACTTCCTACTGCCCAGGAAAGTATGATTTGAGCCTGCATGGTAAAAAAATTGCCGGTCTGGCCCAACGTCGCGTAGGGAATGCGATTGGTTTATATGTTTATCTCTCCATTGCCGGTGATCAATATCACCGTGGCGCCTTGATCCGTGATTTCTATCGCCAAGGCATCCAGGGCGAACCTACCAAACTTAACTATCCTAATGTTGATCCTGATAGCATGGCGAACCTCAGCGCAACGATTCCAAATTTCGCTACCACCCGCCAGTTTATCGACCAACTGTTAGCTACCTATCAGGCCATAGAGGGAAGTAAGATCGAACATTTCTCCCTGAGCGATGCGGCACTAGCCCGACACATCGAAGCCATGGCGCGCCGCAATGAACGGCTGCATGACTAACTCATCACTTATTTTAGAAAGGAAGCGGCTATGTTAGTTGATCCTGAATTCGGCCGGATCCCCGAAAAAGTTTTTCGCGACCCGGTTCATAATTATATTCATATCGAACATCAGACGATTTTAGATCTGGTCAATACCAAGGAGTTTCAGCGTTTGCGCCGAGTAAAACAACTCGGTCCCAACAGTTTTTCCTTCCACGGAGCGATTCATAATCGGTTCGGTCACTGCCTCGGCGTGTACGAAGTGGCGCGTCGCATTTGTGATAATTTCCAACGTAATTACCCTACTCAAGTGGCTGGTGATGGCTTGTGGGATGATCATGAACGGCTCACCACACTCTGTGCCGCTTTGTTGCATGACATCGGTCACGGCGCCTTTTCACATACGTTTGAGAAGATTTTCGGCACCGATCACGAAGCCATTACGCGCGAAATTATTTTAAATGAAGCGACGGAAGTTCACAAGATACTCGCTCAAGTCAACCCGCAATTTCCCAATGCCGTCGCAGCGGTGATTAACCACACCTATCCTAATCCACAGGTGGTGCAGTTGATTTCCAGCCAATGTGATGCTGACCGTATGGATTACCTGCTGCGCGATTCCTACTACACAGGTGTGAACTATGGCACTTTCGACATGACGCGGATTCTGCGTACCATGCGCCCTTACAAAGATGGCATTATCTTCCGCTATGCCGGCATGCATGCGGTGGAGGACTACATCGTGAGTCGCTATCAAATGTACATGCAGGTCTACTTCCACCCCGCTTCGCGTGCGATGGAAGTCATCCTCAATCGCTTGCTCGCGCGGGCCAATGATCTTTTTGCTGGCTCAGCGGATTTCTTTGAACGTTATTCACCGTTCTTAGTCCCATTTTTCCAAAACAACTGGACACTTGAGGACTACTTGCGCTTGGATGATGGAGTGATGGAAACGTACTTCCAGCAGTGGATTGCCTACAGCGACGATGCGATCCTAGTAGATCTCGCCAACCGCTTCATCAACCGTAAACCATTCAAATCCGTCATCTATGATCGCAATGACCAGGCAGCAACCGTCGATCAACTCAAGGAAAAAATCGCCGCTCTTGGTTACGATATTCGTTACTATGTGGCCGACAATAGCAGTTTTGACCTGCCATACGATTTGTATCGTCCAACCCAGGAAAAACCGCGAACCCAAATCGAATTGATCGAAAAAGACGGTACCTGCCGGGAACTATCCAAGGCAAGCCCATTAATCGAGGCGTTCACCGGCCAAGAACTGGGAGATGAGCGTATTTTCTTCCCGAATGAACTCTATCCTGGCAAGAACCACGATCATATCAACCTCTTCGACCCTATTCTACAAGATATTCATAAAATGACGCGTGCCGGCAAACTGCGCACGTACTAACAAAAATGCCGTATCTCTTACGCTTTCGTAAAAGATACGGCATTTTTCTCTTTGAATTCTCTACCCCTGCGTTTGTTGTTCATAATCCTGATACAGACCGAGCAAGCGCTCTTCTGACGCAGGAAAAGCAGCAATCGCCCGTTCTACCAGCTGATGGTATTGCTCGGGGAGCGTCTTTTGCATGCGACGCAAGGTGAGTTTCCCAAACATATGAAAGGCGCTATTGATCACTAAGAAATGAAACCCGGCCAATTGACTGAGGTCCTCTGCTAACAACAGATTAAGAATCTCGCGTTTGCGTCGGTCATTCAGATTACCACTGCTCTCCTGATCGAAACTGACTAACGCCATACGCAATCCAAGTTCTTGTTGATCGTCACCAACCCATTCGCTGACTTCTTCAGCCGTAATACCGTTTTCTTTGAGTTTTAATGCAAATTGCAATTGTTTGTCGGGATCATCCATGCCTCGGAAAATAAATTGGGCGTCCATGCGATCCTTCAATGAAATCATCTGCTACCTCCCTCTTCTCTCTATAGCGCACTCCTGGCCATGGAGCGACTAGCTGTCATTATTATCCTACCTCCAAAGATCTTCACTACAGTCCGCCCTTCCATTTGTCATTCGGTTTCGCTAACCCGGATTTCACATATTTGGGGTCATTGATCAGCAGATAAGCGCGCCCAAACGATTCTACAGACAAGTCACTCAAACTGTCACCAACGAGCACCCAATACATATTGCGGTAACCATGACGCTTGAGGCTCCCCTCTGTTTCACCAAAGCCATCGGTGAAGTAGACACTGATCGAATTGTGATTATTGTATCCATGCTGACGCAACCATTCAAAGGCGGGGGTGAACTGTGTCCCGCCGCGTCCTTTGTACATGATGTTCGACATATCAACGGCATTCAATGCGTCCACACGCTTAATCTCATTATCGGTTTGAATCACCTTCACCGGCGAAGCGAGTTGCTGCGCAATGTTTCTCAGCTCGCCAAGGATATATGCCAATTCCTCCTCGCTCATCGAAGCAGAGGTATCCACAAACGCCAACAATTCCACGCTGTGATCCACCTGGCGTCCCGAGAGATCGAGGCGCTCTGGCTGGCGACGATTCATGCGCTTCTTCGTCGCATGGTAGCCACGTGGCAAGCGCCCGAACCCTTGTTTAACGAGCCGGCGCCAATCCAGGGTAGGTGCTTTGTCAATGGCCTTAACGGCTTGTTCCACCCGACTGCCTAAATCACCGCGCTGGCGCTCATTGAGGTGCTGGTAGGCGTCTTTGATGGCTTGTTTGACCGTATTTTCCTGCAATTGGCGGTGATCACTGTCCGTTTGAAATTGATCGTGGCGCTCCTCATTTTGCAGGTCACGCGCACCAATCGTCAAGGTGCCATTCTGGTCATTCGCCTGGTTGGTATCACCCTCATTCAGGCTCATTCCACCGGGCTTTTTCCCATCGCCCTCCTGATTGGCATTGGCTGACTCATTACCGAGCCCTGCTCCCGTGCTCGCTCCTTCGCCATTCTGTTCTTCCTCAGATTTGGCTTGTTCTTCGCGTGTGCGTTCTTCTTGCGCTGCCTGCTTCAATTCTGTGTAGTAGTAATATGAACTCTCAAATGGATCGAGCGCATGCCCAACCGTCTCTTCCACCTGTTCGAGCGTGACGCTCCCCTGTGGCATGTGATTGAGATTCTGGTTGATCTGTACGTCAGTTGCCAAACTCACCCACTCACGCCGCGTCGGATCTGCAATCGCACTCTGGTACGTATCCAAATGCTCAAAGAGTAAGTGAAAACACTCATGGCGAATCAAATCGCGCGCTTCTTGAGCCGATGCACATACTCCGATAAAGCGCAAAGCATTAATCCTAAGCACCAACTGATCATTTGTGTCAAAACCAATCATGGTCGGTGACTTGAGCGTGACATCCATTTCGCGCTGGCAATGTGCCAATAGATTCGCAAAAAAAGGATCCGTTCCGCTACCAAGGTGATGATTATCATTGCGAAAGCTGAAAATCAGACTACCGATGAGTCCTTCGACAAAAGCCGCCGTTTGTTGGTCAAACGCTGCCTGTTCGATAGCGGAGGGCGCCCGCAAAACATCGACCATTTCCCCTTCTTCTTCACGTTGATCCAATAAGTACTCAGAATAGATATTCTTGAGTCGTTGAAATTGAATAGGCAATGTTTCTGTGTTTGCCATCACACTGCCCCCTTTTACAATTCACTCAAGTAGCTTTGGTTATTCGCCAGCACCATCTCATAAAGTCCCGTGATCGAATGACCGTCACTATCTTCCCGATAGAGCGTGTCGCTGAATTCTTCATAGGCCGCATGTTTCGGATCATCATCGGCAAATTTTTGATTGACTAGTTGATAGAGGAAGGCAGCGAAAGTCTCCTTATTGACCTGTTTCAGCAATTCGACGTAACGCGAAGCCACCGCAATGTCCGTGCGAGCCGTTTCATCATTCACAATATGATGGAGCAGATCTAAAATGACCTGTTTCTTCCGAATCTCCGCCATATCAGCAAACGTCCGCAATAACTCCGCCGTATTGGTCGTCCCTGTCTGGCTCAGAAATTCATCTGCCGTGATATAAGTATAGTCCCCGGTAATCCGTTCAAATAACGCTTCACCATAATGTTCCCCAATCGACCCTTGGATGCCCTCAAGCAAGTACGGAGCTAGGGCCGGATCCTGGATGTTAAGCCCTTGATCAATCAATTGATAGATAAAGGTCGACACCCGTTCATAGGCGCGCGGGGTAGGGTTTTTGTCCTTAGATTCATCCACCACGAGGAAAGCTTCCTCACCGCTTTCACTAAGAAAAGCGCTAACCCCTGGATAAATGCGAGGACGTCCATTCACCCACGTGTTGGCATAATTCTCTAACCAATCCGTTAAATCCGCACGCATACGGATGCGCATCGTGCGGTCATTAATCGCTGCATCCCCGGCTGTAGTCGCATAGTCGCTCGCCTCAAAGCCTTCGATGTCACTGCTAGGGTTCATCGCTAACACCAGGTAACAATTTTTAGGCAGATGAGTGCCCATCACTTCGCGCTGGAGCACGAGGTTCATCAATTCTGCCTGCACCTGAACGCTCGCCCGGTTAAACTCATCGAGGAATAGAATTGCCCCTTGATCAGGATGCGCCTCGCAAAAAGCCATAATATCCACCAAAGCTTCATTCAAAATATAAATCACGCGGTCATCCGCAATTCTAGGAAACGCCAAATCCCCCTCTTGCAGGAGCGAACAAGTTAATTCCCGATAGAAATAGTCTTTTTCTTCAGCAATTCCTCGCACTAGTTGTGATTTCCCAATGCCGGCATGCCCGACAATACAGGTAACGAGATCCGTATTTTCAATAGTGGCAAGCAGCCCTGCTTTAACCGTACTAAACTTTAAGCCCTTCATTATAAATAAACACTCCTCATGCTTCGTAGATCGGTCAGATAAAACCTTTTCATTCTTTGAGTATAGCATAATTTCCCTATTTCTCTTGCAAAGCTTGCATAAGGTTGGATGCATTTTTTCCGCGCTTAAGCTAGAATAGTCATTGTAATCGCCTGGATAATCAATCCAGACATCATCTTGCTTGAAGGAGGACTTCTTCTTGGAAAAACGTCTCACAAAACGCGAAAAAGCTTGGCAGATTGCCCGCGAAAACCAAGCTCGGGCGCGCCAATTGAAACAGCCCTGGCGCCATTATTTCTTTCAATGCCAAGCTTACTTATATATTGAAGCAGATCTCACCTATGACAATGAACAATATCTAAAGCATCTGATCGACCATTTAGAAGACGCTCAGGCTTTCGATAGCCATCCTGATTTCTATCTGCATGCGGATCCGGATGCGTATGCGCGCTTTATTCTGCGCAAAACCAAGGCTCCGCGCTTCGATGAAAAGCTCGGCAGTTCTTTCCCTACGTTGATGCTATTTATCGGCGTCACATTCCTGCTGTACTCGTTCTTCATCGCCATTCGCGGTTGGCAACTGCATCATACCTTTGTCGCTGCCATTAATATGCCCGTCCCGATCAGTCTACTCGGTCTGCCACTCCAGGTCGTGCTCGCGATGGTATTGATTTTCCTCGTGATGGAATTCATCCACCAATCCGCATATGGCACAGAATGGCGCAAATTGCCGAATCTCCTGCTGCTGTTGGGGGGGATTTTTATGGGCGTGCTCTTTATTTTCGTTCCCTATCTGTCCCTTTCCTACCAGGTGTTTATCTTCAATGTCCCGGTCTGGCTCATCTGGGGGATGGCGCTGATTTACGGTGTGACGCAATTCTTGCAGACGCGCTTTGCCATCACCGAGCGCCTGGAACAAGCGATCGCTAAGCGAGCAGCCACCTCCGCCACCAAAAAAGCAGCCCAGTCTGCTACTGATAACAAACACACACCAACGGAACGCAAAATAACAGCAAAAGACGCGCCAGTTGCCGAAAAAGACACAGGGAACGTGCTGACGACTGAAGAAAACAAAAAGGCTGAAGAAAAAACGCCGCTTACTGAAAAAGGCGAGAAAAAAGCTGATTCAACTACGAAAAAACGACACTGGTGGTCTTTCTCCAAAAGAAAAAAGACTACTGCCAAGTCAGCTAGCGCTCCAAATGAAGACAATGACCCAAAAGTAACAGCGATGGAGCCAAAAGCCGAAGAAACAACGCGCGAAAGTAAAAATACGACACCAAATTCTAAGGCCGAACGCCAACGCCGTGTGATGGGCAAGGCAACAGAGACAACAATGGATGCCAGCAACGAACAAGAGGCTACGGATAAAGACTAACCCAACCGTATCGTATCTATGGTCTTAGCGCGATGGCAAGCAACTTAAGTCACTTTTCCACAGCAGTTATTGGATAACTAAATCATTCAATAGCTCACTTGCACAAAGCGAAGGGAGTTCAAATATGAAAATAGCGATTATCGGCGGTGGCATTGTCGGTTCCGTTGCCGCTTTTTACCTCAGCCAAACCGAACATGAGATCACGCTTTTCGATGAGGGGACTGGTCAAGCTACCAAAGCAGCAGCTGGTATTATCTGTCCGTGGTTTTCTAAGCGGCGCAATCAGGCATGGTACCAGCTTGCCAATAAAGGCGCGCATTTCTTCCCTACTTTCCTCCATGACCTTGCTGAGCAGGGTATCCATTCCAATGCCTACCAACAACGAGAAACATGGTTAGTAAAGAAACGTCCTGATCAAATTGCCTCTCTCTACGCGTTCGTCAAACAGCGCCAACAGGAAGCTCCACTGATCCAAGAGGTAGTGATCCTCACCCCAAAAGAACAACGCGAGCGTCTCCCAGAATTCCACTATGATCATGAGGTGCTCTCCGTCAAAGGGGGAGCGGTGATCGATGGCGCCTTACTCTGTTCAGATCTCCTCACAGCGGCGCAAGCCAATGGACTGCAGGTGCAAGCAACGCATGCCACTCTCTCACCTCAAGCTGCGCCTTTCCTCATCAACGGCACAGCATTTGAGCGCGTCATTGTGGCGGCAGGAGCGTGGCTACCCCACGTTTTATCTGAATTTCCCTGTGAGGTTGATATTGTCCCTCAAAAAGGACAGCTCGCCGTCTATCACAACCGTACAGAAACCAAAGATTGGCCTTTGATTATGCCGGAGAGTGCTGCGGATATTATTCCACATCCAGCTGGTACCCTCTACCTCGGCGCTACCCACGAGAAGAACGTTGGCTATGATCTCACCGTTGATGAGGCCGTGTTACACCCCCTCCTTGAAAGCGTTCAGGATTTTCTCCCTGATCTCGCTACGATGGCCTATGACGCCATCAAGGTGGGCACACGCGCCTACACTTCTGACTTCAGCCCGTTCTACGGCGAAGTGGCGCACTATCCACATTTATACGTCGCCAGTGGTTTGGGGGCAAGCGGATTAACGACTGGTCCTCTGATCGGTCATGAGTTGGCCAAATTGGCGTTGGATGAAATCCCAACATTACCGACCGAACCCTACCGCCCCGATCCTTATATTACTTTCAACTAAAAAACGCCACATCAACCTCTCCTAACGCGAGAAATTGATGTGGCGTTTTTTATATCAGCGCTTATGGTTTATTATTTTGCTGTTGGTCGCGCAACAAGTCGCGAATCTCTGTCAACAGCACTTCTTCCTTGGTTGGTGGCGTTGGGGCAGCTTCCTCAACAGCTTCCTTCTTAGCGAGTGATTTCTCTACCACAGCCAGGCTCTTCACAATGAAGAAGAGTACCGTCGCAATAATCAAGAAAGAAATAATAGCATTGACGAAGTTCCCAACCCCAAATGTGGCTCCCAAGACTTGAAGCTTGTAGCCTGACAAATCAATGTTGCCTAGAATAATCCCGATTCCCGGTGTGATCAGATCTTTTACCAATGAATTGACGATTGCGGTGAACGCCGATCCCATGACAACCCCAATCGCCATATCGATGACGTTTCCCTTCGCAATGAAGGCTTTAAATTCATTCCACATACTTGCGTCCTCCTCTGCTTTTTCCCTGCCTTTTCATTTAATCATGATTGGTAGGGAAACTCAAACAATTGAGCGATTAAATCCAACGATAGCTGAAATACCGCAATCCCAGCAGAATCAGACTAACAAAGAAATGAAATTTACGGTGCATGAAGATCAAGGCGACAAATTCGCGAAAGCCATTCTCTAACCACTGCCTCACTGTCGCCGGTGCCCCCAGCCCACTGAAATGATACAATCCCTCCATGTTGCTATAGAGCTCACTGCGGTACAGGTGGAAGGAATTGGTCACGTAAATGGCGTGCACGGTTTCCAGATTCATGTGGCGACTCTTGAGAATTTCTTTGGTATAGATGAAGTTATCATGGGTATTCTGGGCCCGTTCTTCTAAAATCAACTTATCACGTGGGATGCCCCGCGCCATTAAATAATTGGCCATTACGCGCGCTTCAGTCAGATCTGAGCCTTTGATCGTATCCGCACCAGAAACAATGACCATGGGCGTATGTTGATACAGGTAGCGTTGCCGATTGAGGTAATTCAAAGCGGTATCTAAGCGATTGGACACCAATTCACTCGGCGTGCCATTCGGATAGATCTTTCCCCCGAGAATGATCACATAGTTCTGGCGCGATTCATCCTCCAAGAAAGACAAACGCACGGTATTGATTAAAAAATTCACCAGTAAGAAGAAATAGTAAACGACCAAATAGTCAGGCATACGCAGCCACTTCAGTTGTTCCACATAATTGCCAAAGAATGCCAAATAATAAACAAACAGGCCCATCCCCATCAGTAACGCGGCAATCCCTAGTCCAATCGTCAGCTGCAAGCGATTGGCTTCTGAGCGGTAGAGAGTGATGGCATAGACCACCATGAATAAACTCACAATCACAGCAAACAGCGGGGCGACATACTGCACTAGAACATCCACTACCCCAAATAGCACATTCACCCAACGATATTCCGCGAAGAACGGGTTCCTTGAGACGGCTACAAATAGTACAATCACTCCGGCCGTTCCAAGCCACGTATCCCATAAGTTTCTCGGTGCCGTAACGGCCAATGACAGCGCGATGATGATCAGTAAAATCCCAATTAAATAAAGCATCTACGCCTCACCGTCCCTCAATCTCATGGTAGGCCATATAGACCGCTTGTTTTGCTAAGCCATTGAGTTTAGCGACTTTTTTAATGGCGGGTTTTGGCTTAATCTGGTCATGTGCCATCCACCATTCGACTTGTTCCTTCAGTGATAAATCCTGCAGATTATCATTTAATTGTTCTGCTTCTGTCTGAGGATTGGGATTTCCTGCTACCAAGAAACAAATTTCACCCTTCACCGTCTTATTTTCCTGATAATAGGCGATCAACCCTTGCAATGTATCACGGTTGAACTCCTCATATTGCTTGGTCAATTCGCGCACCACGCAGGCCTGGCGCTCCGGCCCAAAAACGGCCGCACAATCCACTAAGGCATCCTTGAGGCGGTGGGGCGATTCATAAAACATGAGCGTTTCCCCTTGATTCTGATACTGCGTTAAGACGTGGCGGCGCTCCTTGCTCTGACGAGGCAAGAACCCCACAAAGGTGAAAGTGTCCGCAGACAATCCACTCGCCACTAACCCCGTCAACGCGGCATTCGCTCCGGGCAATGGAATGACCGCAATTCCCTCAGCAACACAAGCCATCACGAGTGCCTGCCCCGGGTCTGAAATTACCGGCATTCCCGCATCACTGACCTCGGCGATCGTCTGCCCCGCTTTGAGCCAAGCGATCACTTCAGGAATGCGCTCCTGGGTATTGAATTTATGGAAACTCTTTTGCGGGGTCATAATAGCGAAATGGTTGAGCAATTTCTGTGTATGGCGAGTATCCTCAGCCAAGATCAAATCAGCCGTCTTCAAGACGTCCACGGCACGGAAGGTCATATCCTCCAAATTACCGATCGGCGTCGGTACGAGATAGAGCGCTCCCCATTCTGTTGTTTCTTGGTAACTGCGTTGAATCGCCATCATGCTTCTTCCTCCTGTTGTTCCAGCCAATCCGCGCTCGTAATATCTATGCGCCCAGGTGCTTGGGGCGTAAAATCAACTACCCCGTGAGCCTTAAGTAGCGCTTCTTTTTCTTTACGGGTATGCTGCTTGAAATGGTACTCCGCAACGAGCGCCTCATGTTTCGTTTGAAATGCCACCGAAAAAATCATCTTCACAGGGTGCCGACGAGCGGGTTTCGTATACTTCGCGCCTTTTTTGGACTGGTGGGCCTGCTCACGTTGCTTGAGATCAGTAGTATAGCCTGTATAGAGGGTCCCATCTGCACACGCTAGCACATACATGTAATAATTATGCGTCGTTTTCGCCATAAAAAATCGCCTGTGTCTGTTTGGTGTAGTGATTATTCTCATCATAAACAATGATCGGCGGGAGAATTTTAAGTCCATTGTCCTTACCGTGCTTCATAAACTCCACCAAAATCGTATTCGCTTCGGCTCCTGCTCGGGGATAGATCAAACCTAACCGTTTCAAACTAAAACCGTACTGCTGCGCTAATTGCTGCATTTCGCTCAATCGCTCGGGGCGATGCACCAGACACAATTTCCCTTTATCCCGCAATAGCACTTTGGCTTGATCGAAAACATCTGCCAATGTCATGGCAACTTCGTGACGGGCGAGGGCTTTTTGACTATTCGGATTCAGTGTTGAATGGGGATAGCGTTTAAAATACGGGGGATTGCAGGTGATGACGTCAATGCTATTGATCGGGTACCAATTTTTTGCTTCGGTGATATTCCCCGTGCGAATGTGAATCTGATCGGACAGACCATTCAACGCCACTGAACGCGTGGCCATATCCGCTAACTTTGGTTGCAACTCGATCCCCTCGATCTGTCCCGCCGTCTTCGTACTCAATAATAAAGGTAGGGCACCCGTTCCCGTACAAAAATCGAGCACCCGCTGATTCTGTGGTGCTCTAACGTGGGTAAAGTGCC
Source organism: Aerococcus sp. (assembly GCA_030528155.1). GTDB lineage: Bacteria > Bacillota > Bacilli > Lactobacillales > Aerococcaceae > Aerococcus. The sequence continues at coordinate 74,508 of JAUMZL010000002.1, forward strand.
CCAAAAACATAGTATCCGTAGAAAGGGCAAACGTGTCATCGCTTTGGATGATCTGTAACGCTTGTCCTGGTAAATAGTCAATCCGTTCAGTCGTACTCTCGTTTGTCATATTCGCTCCCTAGTGCACTTCTTCCCGGTCGAGAAGTTTCAAGCAAAAGACGCAGTCTTCCTTTTGACGGCGTTGCCCATAAGAAATGTTACAGATATGGTAACCATCCTCATAGATATTCCATAAATTCTGTAAGGCAGGCGACATCCCGGGCGTTTCTTCCTTGTGTGTGGCTTGTTCGGACTGGTTGAGCTCTTCACTCAATGCCTGCACGCGCTCCCTGAGATAATGATTCTCGGTTTGCAGATCTTGATTATTGATGACGAGTTCTCCCCAGGCCGCGTTTAATGCTTCTAATTGAGAGAGCATCGTCTGCAATTGTTCCTGCATCGTATCCATTTGCGCCGAAATTTCTTTAGTTTTGTTTGGTTCCATGCGATCCTCTCTTTCCCATGATATTACGAGAAATAAGCTTTTCCCGTGTTGATGGCTGCTCGATGTCTTCTATTCTACCACACTGTCGCCAGGCGAATAATTAATCCCTTCTTAAAATCCAAAAATCACCGTTGTCTTATAACAATCGTGCTACACTAATGAAGCACTATTCATTTTACTAACGCTGTAGAAAGGGACAAAGATGCCGATGTTTACTTTTAACGACTTATTCCTCGCGGCCAGTGAGTATGATGATACCGAACTCTTCTCGGCCGCGTTCAACCGCTATACACCTGCTGATCCAGGTGTCAATGCCATCTGGCTCGATTTTTCACCCGAACTGGCCGAATGGGACATTCTGCTTGATTATTTCGAGGATTATGCCTTTGAACTCGCAGAAAAGGGGATTCTACTCACGAATTACAGTTTTCGCTGGCCCGATAATACTGGCATCCAGCCTGACACGCTCGAAGCGATGGCGGAGGACGGTTTTCAAATAGGGCAGTACGTGCTCCTTACTGCGCCAACCGTCACGCCCAAAGCGATGGAGTCATCTTCCCTCACTCTACTCCCCATCACCAGCGCCAATTGGGACGACTATAACGCTCTACAACAACAAGGCAATGCCGTCTATGGCACCCACTACCAAGCCGCAAAGCGCGATTACTACGCCTTCACGCGCGACTGGCCATCCGTTACGCAATACGGCGCCTACCAAGGCCAAACGCTCGTCGGTGGGTTTGAATTGATTCATACCGCAAAAGCGATCGAGTTAGATCAATTGATCATCGCTCCCGCCTACCAGAACCAGGGGCTAGGAACGGAACTAATGAGGCAATTAATCGCCCAAGTTGCGCCCACTCCCCTCATAATGAAGGTCGATCGTGAGGATGAAGCGGTGATGCATTTTTATGAGGAACTCCATTGTGAGGCGGGCTCCACACAGATCATCGCTATGGCCCCATTCAGCGCCGAATTTGTAGAAGAACTGAAAAAAGCTATGCCCCAATGATCACTATTATTTTGAAAAATTCTAGCCAAAAGAAAGACGTCTTCCGCTTTTTCAGGAAAGACGTCTTTTTGGAGTTAAAGTGGTAATGATTTTAATAGATCCCAACTCGTTAACACAAAATATTCCAAAGCAGCTTGCACAGTGACCCGATGTTCAATCATTGCTTCCACGCGAGCAATTAATGAGACGATTTCCAGCAGTGCCTCCAGTGAAACCAAATTCAACACCGCCAAATAGTCCGACCGTTTAGTGGGTTGCATCAGATCGGTGGCATCGGGATTCTGTTTCAATTTTAATAAATCCGCGCCATACAGTAACACCAGCTCTAGCAAGCGCTGGTTGGCTTCTCGATCCTTCGTCAATGGTATCCACTCACTAGCTACCATAGTGAAAGACCGAATATCACGCTTAAGAATGAGCGATAGCCATCCCCAAGCACTATTGACCTGGTGCTTAAAAATATCATCTTGGTTGAGGGCTTCTGCACGCGTTAAATCACTCGTTAAGGCACTCATCAGCTGCGCCCGCTCCAAGGTTAACCCAGCCTGTTCGAGTGCCGCAATGACTTGCTGGCGATTCAAGCTGGGAAAATGCACCACCTGGCAACGCGAACGAATGGTCGGAAGAATATTATCGCGCTGCGTAGTTAAGAGAAACAAATAGACATTTTCATTGGGTTCTTCCAAAAACTTCAATAAGCTGTTAGCTGCCGCTGTCGTCATGCGCTCTGATTGCGTGAGGACGAAGACTTTACTTTCGCTTTCGATAGCTGAAAGCGAGAGATCCTGCTTCACTGCGCGCATCTGATCAATTTTCAAGCTTCCCTCGTCCGGTTCAATCCAAATCACATCGCCATAGTCTTGATTTTTGATTCGTTGGCAGTGCGAACAAACGCCACACGGTTTCGGCGTATCTCCCACACAGAAGATCATGGCCGCCATAAACGTCGCCAACTCTTCCTGGCCCACACCGGCTTGGCCTTCAAACAAGTATGCACGGCTGATCCGCTGATTTCCCCCCACTGTGCGCATGGCTTGGGCAAGCTGGGGTTGTTTGTCTTCGATTTTGAATCCTGAAGCCACGACCGTTACTCCTTTCAAAATGATCAAGCAGGCAACTAAATAAAGAGTTCGGGGAAGCGCTGCTTAAGCTGGGTTAATGCGCTCTGCTGCATTGACGCTGGGGATTGTGTGGCGTCCACAATCAAAAAGCGATCACCCGCCCGTTGTTTCAAATATTGATACCCCAAAACAACATCGTGATGGAAGGTGACATCTTCCTGATCAAGTCGGTTCTGCTCTGATTCACCGCGGTTCTTACGAATCCGTTCCAATCCCGCTTCAGCGCTTAAATCGCAGTAAATGGTCACATCCGGTTCAATGCCTTCTGTCGCAAACTGATTGATCGCTAAAACCGCATCCGCCCCTAAATGACGGCCATAGCCTTGATACGCCACAGAACTATCTACAAATCGATCGCACAAAACCACCTGTCCTAAAGCCAGAGAGGGCAGCACCTTTTCGGCGAGATGCTGGCGTCGGCTTGCGGCATAAAGCAAGGCTTCCGTGCGCGCATCGAGTGCTGTGTTTTCTTTGTCGAGAATCAGCTGGCGAATCGCTTCCGCAATTGGCACGCCTCCCGGTTCACGGGTGGTCACCAATTTTGCCTTCAGTTGGGCACGTAGTTGTGGGATCAAATTCGCTAACAGGGTCGTTTTCCCTGCTCCATCCGGCCCCTCGACGGTAATAAAATAGCCAGGATATTGTTCGTGTGCTCTCACATTTCTCGCCGCCCTTCTAATGCACGATGGAGGGTCACTTCATCGGTATACTCAATGTCGCTACCAACTGATAAACCATACGCAATCCGCGTTACTTTGATACCAGCAGGCGTAATCAATCGCGAGAGATATGTCGCCGTTGCTTCGCCTTCTGCCGTAGCATTCGTTGCAATAATGACCTCGGTAATGGTTTCATCCTGCAAGCGCGTCAACAACGCGGTGATGTTCAAGTCTTCCGGGCCCGTCCCTTCCATCGGGGAGAGTACGCCATGAAGCACATGGTATTTTCCATTGTAAGCCTGCATTCGCTCCATCGCCATAATATCGCGCGATTCTTCGACGACCATAATCTGCGTATTGTCGCGCGTGTCATCACTGCAAATTTCACAAGGGTCGTGCTCAGTAATCATGCCACAGACCGAACAATTCACCAATTCCCGTTTCACATCAACGAGCGCATTCGCAAAATCGAGGACGTCGCTCTCCGCCATCTCCAGCGTAAAAAAAGCCAGCCGAGCAGCTGTTTTGCTGCCGATGCCTGGCAATTTTTGAAAGCTCGCCATCAACCGCGCAATGGGTTCAGGATATTGCATTATTATTCAAAACCTCCTTCATACCTGCGGGGTGAGTGCGTGCTAAGCGTTAGAACCCAGGAATACCTTTAGTGAACGCGCCCAATTTTTGTTCAGTCGCTGCATCAACCTTGTTCAAAGCGTCATTCACAGCTGTTAACAATAAATCCTCTAACATATCGGTATCTTCAGGATCCACTGCGTCTGGGTTAATTTTGATTTGGGTGATTTTCTTTCCACCATTCGCAATCACTTCGATCATCCCACTCGGTTCCTTACCGGTGAAAGTTTGTTTTGTGAGGTCTTTTTGCGTAGCCTCCATTTGTTTTTGCATTTTCTGTGCTTGTTTCATTAATTGTTGCATATTCATCATATTGTTTGCCATTCTCTAATTCCTCTCATTTCTGTTTTTCATTTACTGTTTAAAAACGCTATTCCCCGTTCATTTAGATCCCATCAGACATGTCAATCATCGCTGAGTGTGACGTTATCCTTGCCGAACAAATCGATCAGCGGTTTGGCGACTGCCTCTTCTTCACTCAGCAGTAAATCATCGGCTGTGTCCTTTAGCGCATGGTCCTCGGGGCGTTCTGTGTTGTCTGAAGAAAGACGGGTTGTGGATTGCTCTGCGTTCCCTGAAGAACCACTTGTTTCTACTGGTTCATGATCTGTGCTGTCTGAAAGTGTATTAACAGTTTCCTGTTCAATATCCGTGCTTTCCGCATGTTCTTGTGCTTTAGGCGCACTAGCGGCAGCACTTGACGTTATCGCTTCAGTATCTCTATTTGTTGTAGAAGAAAATTCTCTCTCCGTTTCCGATGTCACTGTGTCTTGGAAGGTTTGTTTTGATGTTTCTTCTTCGGCTGTATTTCCAGCCATCAATTCCGCTTGCTTGCCTTCGCGGTAAGCTTTGACATACGTCTGGCGGGCATCATGCCACTGCTCATCGGTTAACACAAGCATTTTCCCGGGATGGCCCGTTTGTTGCTGAATCTTCTCAGCCACTGCTTGTTGAATCTCTGGGTTTGTTGCCACCTGCTGACAGAGCGTTTGATATTGGAACGATACCACAAAATGCGTGCTGCTAGCAGCAACCGGCTCCGTCTGTTGAAGCAGCGCTTTCTGCACGTTCGGTAATTGTTCAATGACGCTCCCCCAAACGGCCACAATATGGTTTCTATCCGTATTGGTGGCCTCAGCAAGCGTTTGATAGATTAAGCCCAACTGCGGTTCAAACGTCTTAGTACTCCGTTTTGTGGTCGCACTAGCACTCTTCGTCGCTGATCGACCGCCACTCTTAGTGAGCGCTGACTTCAAGGACTGCACTTCCTGCTGTAATTGCTGAATAGTCTGAGCCACCTGATCAGGCAAAGCTGGCATTGGTTGTGATGCAACCGGTGTCTGCACCGGATCAGCCATTCCTCGCTGACTCAAACGAATCGTTGCCACTTCCAAATAAATATTTGGTTGCATACTGAAACGGATCTCGCTCTGAGTGTTTTTGAATGTCTGCATGACTTGATAGAGAAAGTCAACGGATACGGCTTTTGCTAGCGCATAAAATTCATCGCCGTAGTTTGGCATCAAGTCAACAGCTTGTTTAGCGCCGACTTCCTTAGCCATCATCACATCACGTGTGAACAACAAGAGTTCCTCGATAAAACGGCTAGCTTCTTTACCATCAGCAAGAATTGCACGCAATGTTTTCAAAGCCTCTGCCGTCTCCTGCTGGTAGAGTTGCGTTTCATAGGTAATCTTTTGCTCATTACTGAGGGTGCCGGTCAGTTGGCGAGCCATTTCCGCCGTGATCATATCATCGGAAAATGACAATACCTGATCTAACACACTCAAGGCATCGCGCATTCCCCCATTGGCTGTACGTGCAATAATTTCCAATGCTTCTGGTTCGTAACTAACTGCCTCTTGCTCGAGGATATAAGCCATTCGTGCGATGAGATCTAAACTCGTGATGCGTTTAAAATCAAAACGCTGCGTACGTGAAATCACCGTTGCTGGAATTTTATGCACTTCCGTTGTTGCCAAAATAAAAATCACATTGGCCGGGGGTTCTTCTAATGTTTTCAATAAGGCGTTGAAGGCCCCTGACGAGAGCATGTGTACCTCATCAATGATATAAACTTTATTTTCTGCTTCAGTCGGTGCGTAGCGAACCTTATCGCGAATATCGCGAATTTCTTCCACCCCATTGTTAGAAGCGGCATCGATTTCGATCACATCCGCAAGCGTTCCTTCCGTGATCGCCGTACAAATGGGACAAGTGTTGCAGGGTTCACCATCCACTTGGTTAGGACAGTTTACCGCTTTAGCGAAAATCTTAGCAGCACTCGTCTTCCCGGTGCCACGCGGGCCGGTGAATAGATAGGCGTGGCTAGTTTTATTTTCTCTAATGGCATTGCGCAATGTCTTAGACACAGCCTCCTGGCCCACGATGTCAGAAAACTGCTGCGGGCGCCATTTTCGATAGAGAGCCTGATAACTCATCGTGCTGCTCCTTTCCTGATTAGCGAAATTTTGGCGCATCAAAGCGCCATCTCCTCCATTATAGCAGACCACATTCTATTTGCCTCCCCATTTGCCAGAAAAGTCCGCTTGCCCCTGACGATACTTACTGTTACGCAAAAAATTGCCTGATAGATGAATGATTAATCGCATAATCACAACAAAAAGTACTTATTTTTGGTAACTTTGTTAAAATTCATAATCTTATTCAACCATACCTTGACAAAAAAGCGCCACCACTCTAAAATTGTGAATGATAGCACATGTTTCATTACTTTTCGCTTAGTAGATGGGTTTGTTTGTCATTATGTCACGATGGAAAGGAATCGACTTATGAGTGAACAAACACCATCAAAAGTCAATGTATCGCGAGTCATCATTATGGCGGGGGCGATGATCGCCACGATCATCGGCTCCGGATTCGCTACCGGTCAGGAAATTGTTCAGTACTTCGTTGCATGGGGCTGGTGGGGCCTCATCGGTGTCATCGCTGCCTTCATCGGATTTGCCTTCATTGGGCATACCTTCTTGACAGTCGGGTACGATCGGGCCGACGACTTGAAGAAACCAAACGATATCTATCGCGTCTTCTGCGGTAAATACCTGGGCACTTTCTATGATTATTTCTCTGTTTTCTTCCTGTTCCTCTCCTACTCGATCATGATTTCAGGAGCAGGAACGACCATTCAACAACAATTCGGGCTCTCTTACTATGTCGGAGCGGTATTGATGTTGTTAGTGGTTGTTGTAACAGTTGCACTCGGTTTGAATAAGCTGACCAGTGTTCTGGGACGCTTGGGGCCTTTCATCACCGTCGCAACGATTCTTTTGGGGATATACTCCTTAATTGTTAACTGGGGAACAATCAGCGAGGCTCCAGCGCTAATTCAGGCCTCTATCGCTTCCGGCGCTACCAAGGTGGCTTCCGAGACATGGTGGCTGGCGGCTCTGAACTATGTTGGGTTTAACATGATCTGGGTTGCTGCCTTCCTCAGCCAAAATGGGAAGACGGAACCAAACCGCAAACAAGCGGGATTAGGCGGGATATTCGGGGCTTTGGGCCTCTGTAGCGCTGTGTTTGTGATGATGTTAGCCTTCACTGCAGCTTTTGGACTCGTCCAGGGTTCACAAGTTCCTACCTTAGTGTTAGCGAACCATGTTCATCCATTCATTGGTAACTTCTTCTCAGTGATTATTTGCTTGGGGATCTTTACCTCAGCTGTTCCACTGCTCTGGTCCTCGGTGGCACCATTCGCAGAAGATGGTACCAACCGTCATAAGATCTTGACGTTCGTTTTAGGGATTGCCGGTTTCATCATTGGATCTTCCTTGAAGTTCGATGAATTAGTGAATAAAGTTTACGTGCTCAATGGCTATGTCGGTATCCTCTTGATTGCCATCATGATCGTTTACGTGATCCGTCATCGCAATGACCATCGTCAATAATCACTGGACACTAGGCAAGCCCAACTGCGTCGATCATTCAAAAAACGACGAGTAAGCGTGAAATCACCGGTTTCACGCTTTTTTAACGTCTAGAAAGGTGCCAGTAGTGAGTGAGATATCATTCCTTGTTTTATAAACGTCGCACTTTAAATGAGAAGTCCTTGCAGCAATTAATGCCTCACTCAACTCTCCTACTCTACTTGATGAAACTGACAAAAAAGGCATCAATAGCCTTTCAGCTTTATAAAAGTAAGTTTATTTGACATTGTTTCGCTTTCGTTGAACAATAAGAGAAAAGTAACCGTTATCATCAGAGGAGGAATCCATAATGGCTAAAAATCCCCATATTTTACCGCAGATTGATACTACGGACGGCATGCAGTTTGGCCTCTATTCATTAGGCGATCATGTCCCTAATCCCAATACGGGCGAACGTTTGAGCGCCAAGGAGCGACTGGATCAAATCGTTCAGCTAGCGACAGCTGCTGAACAAGCCGGATTAGATATTTTCCATGTGGGGGAATCGCACCAAGAGTACTTCGTCAGCCAAGCGCACATGGTCATCCTCAGTGCCATTGCCCAAGCGACCAAAAACATTCGCATCGGTTCAGCGACTACGATTGTCAGCACGTCTGACCCCGTCCGCACCTTTGAAGATGCGGCAACGATCGACTTACTCTCCAATGGTCGCATGGAAATTGTCGCTGGGCGTGCCTCTAGACTCGGGCTGTTTGAACTACTCGGGTATAACAAGGCAGACTACGGCGAACTATTTGAGGAGCGATTTAACCTGCTGCTGGCTATCAACGAAAATGAAACCATTAATTGGTCTGGCAAATATCGCGCCCCACTCCACGAGGCGCACGTGATCCCACGCCCTGATAGCGCTAAGCAGGGACTACCTATCTGGCGGGCAGTCGGCGGCCGAGCGGATTCCGCGATCAAAGCCGGAGACGCTGGGGTACCGATGTACATCACGACACTCGGTGGGAAATTGGAAAACTTCACCTATGCCGTTTCAGAATACCGCAAGCATGCTCAAGCTGCTGGCTATGACACTGACGAACTTCCGCTCACCACAGCCGGCTTCCTCTACCTCGATACCCACCAGCAACGCGCTGAAGAGACCTTCTTCCCTTATGTGGATCAAGCCATGAAGCGCGCAAACGGTGTTGGCTTCTCTCGCCTCCAATACAGCCAAATCAAGGATACGGACAGTACATTGAATATCGGGGAGCCCCAATTAGTCATCGACAAATTGCTCGCCCAATACGAGGCATTCGGGATGCAACGTTACGTCGCTCAGATTGATTTCGGCGGTCAATCGACCAAACAGATCATGCAGACACTGGAATTGTTGGCTACCAAAGTCATCCCAACCGTTAAAAAATATACTAAGAAAAAATAATCTTATTTAGGCACTGTCCGTATCGACTAAATGAAAAGCAACCTGTCTAAAGACTCTCTGAACTGCACGCTATCAGGTAACCATCAAAAATAATAAGGCTAAAGGTTCGCGCTGATGTGCGAACCTTTTCCTATTGCCGCCAAAAAGGGGGCTTACGTATAAAAATCTCTCTTTTAAGCCGTTAACCTGTCGACTTAAAAGAGAGATTTTAATGTGTTGAGGTGAGGGGGGAGAAGCCTCGCTACAGATACCTGATCGCTTCCCCACCAACCTGAATTTTTCAGCTGTTGCGCTGTCATCTAATGAAACAATTATTTAAAGAACGGATTGGTCGCTTTTTCCTGCTGAATGGTGGTGGATAATCCATGGCCAGGATAGACGGTATAATCTTCTGGCAAGGTAAATAATTGAGCGCGAATACCAGCTAATAGTGCCTCATGACTCCCCTCTGGAAAATCAGAACGTCCCACCGCATGTTTGAACAAGGCATCGCCTGAGAAGACTAAGCGATCCTCGTGAAAAACATAGCTGGTACTCCCTGGCGTATGACCTGGAGTGGGGCGGGACTCAATGGTAAATGGCCCCACCTGGAAGGTTTCAACGGGCTCAAGCACATGTTCTGCCGGTTGACAGGTAAAGGCATAACGGTAGGAACTAGAGAGGTTTTTATCCGGATCATTGAGCCATGATTGCTCCAATTGATGGATGTAAACCGGGATATGATAGTGGTGGCGGATAGTCTCTAGTGCCCCAATATGATCAAAATGCGCATGGGTAATCAAGATGGCGAGTGGCTTCACTTGTAACCTAGTAACAGCCGCAATAATCTCTTCACTATCATTACCGGGATCGATAATCACGGCTTCTTCACCTTGAGCGATAATGTAACAATTTTCTTTAATGGTGTCGGTTTCCACTACTGTTATCTGACTCATCAACTGAACCTCCTAAGGCATGGTTTCTGTGGCAATTTCTCGAACAGCCTGGATAGCCGTATCGATTTCTGCTGTTGTGGTGTAGTGAGACAAACTGAAACGTACAGCACCCTGCTGCTCCGTATGAAAGGTCTGATGCATCAAAGGCGCACAATGTCCTCCTGTCCGCACGATGATATCATAGCGATCTGCCAACGCCATGCCGACATCGGCTGAATCCATATCGCCAATATTGAGCGTCACAATCGGAGCATGTGCTGTGGCATCGATATCACCATAGAGTGTCACATTCGGCAGGTCGCGCACTCCCTGGATGAAGCGCTGGTAGAGAGCCATTTCTTCCTGCTCAATGCGATCTACCCCATACTCCAACAAATAACCCACAGCGGCACTAAGTCCCGCAATCCCGTGACTATTCATTGTGCCTGCCTCCAGATGTGTCGGATACTCCGCCGGTTGAGTGTGGGAGAAGGTATCAATCCCTGTGCCCCCTGCTTTCAATGGTGCGATGTCTACCCCAGGACGAATATACATCCCACCTGTCCCTTGAGGCCCCATTAGACTCTTGTGTCCCGTAAAGCAAAAGACATCCACGTCCAGGTCTTTAACATCAATTGGACGTGCCCCACAAGTCTGTGCGGCATCTAAAATAACCAACACGCCATGTTCATGGGCGATTCTGCTTATTTCCTTAACGGGCGTGATATTACCGGTCAGATTAGAAGCATGAGTCACCACGATTCCTTTCGTATTGGGGCGAATGGTGGCTTTTAAATTGGACAGATGAATATTTCCTTTTTCATCAGCGGGTAGAATCGTCAATTCCACGCCACGTTCCGCCATGAGGTAGCAGGGACGCAATACCGAATTATGCTCCAGCGCTGTGGTGATGATATGGTCGCCCGGTTTGAATAACCCCTGAATCGCTGTATTCAAACTCTCTGTAATATTAGCGGTGAAGACAATATGATCAGCACTCTCTCCGTTAATCAGCCGATTCAAGCGTTCGCGCGCCTCAAAAATCACACGGGCACTGGAAAGCGCCGTCTCCGTACCACCGCGCCCTGCATTTCCGAGGTGATCCAGTGCGGCCATTACTGCTTCCTTAACCACATCTGGCTTCTTGAGCGTCGTCGCACCATTATCCAAATAAATCATAACAACCCCTCCATGGTAAATCCTTACTGTCCTCAATCGTTCCAAGCCATAGCAATACCTCTTGCTTTAACACTTGCATAGCTTCTCCACCAAACCAAAAGCGGACTTAGTCGTTCCACTCCCTATTATAACAGCCTCAGCTTGATTGAATAGCGCTTTCGTGAGGAATTCAACAAGGCATGTTGTCTCAGTAATCATAAAAAAGCTCCCGCCTAAACGAGAGCTTTTCCGATAAATTATTCTTGCCGATGCCTGGTATTGACTATAATGATTATTTGCTATTTCTTTCATTAATACTGCTCCTATACCGTAAAACTAGGAAGGAAAATAAGAAAGATACCATAAATACGACTAATAAGGAAAGAACACCCACCAGAGTTATCATAGGGTAGCTTCCGCTCATAAATAAATGTTGGACGAAGGCAACCGCAGAAGTAAATTTCACTAACAATCCACCAATAATGCCAACCACAATCAGCATAATGAATACACCATTTTCTAAAAATAAATATTGAAACGGTGTTGCCAATAACACATACATCAGAGAAATAATTAATGTCGCCATAGCAATACCGATAGTATCACTTAAGATACGATTCCCACTTAACAGTACGCCAGCCGTCAATAACAAAGAAAAAATAACATTTATCATTAATGCAAATATTACCGCTGAGATCATCCGCGCTAAAACCACTTCTTTTGTAGAAAGCGATGAAGTTACTCGTATAAACCGTAACCATCCAGAATACTGGTCTTCCGAAAATAACTTGGATAGGCTGTTTAACAGAATAAATAACAAAAAGATCATAATAAGGTAAAAATCAGACTTCAATAAGAGAAATGAAAAGATACTTCCACCTAAAAATATCCCCATGTACTTTACATTTAACAACTGATTTTTTATTACTAATAGATCTTTACGAATCAATCCATTCACTAACTTCACTACTTCCTTTAATGACCTTCCTAATCGCTTCCATCTGACTATTAGGGCTAACCTTCACATTTGCTGCCACTCGCCCATGTTCCATTATCAACAATCGATTAGCAATAAGTGGTACATCTTCCAGAATGTGGGTGGAAAAAATAGCAACTGCATCATTTTGATTCACATACTGCTTAATTTCCTTCAATATTTCTTCTCTTGTAAATGGATCTAAACCACTTGTTATTTCATCTAGTAACAAATAATGAGGATCGTGAGACAATACTACGCTCACATTGAGTTGTACCAGCATCCCCTTAGAGAAATTATGGATCGGCGTATCTACAGGCAGTTGATATTTTGCCATAAGTGCATCGAATATTTTTTCATGCCAGTGAGGGTAAATTCCAGAAAAAATTGTTTTATATTGGTTCACCGTTAAGGAATCAATAAGTAAATTATCATCAAATAAATACCCTAATTTCTCAGTATCAATCGCCCTCAGTGACCCACTGTCAGCTTCTAATTCTCCTGATAGCAGCTTCAATAAGGTTGTTTTTCCCGCCCCATTGTGCCCTACTAAAGCCACTATTTCTCCGGCATTCACTTCCAGCGAGACATCTTTCAATCTAAAATTTGGGAATGTCTTATTAACATCAGTGACAGTAATTTTGCTCATTGTTTCTTCCTTCTCATCGCTTGATAAGCTAAACTAATCACTAATAAGATCGCAATAGAAACTTTAAAAAACATACGATCGATCGGTGCAAAAAAAGCAATTGCTGTGAGTACGAGAAAAATAAATGCTAAAACTCGTAACGTTTTTGATAAAGTCATTGAACTCTTCCTTTTATTTCATAATCCATTGTTTGCTAACCAGTTATAATAGAAATTTTCCTAAAACCAAACACTATCTCGCCCATATAAGAACATCCTACTTCATTCACGATGAATTATCAATTTTGAAGAAATAAAACAAAGAAACTATCATATTCCAAATATTTGATTCAACACCCAACACCACACAACAAAAATCCCACCGCATCACTCCCATGGTAAGCGGTGGGATTTTCATTGGTCCCTGAATATTCTCGGATTACAATGCGGTGTACCCACCATCAACACTGATGACAGCCCCCGTCACGAACGAGGCTTCATCACTCGCAATGAAGGCAATCACATTGGCAATTTCTTCGGGCTGAGCTAAACGCCCTATTGGCATTTTGGATACCATGCTGTCAGTCACATCCGCTGGCAAGGTCTTCAACAGTGGTGTCGCCACGTATCCCGGTGCTACGGCATTGAAGCGGATCCCTTGTTTGGCATAGGTCACCGCTTGCGATTTGGTGTAGTTGGTCACCCCAGCCTTGGCTGCAGAATAGGCTTGTGAGTGGCTAGCGCCCACTAAACCGAGAATGGAGCTCATATTAATGACACTCCCCTGGCCTTGTTTGAGCATTTGCTTCACGACAACCTTGTTCGTCAAAACAACCCCCGTCAAGTCGATCGCAATCACACGGTTCCAATTGTCGATATCCAGGTCCACTACACCGGCTTTCTTTTCCGCTACGCCAGCGTTGGCAACGAGAATATCGATTTTCCCGTACTCACTGACCACTTGATCAACCATGGCTTTAAGTGAAGCTTCATCGGTAACATCCGTCTGAATAAAGGGAATCTGATCATCTTTTGGTTTTGTGACATCGGCCGAGATGGCAACAGCGCCCTCTAATCGCATCTTTTCGATGGTTGCTAACCCGATACCAGACGAACCCCCCGTAACGATGGCTACTTTATTCGCTAACTTCGTCATATTTGGTCACTCCTTTACACAAAGTATACTCCTCTTTGTGAGGAAGTAAACAAATCGACTATTGCTCATCGCTGTTGTCCTCTTACCTTTTAAATGCTGAGAACAAAAAAACATGACGATAGCCATCCACCGTCATGTTCTCATTAAGCTAAATTTATTCTTCATCCAGTATTGGCGCATCCATTACTTCACTGGTAAGAGTCGCTTGTTCAGTGACTAAGGCCGTGCGCACGATGAAATTCAAGTACTCGATCAGGATAGTGAAGACTGCCACGGTAGCGATCGCTGATTCAACCGCTACGATGACCGCAAACCCCTGCCATGAAAATGCGCTAACCGCTAATTTCAAACTCATAGCTGAAATAACGAACGGAAAGGTAAAAGCCGCATAGCTCGCTCTAAACCCACCAGAAGATAGCTTTGGCAGCTGCGTAAGAATAACGATGTACAGTGTCTGAGCCACAACTAACAGCGGTACGACCAATTGCCATTTTGGTGACGGGAAACTGCTGAGGTATCCAGCCAAGAGAAGAGACAATGGCGCACAGAGAATCGTCGTTGTGGGTTTTGCGGCAAACGGAATTGCTCTCACCTTTATCACACGATAGAAAATCACCGGCAGAACGAGCACTCCCAAAACGGCACCGATCACCCAGATCACTCGCCCAATTGCCGTAAACTGGAAGGCAGGTGCGGTGACACTCGCGACAACCGCCCCGACATATACCACCGCCCAGCTCGCAAAGACCTGTTTGATCTGGAAGGGCCGCAGGCAACGGTAACTGAACCAGATAATTAAGGACAAATGAAGGATCAGCCCAGCGTACCATAAGAAGCGCGCACTATCACCAATGATGGGTTTCACATAAGTCGCCAGCAACATGAGCGCCATGCAGTACGTAGGGAATACAGACGCTAAGACAGGTTGTTTGAGTTGCTCTTTCAGCCAGGCAAAATTCGTTGCGATCTTGAGGGTTAATAAGGCAAGTAATATTCCCCCAATCACACCACATAACGGACGCCAAAGTGCGCCGTGTGTCTGCAATAAGTTACCGAGTGACAACAATCCTAATGCCACCCCAGAAACAGGTAATGGCAATGCGTTCAATACTTTCTTAATCATTCATCTCTTTCTCCGATTTCTAAAGGATAGTTAGTAAAACGTGCCCATTCGAGTAATGAGCCATCATAAACTTTGATCTGTTGATACCCCAGGTGTTTAAACACCTGGAACAGATAGGTAGCTGCAATACCAAAGCCACAATAAATCAGCAACGGCTGGGTAAGATCACTCAACGCGAGTCTCTCTAATTTTTCTCGCAGTTGATCATCAGGCAATAGCGCACCAGTAGTGGGATCCGTCAGTGTGGGGAAAAATAAATTTTTGGCGGTAGGGATATGCCCCGCCCGCTCTGCCCCAAATGGACAGACAGCACCCGTGTACTGTTCTGGACTCAAAGCATCGATGATCGTTACCGCTGGATCCGTCAACGCTTCCGTTACGGTTTTGGCATCGGCGTAATATTCAAGGTGAGGAGATCTTGGCTGTAAATGGCCGAGCGTTTCAGGAATTTCCATCCCAGTCGCCAGTGGTCGTCCTTCGTTCACCCATTTGAATAAGCCACCATTGAGAATACTGATGTGATCAAATCCAGCCACCTGGCATTGCCAAGCAAAACGCGACGCCCACATATCCGCATGCACGGTTGGCGCATTAGCGAGCGCTCCTCGGTCATAAACGACTACCCGTTTCTCCTCATCAATGCCTAATTGAGCTAAACGTTCCAGAAACGAAGTGGTATCTTTGTCCATGGTAAAAGGCACCGGTGCTTCACTCGCGTTCCATCGATTCAAATCAACAAAAATAGCCCCCGGAATATGCCCGTTCTTTTGATAAGCTTGTTCATCAGCATAAGGCAGTTGCTCGCTACTTGGGTCATAATGAACCGCTACTTCCAATACTACTAATGCTTCATCATATAAATGACTGGCGAGCCAGTGCGTGGAGACAAAGGTTGGTGTTTCGATCATCATCATGCTCCTCTCTACTTAAAAAGTCACATTTAACCAGGTCTGATAGATATGGGTGCGCAAAGCGTCCGGTTGGGCTACCACTGGCAACTGCAGGGTGAGTGAACCTAAAGAAACATCAGGCGTCTTAGGCATCAGCCAACCTGCCTGTAATTGCTCCATACTCAGGGTGGTTTCTAATGCTTCCATTTCAAAAAATTCAGGATGCACGAGCGCACAGGCAGCTAACGTATCCCAATTGTAGAAGCCATCAATCCCATATGTTTCCGCATTGTCCGTAAACCAGCTGTCAGAATAGCGCTCGATCAGTTGCACAATGGGGTGCCGTTGGTACTGGCCAAAATGAGACTGATAATGCGCACGCGTAAATGGCAAATCGAGGCAGTAATTCCCTGTCATAATCAATAAGTCGTGCGATTGTGTCAATACCTGATAGCTTGCTTTAGGATCGCAGGAGAAATTCAATTCCGCCATTTCTTGTTTTTTAAACAACAATGGCGCCGTTTTTCCACCCATCACAACAGTGCGTTTGACGGCTTGGAAGAAATCCGGCCATTGTTGCTGGGCCCCATAGAGGTTAGTGAGTGATCCGGTTGCCAATAGCTGAATCTCACCAGGATAACGCTGTACCCATTTTACCAATTGTTCACTCGCTGCGCTCTGATAATCACCTGCTTTTTGGCCCCCACTGTAATAAGGAATATCTTGTCGCCCAAGGAGTGTGAGGAGCCGATGCGTATTGGCATCTACCACCTCCATCGTACTGTTGCCATACGTCCCTGTGATAGCAACAATCTCTACTTCCGGAGATCCCAATAGATATAACAAGGCCAAGCCGTCATCGATATCACGATTTTCGGTGAAAAACGTATTATCAAAATCAAGAATGACTTTCATTTTACTTCCCCCTCGTATTGCGCTTTGGGTACGCACCATAATTCAGTGGGGTTGAAGTGTACAGCCACTGCATCCCCCACTTGATAGCGGTGCGATTGATATTCTTGGTACGAGAGTCGGACGAGCCATTGCTTTCCCGTTTGATGGGTGATGCCCAATTCCACATATTCCATGTAAGTCCTAAGTTCACCCACGCACCACTGACTAAGTCCTTCATTTGCAGAGGTTGCCTGTTCTTGTGGGGTCAATTGCAGTGCATTGGGCGACAGAATGCCAACATAAGCGCCATCCGTTTGAATAGCAGTAGCACAGGTGAGTAAATCACTCACAAATTTTCCTTGCTTCACCCATCCCCTAACCACATTTCCCTTAGCAAACAGCTCATTGACCACCTGATTTTTCGGATGAGCCAACAATATTTCCGGGCGATCGAATTGTTGAATACGCTGCTGATGTAGGAGCGCAATCCGTGAACTCATCGTCATGGCTTCATTGGCATCATGCGTAATCAGTAAGGTTTTCAACTGATACTGCTGCTGAAGACGCTGGATAAATTGCTGCATCTCCACTCGCAACGCCGGATCCAGCCCTGAGAAAGGTTCATCGAGCAATAACAGCTTTGGTTTAGACGCGAGGGCACGCGCCATAGCGATCCGCTGTTGTTGCCCACCTGAGAGTTGGGCGATGCTGCGCCTTTCCATTCCTGGCAGTTTCACATCTTCGAGCAATTGCCTAATAATCCCCTCCCATTCTTTGCGTGGCACTTTGCGCATTCGCAAGGGGAAGGCCAAATTATCTGCCACGCTCATATGAGGAAAGAGACGCAGATCTTGGAAAACAAGCGCAATCCCACGTTCCTTAGGGGGGATGTGGTTCAGCAATTGCCCATCTAATTGGATCTCACCAGAAAACTCTGGAATGAGACCGGCAATCGTTTTGATCAGGGTCGTTTTTCCACTTCCTGATTCACCTAGTAAGGACACTAATTCGCCGTCCGCAATATCCAACTGCACCTCTTTCAAAATAGCGGTATCATCCAGGGTCACACTCAAATGATTAATCGTTAGACTCATAGTTGCCCCTTTCTATAAGAAGGATTCGTCATCCGCTTAGCGGCATAGTCTGCTATCCAAAAGATGACCAAAGTCAGTGCCAAAAAGATTAAACTATACACACTCGCAATGGTGCGATCGTTGGCCTGCAAATAAGGAAAAATGCGGGTTGCCAAGGTTTGGATCACGCCCCCACCGAGCAATTGCGTGAGAAAATACTGACTGAATGACACAATATATCCCATGATAAAGCCGACCAGTAATACTGGCGCTAAAAGGGGCAGGGTAATGGACCACAGTACCGTCAGTGGACTAGCGCCGAGCAGCATGGCCTGCTCTTCTAAACGCGGGATCTCCCCAGCATAGGCATTCATCACTAACAGTTGCGCATAAGGCAAGGAGTATAATAAATGCCCTATCCCCACACCAACCAACGTATTAGCCAACTGAAGGCGAATGAAGAGCGGATGGATGCCCATCCCAAATACGGTGGCAGGCACCAGTAGCGGTAAAATCACCAATAAACGGATTAACCGCTGCTTATGTTTGGATTGTGTGACATAGACCTTGGCCGTCATAACCGCGATCACCAAAGCCACCACACTCACCCCAATAGAGAGGATGAGATTTCCGCCCAAAACATGCGTCAGTTCTCGCCCCTCTAACTGCAGTTGCAGCCATCCACGCGCCGTCCAACTCGTTGGCAGGAGATTAGGCCAGGGCCAACGTGCCGTCACACTCCACACCCCTAATAGCAGAAGTGGCAGAAAAATCACCACGCCGATCACACTCATAAAGAGGAAAGCTTGTCCTTTTTTTAGCATAGACTTCATCAAGAATGCGCCTCCTCTTTTTGCATAGACAAGAGATAACCGCCCACACACACGATCCCAATGAGTGCCATGATGACATTAATCACCATCGCATAAGGGCGGTGGCGCAAATCGGGGTGGGTGTAGGCCACGTACGCCAATTCCGGTAGGCTCTTTGGCAAGGTTGGCCCGAGCAATTTTGGCAACTCGTACGCCCCCATCGCATAAGCAAAAATAATAAAAAAACTGGAGAGAATGGTGGGTAAGGCGTTGGGGAGTGTCACGCGCCAAAAAGTCTGCCATTGCGTTGCACCCAGTGTCAAAGCGACCGGTTGATAGCGCAGCGTGGCATCCTTCAGTAAGGGATAGCAAAAGAAAACCACAAAAGGGATTTCCTTCCATAAATAGGCGAGGATGATCCCAATGGCGTTATCCTGATACACCCAATTCACCATGCTCCCTGCTAACGATTGACTCCCAATCGCCAGCCAAAAGCGAGCGATGAGTCCGGTATTCGTGAACAGCAGTAACACAAATAGCGCCACAATTAAGTGGGGAATGACAATAGGAATCTGAAACCAGCGCATTGCTCGTTGATCGTAAGCCATATGCTCCAGTAGCCAATAACAGATCAGTAGCGCTATTATAACCGCTAACGCCGCACTAATCACGCTCATTTTTAAACTAAACAGGATACTTCCTAAAAAATTCGGATCCGAAAAGGTCTCGATGTAATAATGCAGCGTGAATTCTGTTAACCTCAAAGCAGGAATCCACCCTAAACTCTGTAATACACTGTGAATCAACCCATAAACAAGTACCCCAGCTAAGACTAACTGGGGTAGAAGTAAACAGGCGGTTAACACCCGTTTTGACATCATTTGCCAACCACTTCTTCTTGCCAGATTTCTTCAATCAGCGGCACGAATTCAGCAGGTGGTTCTGGAAGACGATGCTTGAGCAATTCTGCTTGGGAGAGAATTCCCTTGCCGAGATCAACATTAGCAAAGTCTTTTTGCTGATCAGCAGATAATTTCCCATTGTCGATCACCGGAATATTTTTGAGCTCCTTATAGCGTGACAATTGCATCTCTGGCGACATCATCTCGTTGATGGCCACCATCGCGCCTGGAACGTTCCCGGAGTTTTTCGCAATGCCCATGTAATTGGTATTGCCGATTGTTCCTTTGTCGAAAATAAAGGTCTCACTCTTTTCAGGATAGCGCCCTTCTTCCAACCCAATCGCGTTGTCGAAGGATCCATAAGACACATGGAAAACAAGTTCACCATTCTCATACATCTTCTCCTGCTCGGTTGAAGACGACGGGAAGGTCTTCCCTTGGTTCCATAAGTAGGGGTTCAACTCTCGTAAGTAAGCCAGGGCTGGTTCGATCAATTTCTTGACATTTTCCTTGTTGACTTCCTTCATTTCGGTAAAGGCCGCTGGATCCACAAATTCATAAATGATATTGCGAACAAAGGCACTCCCCGTAAAGTCCGGCAAGGCTGGGTAGGTCACTTGGCCAGGGTGAGCTTTCGCAAAAGCCAGAAACTCTTCCGCATTTTTCGGTGTTTCTGGTGCTTTAGCGCTGTCCTTCATCATGACCAATTGCGCTTTGCCATATGGCGCCTCAAAACCATCAATTGGATAACCAAAGTCTTGTTGTACTTCGCTGTCCTCTGCATTGATATAGTCTTTGAAGTTCGGCAGCTGATTGGTGAACGGGCCGTAGAGGAAATCATTTTCCTTCGCCGTCTTGAAGTTTTCTCCATTGATCCAGATCATATCAATATCAGAGTCCGTTTTATTGGCCTGCTTTTCATTGGTGAGCTGGTTCAAGATGTCTTCAATATCCATCCCCACAATTTTCATGGTGATGTTATATTTTTCCTTCATGTGTGGGGCGTAGACGTTCTTCAGCCAATTGTTCAGCTGCTCATCGCCACCCCACCCGTAAAAGGTCACTTCGGTTCCATCCGCCGCTTTTTTGAGTTCGTCAAAACTCATCTCCTGATAGTTTTTCTCACTCGTGACTTGACTGGAGGTTTGGCTAGACTGAGAGGCGTTCTGTTGACATCCCGCTAAGAATATCAACAAGAAGCTAAGTAGTAGTCCAACCAACCGCCACTTCTTCCATTTTTTCATAGTTCCTCCTTTAGCTTAGCGGCCCGCGCCTATTGTTATTATCATTGGCGCTGCCAGCTGAGAGCGACTTGAACGAATTGTAGCAGCACAATCACTAAGAGTTCCCCCAATAAGACGTAATAACTCGGCCACGTTGCCCGTGAAAACGCCCAAGTCATGACACCGTAGCTGACACTAACAACGCCAGCGAGCCACGCGTGGGGATTGTGGCGCTGCTTCCAAATGAAGACAATCCCACCAATCAACACGAGTACTGCTAACAAATAAATCAACCAAACATGATGAGCTTCAATCTGATGTGAGCGGTATAACACCGAGCGCATAAAGTTCAGATGGTTATTATAGAAATGTTGGGTCTGTGTCATAATCAGCACCATCCCCAATTCTATCAGGTACAATAACCCTAATATTCCTTTTTTAATGGTCATTTCTATTCACCATCCTCTCGTCTAACTGCGTTCAATTTTCACGTTGTCGCTCTTTGGGTTACCAATTTGTACTTGGTATTTTGCTGGATCTTCTTTGTGTTTCATGTTCCATTCATACCAGCCACCGTCTTGAACAGAGGTCTTGTCCCAACCAGCTTGACGGGTGATGAAGAAGACAGCAGTGTTACGCCAGCCTGTGCCACAGTAGAAGGTGACATCTTTGTCCTTGGTGATGCCCCAATCTTTCCACATGTCGAAGACAGGTTGTGGGGCTTTTAAGGTGCCATCTTCATTGGTGAAGTAGTTCAAGTCATAAGCGGTTTCACTCGCTGCTGCCCAAACAGCACCAAAGATTTCGCCGGCTTTGTCGATGTAGTCGTAACCACTCGTTTCTCCCATGAATTCTGGCCAGCTCCGGACTGACGCAACCACGAGATCTGGGTTTTGTTCTTGTGCTTTGAGTAAGTCATCAGAGGTCTTGATATAGATTTCTGGACGTGCTGGGTAAGCCACACCGAAGTCTGTGGCTGCTTGAATAGTTGGTACATCTTTGGTGAGGGATTGACCGAGCGTTTCCCAGGCTTTGCGGCCACCATCTAAAATCCGTACCTTATCTACACCCATGTAGTAAGCCGCAAAAGCTACACGCGACGCCGCATTAATATCATCCGCATAAACAACTAATTCTGTATCATGCGTGATGCCACGATCGAGGAACGTTTTCGCTAATTGATCAGGCTCAAAGAGGTTCCAATCGCTATCTTCGGATTCAACATCCATCGTATCAATGTGGATAGCACCCGGAATATGGCCCTTGTTATACGCTTCATCACCGTATGTGGCTTCAATCACTTTGAATTGTGCGTTATCTTTTTCTTGTTCCATTTTATCCTTCAACCATTGCGCATCCACGAAGTAATCATTTTCGCCGATTTTGTCGTGGTTAACGAGATGCGTTTCATCTTTCGTTGGCGCTGCTGGTTTATAATCCGTGCTATGGATGTCTGTCACTTGTGCGCTGCTTTCGCTTGAAGCACTCGCTTGGGAAGAAGATGAGGCTTGCTCACTACTATTATTTGCTGTCCCACAGCCTGCGAGTAACATCGCACAGAGACCTGCCGCTAAAAAGACACGTTTCACTTTCATTGCTTCATACCATCCTTTTCTTTAATTATTCACAATAATTTTACCGTAAAATCGCTTCCGATAGGGGCGATTTTTTCATTTATTCTGGCTATTTTTGATAATAAATCGCTTGAATCTGTTCAATCGCTGCGCCACGACGGAATAACCACTGACAGCGTTGCATGCGATACCAACTACGCAAGATCCCATGTTGTTGAAAATAACGATCAGAGCTGGTAATGCGTTCAGACACCAGTTGACAGTGAATCCCCACGCGTTTCGCGCGCAAGGAGAACTCATAATCCTCCATCAATGGTAAGGAGTGAAATCCGCCTAATTGCTGGTACACCTCACGTTTGATGAACATCCCCTGATCGCCAAATGCAATATGGCGGTGCTTCACCCGCCAACTAGCCCCCCACGCGATCAACCACAACCCCAAGCCCGCATTTTGATAATGCAAGCTAAAGGCGCCAAAGTCATGCGTTTGGCAGGTGGCATTAATCGCTGGGAGTGGGGAATGCTCAAACTTACTATCCGCATGGAGAAAAAATAGAATCTCGCCCTTCGCCACCTGGACGCCTCGTTTCAGCTGCTCCCCTCGTCCTTTTGGCGAACGTATCAACCGATAACCTTGCTTTTCGATCAGAGTGCTAGTTGCATCTTGGCTCTCACCATCAACGAAAATCACTTCGCACGCTTCCGTTTTCTGCCAGCAAGCGAGTTGCTGGAACAGATCAGGCAGGTTATTCGCCTCATTGCGCACGGGAATAATGATAGAAATCACTTATTCTGCCTGCTTTCCTTGCCGCTTTTTCCAAAAGTACACCCCAATGCTCGTTATGACGACAAAAGCGCCAAAATAGAGAAGCGAACGGAAGAACTCCGGAGAGGTCGGATCTAATGCCTTATCCCCGATATTGACGTAGGCGAGTCCCCCCGGCATGATACCGAGGATAGAGGCCAATAGGAAATCGCGTGTTTTAATATCCGTCAGCCCACTCACGTAGTTGATCAGGTTGTAGGAAATCGCTGGCAATATTCTTAAGATAAAGATCGTCTGTGGTAATTTATCCGTCTGCTGGTAGAGCCAGCGAAAGAGCTTGGGATGATGGTTCGAAATATATTCCCGCACCAAATCTCGTGCGAGGTAGCGCGAAATCCAAAACATCGTGCACATGTTCAATGATGCGCCAATCAAAACAAGAAAAGCCCCAAACCATAAGCCGTATCCAATACCACCGACAATCGCGAGCACCAATACGGGGAAAAGAAAAATCGGCAAGAAAATCCACATCAATTCGAAGATCACAATTCCCAATGGTCCGCTGTCAACAACGGTCTGGCGGATCGTTTCGATATCCATCCCCCGAAAGAAGAAGGCGCCGATCGCGACGACTACCAGAAACAACCCGATTTGCACTATTTTTTGCTGTTTTTTTGTTAATTCCATATGTTACTCCACTTGCTTATGCTGGCGATCCTTCCACCATAAGCGCAATACCATGATGAGAATCGATGCGGCAAACAGAATCAATAGTCCGCTCACTAACGCTTGAGCGCCCCCGGTCAATTTTCCACCTGCATAGGAATAGATGAGAGTAGCCGGAAGTTGTCCCAAGCCTGTCGCCAAGGCAAATTCCATCAATCCCATGGGTGTCAACCCTGCCGCGAAGCTCACAATATCAAATGGCATGAACGGCAGTAAGCGCGCAATTAAAATGGTATGTTTACCATAGCGAGCAAAAAACTGTTCAATGCTATTCAGTCCCTGTTCACTGGTCAATTTAATGACCAAATCACGTCCAAGCAAGCGTGCTAAATAGAAGCACAGACTAGCCGCAACCATGGCACTTACCCACGAGAGGATAGCTCCTTGCCACCAACCAAATAGATTGGCATTCGCTACTGTAATCAAAAAAGCTGGCAGCGGGGCAATGATGGATTGCATGACCATCAGTAAGAATGAGATGGCTGCAGCATATGCTCCATAAGAATCGATAAAATCGCGGACGGCTTGGAAGTCGCCAGTTGAAAACATGCGCACAATGCGATTCATCGTCTCATGGATCGTTGGTACGAGGACATAGAGCAACCCTAAAATGACCAAAATACCGATGAGAAGCCAACGCTTGGTGCGCCGATTGCCTTTTTGTGTTTGGTTTCTTTGTTTCACCGCGCATCTCCTCCCCTTCTTTAATGGGCAAAGCACCCCCAATGCGGATTGGGGGTGTGCCATACTAATCACTCACTCGATTGTATTGCTTATTTGAGAGGTTAAGTAGTCCCATTACCCCACAGCGTTTGTTTGCTGTTGGCAGTGCTGAAAGATTCCTCAGCCTTTATTGGCGACTAGAGTCCCCCCATTAATCAGTCACTAAATCGTAGTCGTGTTCCTTGGTACCATCGTTAGCGGTGAAGACATTCGTCCAGCCTTCATCCACTAATTTTTGAGCGGCTTTGTACGCTTTATTGCCAGAATAGCAGTAGCTCATGACTGGTTTATCTTTTGGAATGCTCTTAATTTCTTCATCGAGATTATTGACATCAATGTGTTTTGCCCCCTTTAAGTGGCCAGCATTGTAGTCTTTTTCATCACGAGAATCGATAATAGTGTAGTCGCCAGATTCGGCAGCTTTCACAAGGGCATCGGCGAGAACGAATTGGACCTTGGTGATCACAGTGTAGTTGAAATCCTTCATTCCATCCGCATTCATTACCTTGGTGACGCCTTTATCCATCAACGCTTTCGCAGCTTTTTCACTGTCTTCCTTGGTATCCGCAATCGTCACGACATTTTTGTCCTTGTAGTCCGCCAAACTATCGGCTTTGGCATCGATCTCATCGGTTGGCACATTCACGGCATATTTCACCGTACCCGCTTGATAGTCTTCAGCTTTACGGACATCGAGGACGAGATATTTTTCTTTTTTCTTGGTATCTTCCAAAATTTTATCCAGTTCGTCCCCCTTCATAGCGGTCACTTCACTGGCCGTTGAGGTCGTTTGCGCACTTGAAGTAGAAGTGGCGGCATTTTGATCATCCGTTTGTTGCCCACAAGCACTCAGTGTCAACACGGCTACAGCGCTCATTGCACCTAAAAAGAGACGTTTAACGATTGGTGATGTTGTCATTTCCATTGTCTTACTTCTTCCTTTCTGCCTTCGATGGCAAACCTCAATAATTTTCTAACAGCTTCTTCCTGCATGTGACGATCGTTAGGGTGCTCTGAAAAAGTCTGTCCCAGCGGATAAGGTGTCACCATGATACGCGGCGGGCGCACTTTCTCAATCACTTTTGGCAAATGTACCATCGCAGCGGTACGAATACCACGACTCTCGATCTCACGTTGCATTAATCCCACGGACTGATGACAGATGTATCAGCCAGGCGATAACAACACGATATCTACCTGGTCTTCCACTAACATATCAGCCATCATAGGGGCCGTTTTTTTCATCAATTTCGCGGTCCGCGGAATGTACCCCATCCAGCCAAAATGACGCGGTGCCACACTACCAATAACGCCTTCTTTTTCGAGATGGCGCAGAACTTCGAGCGGAAAAACGATATTAATGTCTTTCTTTGCTGCCGTTGTGTCATAGTGATCGTGATTGACAACCAGTGTTTTGAAATCCACATCGCGATCGATCACACGGAAAGTAGGATCACCCTTTTTGGTATCAAAGGGCTCATCCGCTGCATTGCGAATACCTGCCGTTGTGACTAAAGCGACGCGCGATTGTTCCAATGGATTTTGTACCTTCGCAATGGCAGGTGCCTCATCGATCTGTAATACCATATGCTCAGCCACTTTGCCAATGACCTTTTGCTCTATCCGTTTGAATGTTGACATCTCCTCTCTCCTTTCTATATGAGTTATTCACTTAACAAAGTGTCAAAATACTGTTCGATCTGCGTGAGAAATTCATCACTCAGGTACGTTTGGATCACATGAAAAGTCTGTTCATTTTTAGCGACCTTATCATCTGTTTGATACTGGACATAAGCCATCGCACACCAAGTCAATCCGCGCAGACAGGTAAATAGGAGATACTGCGTGAGTTTATGCGGATTGACAAGAACATCGCTGTGTTGATTGTAGACCGCAACAAATCGTGCAATGCCATCCTCAGTAAAGACATCATCCGTCTTCCAGCGCGTAGTTGTAGGCGCAAGAAAATGTCCTAAATCCTGCTCACGCTCCCCAATCAGCGGCTTTTCCCAATCGATGATATAGGAATCTGTGGCGTCATGATTAATGAGGAAATTACTGCTATTTAATTCTGTGTTAATGATGCAAGGATTTTCCAGCGAGGCATTCAGGTCAAAGCATCCCAGACGATCAAGTAAAGTTTGAATCCGCCTGGTTACCTGTTTATCCTGCCCCTCCCACTCCTGGTAATGGCGAAACATGGTCTGAAATTCGGCCATCATCATGGCGAACGGTTCCCTAGCTCTGATCAGTTGTGGTGCGCGCTCAGTAGGAACGCGGTGAACCCTAGCTAATAGCTCTGCCGCAATCTGCCAATCTGTCGTGTAATTAAGTGCTCGTCCTGGTAAATACTCTTCCACGAGATAGCCGGCTTGAAGGCGCTCATCAAATGACACCACCTTATGCGGCTTCGGCGTCACGTGGCTTATCGCCAAGGCTTCGAGCGCATGATATTCATAATCGATCTGATGTTCTAAATGTAGTTGTGAGCCGAGTGCCACCCGCAACAGTTCGCTATCCTGATTGAATAAGAAATTTGCGTTGTATTCTCCCTGTGCCAAGAAATGCGCCGCTTCGTCTCCGCTCACTAGCCGCACCAAGTCCTCCTTGGTATCAATATCATGGGTTTTCGGCAATTCAGTGAGGTTTAGTCCTAACTGATGAGCCTTTTGTTGGAGTTGCTGATAGACAGTCGCTCCCCCATATCCCTCTACCGCAAATAGTTCAGGGTGAGGCGTCTGCCAACCGATCAATCCATATCCCCCATCATAGGTCGGCGCAATGACCACATCACTGTGATCTAATGCCTGAAAAGCTGACAGCAAATGGTTACTGGTCAGGTCATACAAGTCACTGCCAATCAAAACTACCTTGTCGTACCCCGCTTGTTTTGCCTGTTCCATGGCATGTTCCATCCGCTCACCAAGTGAATGCCCCTGTTGGTCTTCCACTTGAGCGTGAGCCTCATCATAATCCAGGACATCCTTCAATGAATGATGAGGTTGGGCACTCGTCACACTGAAGCGCAGATCAGCATCAACAGCAAGCGCACGCTGATAGGTCTGCTCTAACAACTGTTGACTCAGACGTTGAATGGCTTCTGGTGCCAAAAAATCGCGCAATCGGCTTTTCGTTTCCCCTAACAGCGGTAAACGCGTAAAAATAATAATACTATTTTTCACAATTACCCCTCCTTGGATCCGCTTTCTTTTAACAATCAGTGGCATACAACGTCCTATCTTCTGTCATCATACCATTGCATTAAAGAATAATCTATACTCTTTCGTAGAAATGGCACCGCTTCATCACGCAAAAAAGAGGGATGTTCTATCATCACATCCCTCTTTTTGTAAAAGTCATTCTATCCCGTGATAGACGGCCTTTTATTTATCGTTTTTATGCTATCGATATTGTGCGGTAAATCACAACTCAGTGCTAAACCATAATATTTTCCTGTGGCCCTTATCCATCGCTTTCATCCATTAATTTAATGGTGATGATTAGACGGTATGATAACAACGAAACCAGCACTATTCACGTGGCCGTGCCGCCTCTTCAATTTGATGGAGACGTTCGACAATGCGTTCGCTATCGCTCATGCTCAATGTGCGCACATCAAATTGCACCTGTTCATCCTGAACGCGGGCAATGATATGGTCATCGCTGAGACGCAATGCCGCTTCCAATTCCGCTGGGTGGCAGAGATCGCTGGTGATCGCTACCAATTTGGTTGGCAAATATGTCCCAGGGTATGAGCCGCCACCAATCTGCGATTGGCCATCGATCATGGTAACCTCGTAATGAGACGTGTGAGCAGTGATCTGTTCCTTCAAACTGTCGGCAGCTTGCTCTAAGGCTGAAAGCGGGCGACTGAGCATGCGGAGGGTAGGAATTTTTTCCATGGCGCGCGCTGGATTCAAGTAGAAGGTGAGTGTCTTCTCCAAGGCAGCAATGGTGAACTTATCGACCCGCAACGCGCGCAACAGTGGATGTTTTTTCAATTTTTCAATGTAGCGCTTCTTACCGACAATGATCCCCGCTTGCGGGCCACCGAGTAATTTATCACCACTGAAACTGACCACATCATAACCTGCCTCTAGGGATTCCGAAACGGTCGGTTCTTGTGGTAAACCGAGATGTTCAAGATTGATCAATAGCCCACTCCCTAAATCCTTGAAAGCTGGCAGTTGATGCGCGTGTGCCAATTCTACCACCGCTTCATCCGCAACCATTTCATGGAAACCGACAATGCGGTAGTTACTGGTATGCACCCGCAACAGCGCCCCGGTTTCTTCCGATAATGCCCGTTCGAAATCTTTCAGATGGGTTTTATTGGTCGCCCCCACCTCTTTGAGCACGGCACCCGCACTCTGGATCACATCAGGAATGCGGAAAGAATCCCCAATCTCCACCAGCTCACCGCGCGAAATCAAGATTTCTGATCCTGTTGGCACCAGCGCTGTCAAGTACAGCATTACAGCCGCCGCATTGTTATTAACCACCAATACATCTTCCGCACCGGTGAGTTCTTTGATGATTGCTTGCAGATGGGTGTAACGACTTCCTCGTTTTCCTCCCGCAATATCGTACTCTAGGTTATTGTAGTGCTGCGCCACACTGCTCATGGCTTCCACCGCTTCATCCGCTAATAATGCTCGACCGAGATTGGTATGGAGCACGGTTCCTGTCGCATTGATACATGACATCAGCGTCATTGCTTGCATGTGTTCCAAGCGCCAAACGACGTCTTCTAACACACTGGTTGCATCAATCGCTACCGCACCATCATCCGCTAAAATCTGCTGACGACGCTCATTCAAAACATGTTGAATTTGTTCTTTTAAGCGTTCGTGGGTCACTCGAAGTTGCCAATCCGATAAAACAGACGACTGCAACAGTTCGTCGACAGCTGGTAATTGGCGCAACTGATTCTGCACTGCGGTACTCATTGTCTTTTTATTACTCATGTTTTAATACCCTCACATCTCCAACACGTTTTGTCACACCGATAGCATCCAAATGTTCCAGGAAGGCCATCCCATATTTTCGACTCGTCTGCCAGGCATCACGGAACTCGCCCAGCGAAAGCTCACCATGTTCGTTAATATAATCAATAACAAATTGACGTGCCGCTTCATACGTTGCCATATGCACATAGACGTTGCGGTCGAGCTGGAAAATTTCGCTGCCGATCAGAGAGTTAAACAGTTCCTCCAACCGCTGATCGCCGTGCGTTAATTCTTGTTTCTCAGGTGGTGTCATGCCTGCTTCTTTTAGAGTGGCTTCAATAGCATCACGATCGGCTTGGCTTGCTGGATCCAATTGATAAGTGAAATCATAAAGCCGTGCGCGACCATTTTCGATCGCAATCTGTTGTTCTTCGCGCAGTTGTTTGAGCAGTTGATCGAGCTCTTTAGCGCTCACCCCTTTAAACTTGCTGCGCAATTCTTCTAGTGGAATGCCTTGGCGCACGGGGTAATCCTTATGATAGGCGCTTAAAAGCGTTATGATCTGCTGTTTAAAAGCGGTAAAGGTCGCAATCGACATGTACTGATGGCCAAATGTGACTAACGCTTGTTGGTCATTAAGGGTAGCGATGGCTTCATCCACCTGTTTTTGTTCCACGTTGAGGTATTGCATCATTTCCTTGCGACTGGTCAATGCACTGCGCCGATTGAGGAAATCGAGTAAGATCTGCGCTAAATCCCCGGTCTCTTTGACCTTGAGCGTGCTAATGACTTCCTCGTTAAAGCGTTTATGTTTCTCCGGCTCTTCCTCCAAAATTGTGCCCCCACCGACCGTATAAACTGGGGAATAGGAACGTAGAATAAAGTGGTCGCCTTTCTTCACATGCACTTGTTCTTCCAAGCGTAACTGCAGGTAGCCAGAGTCGCCTTGGACAATGCGCTCCTTGTCAATCGGTACAATCCGTGCCAATACCTCTGCTGAGCCAACATGGACATGGACACGATCCCACAATTCTAGAGAATACGGAGATTCCGGCAAACACTCTGCTTTAACATCTAGCATGTAAGAGCCTTCCAATGGCACTCCGCTCAGGACCGTCCCCCGCTCCATCTCTTCCACCGTCACATTGGTCAAATTCAACGCGGTGCGGTTGCCAGGATAGGCCTGCTTTTGATCCTTGTTGTGGATTTGAATATTACGGATTTTGGTTTTCTTATTATCAGGATAAGCATAGAGCTCATCGCCAACAGTGAGCGGTCCATCGACCAGCGTCCCCGTGACCACCGTCCCAAATCCCTTCACCGAGAAGGCACGATCAACATTTAAACGCGGTGGTAGGTCGCTTTCTTTTTCAGTAAGGTGAGACAGTTTGTCCTGGATCGTTTGTTTTAAAGCATCGATCCCCGTCCCACTAATCGCATCCGTCTCCACGATTGGGGAGACGGCGAGAGGCGTATTTTGGAATCGCTCTTTGATGTCTTCAAGCACAATTTCTTTTAATTCTGGATCGGCATCATCGACCTTCGTCAATACAATAATGTAATTCTCCACTCCGAGTAGACGCAGAATGGACGCGTGTTCAATCGTCTGAGGCATGATGCCCTCATTGACATCGATCACCAACAGCACTAAATCGATACTGGCTACCCCAGCTAACATATTCTTCACAAACCGTTCGTGTCCCGGCACATCGACAATGCCGACCTCTTCTCCATTTGGTAAAGTCATAAAGGTAAAGCCGAGATTAATGGTCAAGCCCCGTTCTTTTTCTTCACGGGTCGTATCGGTATCTACCCCCGAGAGCGCCTTAATCAGCGTCGTTTTGCCGTGGTCAACGTGCCCCGCTGTTCCAATCACAAAATTTGATTTTTTCATTTAGGCATCCTCCCATTCTTTCACTAATTCATAATCCTTTTTGTTACTACCGGCGTGCTCATGGATGCGGTAATATTTCAAAGGCGTCAGTCCCTCGCTTTGGAAGGTTTCCACCAATGTTTCGACTAACGTTTCATCCGCCTTCAATCCCAACCCACACCCCGCAGAAATTGCACCGGGAATGGGGATGAGGCGAGCCTTATAACCGTGTGCTTTAGTAATACTCTCGCTTTGCATCGCTTTGTGAACACCGCGAAAAACCATAATAATTTCCATCATCTGCCTCCAATCGAAAAACAAGACCAGAGCCTAAGCCCCGGCCTTGTCGACTAACATCTAATTACGTTGCCCTGACTTGTCAGCATCGGTTGGATTATGGTTTAACGATACGGTTGGCTTGACGCAAAGTTTCAATGATGGCATACATGTTCGTCACTGATCCTACTGCAATCTCATCCGTCAAGTCATAGTAATCGGCGCAGAGACCGCACGTTGCAATGACCACGCCTTTGTCTTCCATTTTCTTCAAGTCTTCGAGGACTTCGGAGTCTTTCGTGGTCAGGAAGGCTCCAGCATTGTAGAACAACATCGTCGTTGGTAACACATCCTGTTCCGATAGCGCATAGATGAAACTCTTCATCAGGTTCTTACCTAATTTTTCATCGCCGTCTCCCATCATGTTGGAGTCGATCTGAACCACATATTCATCGGACGAAACGGTGGTTGCTTCAGGACGTGGTGCACTTTCCGCATTTTCGTCTTTTTCAATGGATACGACATAATGACCCGCTTCGTCTTGTTCCTGTTTAAAGGCATACTGTAATTGTTTAGCCATTTTTTCGAGATTTTGCACAGAAATTTCGTTGTCGACCAAAACTTCCACTTCATTGTCTTCGCGCAAGGCTTTCTTTGTTTCAATCACAGGAATTGGACAAGCTTTACCTAGTACATCAACTTTCTTCATTTTTCAGCACTCCTTTAGTCTTAGCTAATATAAATGGCTTTATCGCGTTTTTCAACCACGTGACCGATCAACTGCGCATCGATCTTATCGGATTGATTTAATGCTTTCACTAATTGATCGGCTTCCGCTTGTGGGACACTGATCAATAGGCCTCCAGATGTTTGGGGATCATAGAAAATTTCTTCCAGTGCATAATCGTCAAAATCAAAGACAACCTTATCTTCCAAGTAGTTGCGGTTCTTCTGTCCCCCCGCCGTCACGAGGAATTCTCGCGCACATTCATAGGCTTCGGGAATGAACGGCACATCTTTTACCTTAATTTCCGCTGAGAATTGATCATGCAACATTTCATTCAAATGTCCCAATAGCCCAAAGCCGGTGATATCGGTACAGCTGTGAACGGTGAAGTTTTTCATGATGTCAGCCGCATATTTATTCAAGGTAGTCATGGCTTTTACCGCTTGTTGAAACGCAGACTCAGTCGTTTCGCTCACACTGTAAGCGGTTGTGACAATGCCCACGCCCAATGGTTTCGTCAAAATCAAGGCATCGCCCACTTCGGCTGTGTCGTTGCGGATGATTTTGTCAGGATGCACCTTCCCTGATACGGATAGCCCGTACTTCGGCGTCGTCGCATTGATGCTATGTCCACCTGATAGCGTTGCGCCAGCCTCATGAACAGCATCTGCGCCACCTTCCAGAATTTTCTTCAGGATATTAAGGTTCTTCTCTTCAGGGAACATGACGATATTCAACGCGGTGAAAACTTCCCCACCCATGGCATAAATATCGCTCAAGGCATTCGTTGCAGCGATCCGCCCAAAGAGGTAAGGATCGGAAACCATTGTTGGAAAGAAGTCCACACTCTGAATCAACGCGACATCATCTGAAATTTTGTAGACGGACGCATCATCCGCTGAATCAAAACCAACCAGCAAATTTTCATCGCGTTCTGCTGGCTTAGGCAGGTCAGCGAGGATCTCTGAGAGATAACCCGCACCAATTTTCGCATTACAGCCACCACAGATAATCAGCTGTTCTTGCCCCACTTTTTCTTCTGTCATCTTGCCACTTCCTTCATATTGTGAAACGCTTTTCAATCATAAGTGTAACACATGTCCTTTATTTGTGCCATGCTAGGCATTTTATCCGACACAACGTTTTCTTTATTTTAACACGATTTAAAACGGTTTCTGAAAATATTTTCATAAACGTGTAAAAAACAGCGAGAGCCCTGTTCACTCTCGCTGTTAGAGACATTGTTATCGCCTAATGGTTCAAATGGAAGAGATCGGTGCGCGCTACCCCTTTTTCACAGAGGGCAAAGTAATCGGTGCGTCCTGGCACCCATTTCTTCAAGCCTTCCAAATCCATCATTTCTTTATGTTTTGGATTGTCATAGTCCATTTTTTCCAAAATAGCTTCCCATTTTTCTTTTGTTTCTTGTGGGAAGTTAGGACGTGTGGTGAAGATGCAGTGATCATAGAGACCGGTCTTGTCCACAATCTTGATTTCTTTTTCATTGATGGAACCATCTTGAACCCATTCGTCATAGTTGCCTTCAGTCGTTACTGAAACGTCAACGTCGCCTACTTTTAAGGCATCTAATGCGAGATGTTCGCCACCCACGTGGTCCCCGTCAAAGCCCAAGTCTTTATCGAAGGTGACTTCTTTGTAATCATTGTCCAGATCTAAGCCTTTTTCTAATAAGTCTGCAATCGGGACTAAACGCGCTTGTGGTGAGTCAACCGCACCAAATCCAATGGTCTTACCGCGGAAGTCTTCGACCGTATTGATGCCACTGTCTGTCTTAGCGAGGTAAACACTGCGACGATCGCGGTCGGTATCACGCATAGCACTGTAGCCTACTTCTTTAGAACGCAAGGTGGCTTCCACATGAGCAAGTGGAGAGTTCCAAGCAATATCAATTTCACCGGCAAGCAGGGCTTGAACTTGAGCGCGATAGTCTTTGAAATAGACCATTTCCAATGGTTGCCCTTCTTCAGCGAAGAAATCGGAAATAATTTCCCAAACGACGGTAACTTGCGGTGCATAAACAACGGCACCAACTTTGATTGCTTCTGACATAGTAACCTCCCTAAATTGATCTGCCCTTTTGGAAAAATATCGGCAGTTGTGATTGAAATAAATAAAACCTTGTGAATGATTAGATACCTTTGAGGTAGTTCAAATCTGCCAGCATCCGACCGAGCCATACGCGCAAGACATCGTAGCCTGGTGCCATCACCTGTGCCCCGTAAGAGTCACGCATCAAACGTTCCATTGGTTCTTGGTAACGAACAAACCCACGTCCACCGAAGAGGCGCATACCGATATTGGCGTTTTCAATGGCTGAACGCGTGGTGGTGATACGCGCAGCAATGATGTTCTTGAACGCTTCGTCATCATTCTCATCCACCATTCCCGCTGCACTGAATAAGACTTCGCGCGCAGCGAATGCATTGGCATAAATATCAGCTAAGTTGACTTCTACTGTTTCAAAATCACCGAGCGATTTTCCGGTAGAATAGGTCCGTTCTTTCACATAGCGACTCGTTTCCCGGGAGATCCCCATCGCGATCCCAGCACTGGAGGATGCTAAACCAACGAGGAAGATTAGACGGTCACCGTCACCATCGCCTTCGATCTTCCAGAAGTTATCCACTTTGGTATGATCTAAAACCATTGGATCGGATACATTGCCGCGTAACCCAACACCATCGTAGTTGTGTTCGAAGCTCATGCCTTCTGCGTTATTTTCAACCAACCACAAGTTCACCGAATCAGTATCTTCGTTATGGGCAGAGGTAATGTAGTAATCAGCTTCTCGTGCGGTCGTCACGAAGCTCTTACGCCCCGTCAAAATCGCATAACCATCACGTTGATCTTCCTTCATTTCTGGCAGGTAGAAGTGTGTTCCTGTGCCAGATTCGCTGTAGGCCAACCCGAGGATAGCTTCCCCTTTAGCCACTTTCGGTAAAATTTCTTGTTTGATCCCTTCTGACGCGTACAAGGATAAGCAGTATGCCCCAACGTTACTCATCATGTAACAGAGTGATGCAGATGGATCATATTCTGCCAAAGCCACACAGACTTCCGCATGTTCAGCAATTCCTAAGCCCATTCCGCCATATTCTTTAGGAATAACCAAACCAAACAAGCCTGATTCCCGCAAAGCTTGGATGCCTTCTTTAGGAAAAGCCCCTTCACGATCGGAAGCTGCTGCATAAGGTTTCAGATGTTCTTCGGCAAATGCTTTTGTCTTTTCATATAATTCGTGTTTCATTGGATTTCCTTTCTAGCTTAATGACAGCATACTGCTCATTAGACCTTTTTAACCTTGGACTTGCTGATCAAAATGGTCGCCACACACAGTAATAAGGCAGTGTAGGCATACCAATGATAAGGAAAGACATCTAATGGTGAGACCTTACCATTTGTAAATCCTGTCGCCAATAACACCTGCGCCCCATATGGCAGCAGTCCCTGCACAATACATACAGTGGTATGCATTAACGTCCCCATCACACGCCGATCAATTTGGTAACGATCAGAGAGATCCTTGATGAGTGACCCAGTGATCAATACAGACACCGTATCGTTTGCCAATGCCATATCCACTGCCCCTGGGAGGATCATTGCGCCCGCCATTGCGGAACGCCGCCCACGGATGAGTTTCTGCAATTTCTGATTGATCCAGGTAATCCCTCCTGCCTGGTTCACCATATTTGCCAAACCGCCGATCAGGAAAGAGAATACGCTCACATCAAACATGCTAGCAAAACCAGCATGAACGGTTTGCGTAAATTCCAATACGGTGAAATCTTGGTAGATCACACCGACGCCTCCTGCGAAAATAATACCTAACGTCAACACTACGAACACATTGCCACCGAGCAAAGACCCACCGAGCACCAAAATGTACGGCAGAATTTTAATCAACTGGTAGCTCTCAGCTGAAACAAGGCCACCATCTACACTCGGTCCTAATACGAAGTAGAGAATACTTGTAATAAGAACAGCCAAACCGGTAATTCGCAAGTTAATCAGAAACTTATCCTTAATATTAATATCTAAAACACGTGCGGTGACAATTTGGGTATCTGCAATGATCGCCATTGTATTACCAAACATCGCCCCACCAAGCAACGCTGCAATCAAGAGCGCCATGTTAATATGCGCAGCTTCAGATAGACTCACACAGATCGGTGCGATCGTCGCAATTGTCCCCATGCTCGTTCCAATCGCTAAGCATACGAAGCAAGCAATCAAAAACATCCCCGGCACTAATAAACTTGGTGGGATCACACTGATCCCTAAATTCACGATGGCATTCACCCCACCGATTTCTGCGGTGACTTTGCCAAATGCTCCAGCTAAGAGGAAAATAATCAACATAATGATGATATTCGATTCCCCACAGCCCGAAATAATCTGGCCAACCTTCTCATCGATGGACCCATCGTAGACGATAAAAGCAACAATAATCCCGGCAATCACTGAGACCGAGGCTGGTAGCGCATAAAAGCCATTATCGTTACCTGCTAAGGTTAATGAAATGCCGACGATTAAGTACAAACCAACAAAGGTAATGAAAGGCAATAACACTTTGCCTGTTACTTTAGTCTGCTTTTCCATAAACAACCTGATTTCTATTCCATTTCTTGCAGAAGACTGTTAGAAAGCTAAAAATACAAAGTTGTTCTCTGTGCACAGAATGATGAACAGCTGCGGATATAGGTGCTTGCGATCGCGTTCACCTACTTCCAAGTCGCTATCATTTAACCGCTTCCAGAGAAATTCTAACACATGATTGTGAGTTTGTTAACATGAATTGGAATATTTTATTCATAAACTTTTTTGTTTATTTTTCTGTATTTTTCCCTTTCATATAAAATAAATTTGTACTTGATTGTTGATAACTGCTGACGTATAGTAAAGGCAAATTTATTAGTAAAACGCTTACTAAGCCTGCCGTTATACTACGGTGGTGAACTGGCTATTGTTACAAGATTTTGGGAGGAGTTTAAACATGTCAGAAATCTACACTCAAGCACAAGCGTTTGCCACAGAACACATTGCGCCTTACGCCGAACAAATCGATCAGGAAAAAGCTTTCCCAACTGAAGCTTTTGAGGCAATAGGAAAAGCCGGCTACTTTAAATTGTTAATTCCGGAAGCATTGGGCGGTCAAGGCGGAACCATCCAGGATCATGCAGAAGTTTGCCGTGCCTTCGCTGAAGCTTGTCCAACAGCAGGACTATGCTACATGATGCATAATACTGCGCTCATGTGCGTATTGGCGAATGGATCTGAATCACTTATTCAAATGATCACCAGCGACATTGTTGAAAATGCGTATTTTATGGCATTAGCTTACAGTGAATCTGGCACCGGCACGCATTTCTACAAACCAGAAATGGAAGTGGAAATCAAGGATGAAATGACTATTTTCACCGGCAAGAAGAGCATGGTCACCTCTGCTAACCATGCGCACTACTACCTCATCCTAGCGCCAAGCGTTAAGGAAGGGATCAATAACTGGGTGGTTCCTGCTGAAACAGCAGGAATTACCTTCAAAGAAGATTATTGGAATGGTATGGGTATGCGCGGGAATGTCTCCTGCCCAATGGTATTAGACCATGTTGCCTTGCCAGAAAAATATCGGATCGGTGCAGATGGTTCAGGGTTAGAACAAGTCTTCAACGTCGTAGCCCCTTACTTCGTGTTGGGCCTCGCTGCTGTTTACACCGGGCTGTCCGAAGCCTTACTCAAGCTCATCACGACGCATGTCAGCGAGCGTGAATATCCAGATGGCCAAAAATTACGTGATATTGAGACCGTTCAGATTCATATGGCTAAAATTTATCGTCTGACCCGCAACAGCCTCCTTCAGACTGAAGATGCTGCTTTAGGTGCAGTCAATGGCGATAGCGATGCCCTCGCTCGCATTCTCTCCGCTCGTATCAACGCGAGTGAAAACGCCATGACAATTGGACAAATTGCCATGCGTATCGGTGGTGGCCGCGTCTACAATAAATACATGGGGATTGAACGCCTCTTCCGTGACAGTTATGCTAGTCAAGTCATGGCGCCTTCCGTTGATGTATTAACGATCTGGTTAGGTAAAGCGATTACCGGATTGCCTATCTTATAAACGTTTCTCAAAAAAGATACTAGAATGTCCTCCCGTCATTCCAGTATTAATGGCGCTTGTGATCAACAAGCGTCTTTTTTGTCTTGCTAACAAAAAACAACGTCGCTCACTAGTGCTAGTGAACGACGTTGTCATATTATCCTCTTTAATTTAAGGATTGAGGCATCCTTTTTGCTTTGATCAAATGTAATGATTAGTCTTCAAAGACAGTTTGGGCACTAACTGGTGTGGTCAATGCTTTCAAGGCTTTGTCAACTAAACGACGACGAAGTTTACGTTCATCTTCTGGGTTCATTTCTGGATTACCCAATGGATGAGGAATAGCGATCGTCGGAACGATACGGTTGGCCCCAACTGTTAATGAGATTGGGACAACGGTACACATATGTACAACTGGAATACCGGTTTTTTCGATTTCTTTTACCATTGTTGCTCCGCAACGTGTGCAGGTACCTCAGGTGGAGGTGAGGATAACGGCATCTACTCCGTCGGCCGTAAGATCCTTCGCAATGGCAGCCGCATATTTCTTCGCACTTGCTACGGCAGTACCGTTACCAACTGTTGCATAGTAGTATTGGTAAAGTTCGCCGATTTCGCCATTCTTTTCTTTTTCACGCATTACATCAACTGGCAATACACGGTCTGGGTCGGCATTAGCATAACTTGGGTCATACCCACCGTGAGCCGTTTCATAGGTTTCAGACGTTAAGTCTTCTACACCTGTAATATCATATTTCCCATATTTAGATGCGCTACTGGATTCAATATGGTCTGGGTTGCCTTTTGGTACAATCCCACCGGATGTTACCAAGGCAATCTTCGCGTGAGACAAGTCAGTGATGGCTTCCCCTGGGTCTACCTTGTCGAATTCAGGCATTGGATATTCAGTTTGGAATTCTTCGCCTTTCATCTTCTTGATCAGCATATCCACTGCACGTTTAGACCCGCGTTCCTCAGCAAAGAAGTTTTCACGGTGACGGGTGTAGTAGCCATCTGCTTCTGGTGATACTTCTTCACCATTCAAGAGTTTCACAGCAATGTTTGCCATCGCTGGAACAGCTTTACGCATTTTAGCAGCGGAAGACCCCACTTGAGCGATGTAAGCTTGTTTCTTGTAGATTTCTACCCCTGGGTTTTCTTCGTACATCCCGGTAACCGCTGGAATGCCGAGTTCTTTGATTACGGCGTCGCAGACTGCCCCGCAAGCCATCCCATAACGACCAGCGTTAAAGGCAGGACCAGCAATCACTAAATCTGGTTCGTAGCTCTTGATCATTTCCAAGACGGTGCCTAAAGCTTCTTCATGTTCATTGAAGTAGGAGTCCCCACAGACAACCGTTCCTACGATTTCACCTGCGTCACCAATCGCTTTGCCTAAAGCCATACCTGGGCCTTTGAAACCATCTTCTTTAAATGGTTCAATGTCCGCTTTGTCTTCACCACCAATTCCGGCATAGAACTGGTTAATGTAATGAACTATTTTTTTCATTGATCACAAACCTCCTTTATGGAAACTAGACACCTTTAGCGGATTGAAGGTTGAACCCGAGTTCGTTGGTTGCCCCGGTAATCGCTTGGATTTCCACTTCAATTTCGCCATTTTCTTGCAGACTGCCGTCGTGCCCACCAGCAATCACGTCAACATAATCATGTGTTCCGATTAATTTGTCCATAGCTGGTAAAACAATCACTTCGTTGGCATTCCCACCTGTTACACAGGCATCAGCAAGTTTGTCTGCGTCAGCAAGAGATTGGCTAGCGCCATCTTGTCCGGCATATTCGTCGGTAACAATAACGGTGTCGATCCCTTTCTTCTCAATCTTGGTGCAGTTCATGATCAAGTCGGTGTCAGGGTTACCGAAACCTTCTTGGGTGATAACAACACCATCTAAGCCTAAGAATTCAGCTAATTGTGCAGACATGTTGCTGGAACGTTGTTTATCTGCCAAGTAAACCGTTTCGTTGGTGACAATCACACCTACAAAGTTCAAGTCTTTACCATGACGGTCATACAAGTCTTTGATGACTGGGTTATTCAAGTGATGGTAGGTCGTGTTCTTGTCGCAAGCAGACACACAGTTCCCACTGATTACCGCACCATCCATAACTTCTGTTGGATAAATGAGGGTAGGGACAATGTGTTTCACATCGGTTCCATACAAGTAAGAGTCATGCAATAACCCTTGTGTTTGCAACATGTAAACATAACCGATTTTTGGTAGGTCTGGGTATTCAGCCACTTGTTCTAAGAATGGTTTGGTTTCGTAGGTTTCGATGCTATCAGGTTCCACATTTTCCCCTAATTTACCAATCAAAGTCGCTACTTTCAAACCAGCCATACGAACAGCTTCTTCATAAACGTGGGCGTCCAAACCGTCTGCTGGGTCAACAACCAAGCAGATGTTGATCGTCTTGGAGAATGGGGTTAATTCTGCCCCAGGGCCGGACATGTCAACAATCCCTTCTTGGAAACCAACAATCTTACCGACCGTTGCCACCGTGCAACCTTTCAAGGCATGTGTACGACCGGAACCGACCGTTTGCATTTTGCTGATTACACCAGGGAAGACACCTGCTTCACTGTCCACTTTGCAGCGTGGTTCAATGAAGTCCTTCACTGGAGTAATACGGGTTTTGTCCCCTGGGAAAGCCAATTCCACTTTACAACTTACTAAACGGTCATCATCGAGAACCGTATCAATAATTTCTTGTTCATTAATATACAGGGTGCCGTTTTCAATCTTCGCTTCGTCAGCGAGTTTAACATCCGTAATATTAATATTACCTAATTCCAGTTTCAAAAATATCACCTCAACATCATTGTGACTCTTCTTATAAAAAAGAAGGTGGGACATTTATTCGATTCAGCGCACTTGTCACCAAATCGTAATCGATCAAAGCAAAATCTTGAAGAACACGAGTGGTCCAATTTGGAGTACGTCGCATAGACTGGAAGCGATGATAGACTTCGATAGCATGATCAATCATATCTAAATTTTCAATGGAGATAGCCTCATGTGTTTCATCTAAGAGTATGATTGATTTATAGACAGTTTCATTAGGTTTAATACTTCCGCTTAGTGGATGAGTAATTAAATGATATCTATCATCGACCAAATGACGACGTACCTGCTCAAGGACATCGAGATAACTTCCATCGATAAACTCGATTGGAATGTTGATCTCACTCGCCTCCTTCACTTTAGGATTATTTGTCAGTAATAACATGTGCCTCAAATCCTTACTGATAATCTGTAACTTAAACTAGTCCGCTCACGCTGGTCAGCGCGTACGGTGCTGTTGAAATAACCATGACATCATCTCTGCACCTCGAGTTCAAATCCCAAAATCATTTTGTAGATTTATCAATACTTAAAAATTAAATAATAGCTTTAAATGACACCGAGATATCTATGACGTCTTTCACCGTCTGGTAGAGAATGCAGTTTTCCATCGCTTCAGTGAACATCTGTTGAAAATCCACCTCATCCTCGTAGGTGACGACATACCATTTAAGAGTTAATCCTTGGATGGCAGGGGTTTCGTCATACCCACGCAC
Organism: Aerococcus sp.; assembly: GCA_030528155.1. Lineage (GTDB taxonomy): Bacteria > Bacillota > Bacilli > Lactobacillales > Aerococcaceae > Aerococcus. Next base: position 116,790 of record JAUMZL010000002.1, read on the forward strand.
ATGCAAATAGGCCAATGGATTCTTCAAGTGGAAAGTAAACTTTCCTTCCATCTCTTCAATGATTGCTTCATTCTTTTGGTCATATTGGAAAAATGACAGCAACATTGACGAAGCAATGGCACCTACAAAATGATCAACACTAGTGAGCTGTTCATTTTCTATATCAAAACTCATTTCTTTGTTTACGGTATAGATGACTTTATCTGTATAAATCTTGGCTTGCTTAGGTTGACTCGCAATCGCTCGCAAACCAATGTCGTAATTGTATTGTGCGTTAGAGAGTTCTTTCATGCCGATCGCCTGCTCTTAGTCTTTCGCGCGCAAGATTTCTGCCGCCTGAACCATCGCTGAAATTTTTTCTGGTAAGAACGTTTCAGCATTCACTGGCCGATTAGCAAAGGTCGCAAACCCACAGTCAGGATTGAGCAATAAATGATCCTTGTCTACCCAATGCAGAGCTTCTTTTGCACGTTGAACGATGCTCTCCACCGTTTCAGCTTCTGGTAAACGTGGATTTTCTACGCCCAGGCCTAAACGAATATCGGCTGGCAGAGTATGATCCTTGAAGAGGATATCCAACTCACCTGCACGCGGTGTTGAAAACTCTAATGTCAGCAAGTCTGGGTTAGCCACGCGGAACACATCCAGCAGTGGGGTATAAGGCCCCGTTAAGAGAATGCTCTCGTCTGTACTCCAATTCCCGCGACAAACATGCATGGAAGCAATGGTTTTGGTGCGATCGATGTGAGCCAGTACGGGTTCTAACAGCGATTTTGCAAAGGCTAGTTCCTCAGTTGGATCCTTCTTCTCAGAAAGGGCCGCGCACATGAATGAACGGGTCTTTCCTTCCGTGAACACGACTTCAGTCAGTACGGGTTCGTCGAATTGAATAATATCCACGCCTAACGCTTGTAAGTGATCGATTTCTTGACAGAGAATATCAACAACTGCCGCCCCTAATGCTTCTTTAGAATCGTAGGCTGCCTTCGAGAGGTTAGCGATCCACATTGAGCGCGTTAATAGATACGGCCCAGGTAAAGTGATCTTTACTGGATGATCTGTGTATTTTTTGAGCAGTTTCAATTCGTTGACAGCAATCGGATGATACTCTAATTTGCCCGTACAGATGGCATTATGCATGCTGATCGCCGGTACATCCAGCGTTTCAAGGATTGCTTCAAATTGTTTTTTATCTTGAATATGCTCTGCCACTTCATTCATGGATAGCATCGACACGCCGCCGAGATGATCAGCGACAAATGAGGAATAATTGTCGCGCCCCAGTTCACCCGACACAATGACATCTAAGCCTAAGTCTTCTTGTAGACGGATAATGCGTGCGGTTTCTCGCTCAATTAACTGATCAAAATCCGCTTGCGACATCTGCCCTTCCCGCAAACGACGCTGCGCTTTTAAGATCTCCTTGGTGCGTGGCCAGCTACCAATCAATGTAGTAGCAAAAGGAGGTAGTGTTGTTTGTCCCATGTTGCTAAAACCTTTCACTTCAAAATTTGATACGCTCTCTCCTTCGTATCATTTACGAATAAAGGGAGGCGTGCAAGAGACGGGCTCTTGCACGTCTATCCCGATTTAATGATTATAAGAATCCATTGTCTTTAACAATTTGCTCAGCTTTTTCGGCATTATTATCATTGACGAGGACGATTGGACCGCTACAGCCCATCCCACTTTCCGCATAGACGCCGGCTTTCCAGAGAGCTTTCACTGCTTCTTCTAAGTCGAGGACATCGATCCCCATAATGGAAGACGTCACAACTTCTTTTGCTGGGGCGCTCACTTCTTCTTCATGTGAGGAAGCCCCATCTTTTGCTACCAGTGCGTCACGGATATCTTTTAATTTTGCTTGGTTAGCTGCTTGGAATTCTTGTTTACTGATGGTTAACAAGCCACCCTTAGCGACTTCATAGGCGTATTGCAAAGCATTGGCAATGACTGGTGCCCCCGATGCACGAGAAATGATACAGATATTCTGATCAAATCCTTCGCCGATCGCTGGACCATAGCCATAACCTGCCGTTTCATACTGCCCACCAGTAGTAAAGGCTCCCATTAATTTCATCAATAAATTCCCTGTCAATGTATCAGTAATGATGACATCCGCCGAGCCAGTGAGTAAGTCATTCCCACGCAACACGGCGCCACCATCTGAACGAACAGATTCGGCAAAATGAATAGTGTAGCCATTATCGGACAGTTCACGCAGCGAACGTTCAACGGTCTTAGCTCCTTCAACGTTGAGAATCCCAACAGTTGGTTCGGTAATACCGATAGCTTTTGCTGCGATAATCCCATTAATGGCATTTAATACCATGCCTTCTGTTCTGACGGTACTGGTGGTCCCAGTTGTCGTTGCCAGAATCACATCTCGCCCTGTTGCTGGTGCGATGTAGCGTCCTACTGTCGAAACACCGATTGGGAAGTTATGGTGCAAGGTCACACACCCCTGAATGGTACCGTCTGCCAATAAACGGTCGATGGTATCTTCCACTTCCTGTTCATTCGTTGCTTCGTAATGTTCAAAGTCCTGTGTCCAATCAACTTTTTCGCCAATTAACACAACATCAAACAGACCCTTTGCTTGTGCGATTGTGGCCGCTGTTTTCATGACTTCAAAGCCATGTTCGCTACCATTAATCGTCAAACCAATCTTGATCTTAGGACCCATATCGCCCGTTTCCAGTGCTGTGGCTAGCTCAGCAAAGACTTCGCTTATTGTTTGTTTAATCTGATCAGACATATAGACACCCCTATTACTCTGCGAATTGTTCGGAAAGGTTACGCAATGCTTTAGCCACTTCGCTCTTAACCATTTCCTTCATATCTTGTGAAGCCGCCTCATTTTCTTCTTTGCCATCGTTACGTTCAACGATGACTGCGACCCCATCGAATAGGTTCGTCATGCGTCCGAGGAAGAGTGAACCTTTACCAACAATCATGGCCCGGTTCAAATCACCCGTTGTCATATCATCAATCGCAAAGCCGAGGTATGGTACCCCACTCGGAATATGCCCTTGGGTTGGTGCCCAACCTGGAATATGTTTTTCTTTGACAAAGAGTGGGAGTTCTTTACGGTCGATTTCTTTACGCAGAACACCAATCGCTCCAATCATCTTCAAGTTGGCGGTTGGTACATCCCCAGCCCCAGCAGGCTTGGTGATGTCTGGGTTTTGCATTTCTACGGAGTAAGCATCGATGTCTTTAACGGTTAAGCCAGCTTTATCCAAGGCAGCCCCGATCAATGCGGTCGTTACCGCTTGTGGACTAGAGCCACTGTCTACGGTATGACGACCCGTGTATTCCGTACGAACAATTGGGTGTTTCCCATCGTTTTCGCTGATGAGGTAGGCAAAACCAGCCACGTTGTCTTCTAAGATTGGGACTTCTTTACTTACGTGAGATTTCCCGTTCATCCCTAACTTAGCGGTTGATCCTCCAGCCACAACCACAACATTCTTGTAGGTCCCAGCTTTGACGAGCGATGCTGCATTAATTAAGGAATGTGTTGGTGCCGCACAGAAGCCACGGATGTCGCTCCCGGAAGCATTTGGCAATACCCCGAGTTCGGCAATCGCTTTGGCCATGTTACCCCCACCACGTTGGTTAACGTCCCCAATCGCTTCTTCAGAACATTCGATAACGTAATCGATTGCACTTGGATCCACATTTTCGTCTTCAAGCAAATGACGCAATGCCAATACCCCACTCGCTTTCGCTACGAGGTTCTCCAGCATCATGTGGCCGGAAAGGTTTTCATCGGTATCATGGGCACGGTTAACTACCCCAACGAGACGATCTTTTATGTAGAGACCTTCTGCCCCATGTTCCTTGATTTGGGTTTCTAATTCTTCCGTTGTGGACGTGTTTTTGATCTTATCTAGATCATTCTTGAAAAGATCATGTTTGCCGAGTGCTTCTTTAACTTCTGCCGCAAAGGCTTCTTCCAAGAAGACTAAGTCAAACACATCCACAAAAGACAAGAGCCCGTAGAATTCCATCTCTGGCATGATTTCGCCGTGTTTGCTGAAGCGTTTCCCCTCAACGGGTTGTTCATACCATGGGAAGGTGATGTCATTTAATTCAGTGTAATGTAAGTTACCAATATACGTTTGGTTTGGTGCATAGTTAACATCTTCTTCATAGCTCCGGAGATGTTTTGGTAATTCCTTGAGATAGTCGCTCTCAGGGTTCACAATACGTTCCGTCGTTTGGGTGGAACCATTATGAATCACTAAATCCGGTGTATGAGCAAGAATGTAACTTGCTGATTTCAATACAGGAAGACTCATCACATTTCTCCTAACTTCTATCGTGTAATGTCTATTTTTTCACAAATTGAGGAAAAACTAGCCGTTATTCTTTGTGATCAGCGAGCAATGCTTCCACGTTTTCACGTGTCATGTCTTCCTTACCGACTTCGCCTACTTTTTCACCATTTTTGTAAACAGAAACAACAGGCAAACCTAAGATACGATGTTTGATGCAGAAACGACGAACACCTTTTTGAGAAGTGTTGAAGGAAGCAAATTTGAAGTCATCTTTGTTTTCTTCGGCAATAGCTTCCATTGTTGGCATGAAGGCTTTGCAGTCGGTGCAGGTTTCACCCCACCAGTCAATAACGACGGTTTGGTCACTGTTTTCGACTTCTTGTTCCCAGTTTTCTTTTGTCAATTCAATCATTTTGTACCCCTCCATTGGTTGTATTATTGTAATAATTTACATCCAAATTTTAGCGATGTGCTTCCACGTAATGTTGTGCTGTCCGCGCAGCAATAGCTCCATCGCTAGTTGCTGTAATCACTTGGCGCAAGCTCTTCGGACGAATATCACCGGCAACGTACACGCCTGGAATAGCAGTACTCATATCTTCGTTAGTGATAATATAGCCGTAGTCATCCGTTGGGAGTGCTTCTTTGAATACGGTTGAAGATGGAATATAGCCGATAAAGATGAAGATACCAAAGAGGCCGTCTTCTTCATCTGCTTCGATTTCCGTTTCTTCTCCGGTTTGGGTGTTCTTGATTGTCATCGCTTCAACCATCCCGTCTCCTTTGATTTCAGTAACGAGAGAGTTGTAGATTACTTCAATGTTGTCAAATTTTTCCAATTGTTCAATAGCAATTGGATCAGCGGTTAGATGATCCATGTTTTGAATGATGGTGACTTTACGTCCTAAGTTTGCCAAAAAGGCCGCTTCTTCAACGGCAGCATTCCCACCACCAACAACATAGATTTCAAGGTCTTCAAACAATGCACCATCACAGGTTGCACAGTAAGAAACGCCCTTACCAGCAAGCTCTTCCTCACCAGGGCAGCCAATCTTACGTGGGTTGGCCCCTGCAGAAATAATCACTGTTCGGCCTTCGTAAACGTTACCATTTTCGCATTCCACGCGTTTCACGTCGCCAGCTAAGTCGACTTTGACCACGTCTTCACCGTTTTTCAGCTCTGCACCAAATTTCTTGGCTTGTTCTACCATGCGGTCAATCAATTCTTGTCCACTTGGCTCTTCCCCTTCACCGAGAACAGCCCCAGGATAGTTGGCAATCTCTTTGGTAATCGTAATTTGACCACCAAATTTTTTCTTCTCTAACACGACCGTCTTCATCCGGGCACGGGACGTGTAGAGCGCTGCTGTTAAACCAGCAGGACCACCACCGACAATGATTACATCATACATCTCGCTCATTGTTTCACCTCATAACAATAAAATTAAAGCACTGATACCTATTCAGGCACCAGTGCTCCCGTTTGACAAAACTAATTGATGGATGGTGCCGAGTTCACTATGCGAATTTGCTGAACTCTTCGCGAATGCTGGAGACTTCTTCAATGATTTCATCAACATCCAAGATCATTTCCATCATTCCAATTTGTTCATCGTAAACGTCTGGATCAACAAAATCCTTAAATTCTGGTTCAACAGCATGGTAAACAGCAAGGCCAAGTTGAACATTTGTTAGAGGACCGGCAAATGTCGGGTCTCCGTTTGTTACCGTTTCAGCAGCTAATCCAGCAGCTTCGGCTTCTGCTCCGCCCAGAATAACGACGACGTTCTCTACACCATATTTATCTGCAGCTTCTTTTACACGACGTTGGTTTTCCAAATCCATGGCACCTGCGGCCGTTCAAACGAAGCACTCCGTAGATGAAAATACAACTTCAGCTGTTGTGTCTTTCAAACATTCTTCAACAGCCAATCCTGGGATACCGTCACGGTCCCCAATAACAACAATTTTCTTGTTATCAAGTGACATAATTATATTCCTCCTTTTATAACTATTGCAGTATCGCTTTGTAAGCGATTGCCACTTCTTTACATGTCTATTCTATGTTTTCTCACACGAGAAGTCAATTAAAAAGTGAAGCTTTTAACCTTTTTTGTTGACATATAGCCAAAATAAAGAGCGCGCTTACATCACTATTACAGTGGTTATATTAACATATCTCATCCTGTTTGACTATTATCCAGTCACTTAAAGTTAGTGAAAAATGTTCATTTTTTATTCTTTCTTAATCTCTATAGATACGCTGCTGCCTAAACTCAAAAGTAAGAATAAAAATAGCACTGTACCGTCTTTTACTTGCTCGTTTTAACCCGTAGATTAGGCCCCTTCTCCTTCCTGCTCCCCCTCGATCAATGGACGAGCCCATTTGCCTTTTCATCATCAATTTTTCAGCCGGTCGCTCTATTCGCTAGCGATTAATCGCCATGCGCTCTTTCTTTCTGCTGTTGACTTCATTGCTATTCTATCTCTGATAACGCACAAAAAAGAGCACTGATTACTCAATGCTCTTTCTTATTTGCGATTGCTCGCCATCGTTTTTATGCCGAATAGGGGATGAGACCTACTCGCTTTATCTGCTGGCGGGAACGTGTGAGAATCGAACTCACCCAAGAAGCTCTTAACTCCTCATACTGGTTTTGAAGACCAGAGGGAACACCAGAACCCATCCGCTCCCAATATTGGGTTGTTTTTTACAACGAAGTTATTATAACACGGAATACAGCGATTTCAACTCTCTAACTAATGGCTTTCACTTTTTATCACAAAGTCCACGCTACCTTTCTCGTTATTTTGCGTTATGCTTAAATCAGTAACTCTTAAAAGTAAATTCAAAGTAAAGGACTGATGCCAAATGATGCGCTGTAGTTGGGCAACAACCCCTCTCATGATTGACTATCATGATCATGAATGGGGACAGCGACAAACGAATACTCGCAAATTGTTTGAAATGCTCTGTTTGGAAATTTTTCAAGCAGGGTTGTCATGGGAAACCATTCTCAAGCGGAGGTTTGGTATGCGTCAAGCGCTCTATCAATTCTATCCAGATCAGCTCGCTAGCCTCGCTCCTATTCAGATCGAACAATTACTGATGGATGCGCGCATTATCCGCAACCGTCGCAAAGTGGAAGCGATCATCCACAACGCTAACATTGTAGCCACGATGACAGAAACCTTCAGCCAGTATCTCGATCGTATCGTTCCCCTGAACCAAACAGATGAAGTAAAATTAGTGCGCCAAGTGGTGAAGCAGATGAAGGCGGATGGCTTTAAATTTATTGGTCCCAATATCATCAATTCTTTTCTTGAAGCGACAGGATATTTTCATCATCACCAACCGACTTGTTTCGCTTATCGCGCAGGGGTCGATACCGTTAGTGCCTTCTAGCAATCAACAAAAACAAACTGCCATCGAAAACGAAGGACATTCGCTTTTGGTGGCAGTTTTTGTGTTATTGGCGCATCCCTTGCAGCATTTCATAGATCATATAGATCTCCCAATCGTTCACACTCAAGCGATAAAATTGTTCAAGAGGCAATAAGACGCTCTTCAGTGTCAGATAAAAGGGTTTGCCATTAAAAGTCAAGGTTTCTGGATTAATCGGGACTTCATAGGTTTCTCCACTTAGAATCATCCGCTCTACCATGACCGCTAAATGCATCATCAGCATAAATTTCAGGGCAGGATCCAAGGCATATTGGAAGCGCCCCTCCATCTTTTCAATAGCTTGTTCCACTTGAGTGATAATAATTTCTGGATTTAAAAAGGTTAGTTTTTCTTTCAAACCTTCCTTGGAGAAGAGATGCAACAGATCGCCGAGTAGATGCGGGTAGCTGGCCGGATTCATCAACCCATTCAAAGCCGCCATATTCATGATGGCACTGCTATCAGCAATCAGCGTCATGATGTCCAAAGTCTTAAAGCGCGGAGGCAAATTGGCGCTCCCAACCGTAATAATCAATTGCGTTGATGATAAATAGGCTTCATTCTGCAAGGCTTGGTCTACGGCATCCATGAGTTTTTTATACTCCAGTGGCATCACTTTGATGTCTGCATAGAGATATTTCGCAAAAATCCCCGCTAAACTCTCGGTAATTTCACCACCGGAAAAGCTAGAGATGATGACGTTCGGGCTCACCGCAAATCCTTCAAAATATTGGACATCGAGCGAGGGTAGCTCCTTCATTTGGTCGACCATTTCTAGGAAAGGTGGGTGATTCAAAATCAGTTGTCCCAATTCCAGCGCATAGGCCGTAGTTAAGTTGTTGATCACGAGTAACTGTCCGCGAATCTGTGGCTTCAGCTGTTTATACAACTGTGTCAAAGACCCCATATCCACCATCATGATGACGCCAGCGCCCGTATCGCGTTGCGCCAGCCAGGATTGGGTTTCTAACACAATATCACTCACCGACGACTCCAATGGCATATCAATTGCGTCGAAAACATAGTCACCGAGCATTTGGTTGACCACTGTCTGAATACTGGTAGCCGTTGACGTGCCATGAGCAACCAGTAGCCCTTGATAGCGCACCGCTTCCGATACCTCATCGCGCAAAAAAGTCGTCAATAGCGCCAATAATAAAGGTTTAGCGAAAGCACTGCCACCCAACAGCTGATGCGCACAAGCCACGGCCCGCGGATAGTCATAGCGCAATTGTTTGAGTTGTGCGTTAGCAAGACGATCCAACTCACTATCCGATATCTGAGATGCCCATGTGAGTGCCGTCAAAGCGAGCGGTTGTTGCCACATTCGTCCCGTTTTCAGCTGCCAGCGTTCCTGCAATAATTCCTTTAATTGTTGATAGGTTAACTCTTCCTGCACATTTAAGGGCTGCTCTTGCCATTTCTGCACTTGCTCATTGAGTAACTGCTGAGCTTTTGGGTTAGGCAGTTGTTTCAACCACTCGCGCAACACCCCACTGCGCTCTGCTAATTGCATCTTTTCAACGCGCAGTGGGGATTGTAATTCCTCTACCGTTAAATAATAGCTATCGTGATCTGGGTTTTCGCTCACTTTTAATACTTCTCCCACTCGATCGCGCTGTAAGCTATTGGCACAGAGTAATTTAATTCGATTTTTCAACCCACCGATGTTTCCGAGGTAGCGTTGTTCTGCCAACTGATGGAGCGTTTGCGCATCAATTAATACTGGGCGCGCAATCTGCTCTGCCTCCAAGAACAGCAAACGCCCAATTAACAGCAACCGCTCTGCATAGGGCCGCTGTTCAAAATCCGCCAACTCCACAGTGAGGGGAATACGGCGATAAAAAGTGGACAAGAGGACTTGATCAGGTGCTTCCGTCGTGGCAAAAAGCAGGCGCACCTTCGCATAAATGGGCGTTTCCTCGTCACCCAAGCGATGAAAATAGCCATGGTCCATAAATTGAAACAGCTTCTCCTGGTTCTCAAAGGTCAGACGATGCACCTCGTCGAGAAATAGAATTCCCCCATCTGCCTGTTTGAGTAGTCCCGTGCTGTCTTGATCAGCCCCAGTAAAAGCGCCTTTCACATAGCCAAAGAGAATAGAAGATAACAATTCAGGATTGTTAGCATAATCGGCACAATTAAAGACCAGCATGCGTTTCGCATTCGTCGCCTGGCGATAATCTAAATGATCAGCAATCACCCGCGCAAAATAGGTTTTGCCAACCCCTGAGTGCCCGTGGAGCAGGATAGGCATGCCCATGGGTGGATAGTGAATGGCTGATTTCACCTGTTCAACGGCAACCTTCAAACTGCCGTCCGCTCCAATAAAGTGTTGAAACGGGTCATCACTATCTCCTTCGTTTTGCTGTTTTAACTGCCAACGCACGGGACGGGTCTTCTGTTTCTCTACTTCACCAGACCGCAATAATTCATTGAGATACAAACTTGTCACAGAACGACTGCGCTTAATCCTGTCTGCTAATTCATCCGTGGTTAGTTCTTGTCCCTGACATAAATAAGTCAGCAACGTTTGCTTTAATTCTTCCTTCGTTTGCTTCGCTTCTTCCTTCACATCATCCGCCTCACTTTAATTCTTCCCGATTGCAACTGCTGAAATCAATCGTTCCTTCCAGCTTTGAATCAGCCGACATTTCCTGCTACTCATGCCCCTCTTTTATGACGTGAATAGGCACAAAAGGCTATCAAGTCCCCTTGATAACCTTTTCCCAGTCTGTTTCGCTAGTGTTGTCTGTCATTAAACGACATGCAACAACCCTAAAATGATACTGATCACGACAATACCTAACATGATCCAGTTAATATTTACTTTCTTATATTTTACCAGCCAGAAGGTCAGAAGAGTAGCTGTCAATGGAATTAATCCAATGAATAATTGATCGAGGTAATCTTGAATCTTGATGGCTTCTTCTGCACCTTTTGCACTGATCTCTAAGGCCGTTTTGAATTTGACGTTAGAAGCTGTCATACTACCCACCATCATTATCCCCAATAAGCTGGCAACTTTGGTGATGATGTCCATCATTTGGCTTTCGTAAATTTTACGGATAAAGTTCTCTCCCACTGAATAGCCCGTGTAGAGCGTGTAATAATGAATGAGAAAGGCAGGAATATTATACAACAGTAAGAAGACAATGGCTCCTAATGGTGAACCGGTGGCAGCCAAAGAAATCCCAATGCTGGCAGCAATCACCCGCAAAATCCCCCAGAAAAACGCATCTCCAATCCCAGAAATCGGCCCCATCAACGAGGTCTTTACCGCCACGATGGTATTAGGGTCAAAATCAGGATTTTTCGCATTATCTTTTTCCATAGCAGCCATTAATCCCATGATAAGGTTATTCAAGTGCATAGTCGCATTGAACCAGGTAGTATGGCGCACAATCGCTTCTGCTTTTTCTTCGTCTGTCTTGTAGAAACGGTTAATGGCAGGTAATAATGTGTAGATAACCCCTACTGCGTGATATTGCGTCGCACCAGTCCGGCTGGCGAACATGGTCCATGACCGCCAAAACATGGAGCGTAACATTTTTCGATCTTCTTTTGGTAATTGATTTTTGTTTATCATGCGAAAAAGTCCTCCTCTTCTGATTCTTGAGCGGTTTTAGCTGTTGATGTGCTTGCTTGCATTGGCGCTGGTTGTTTAGCCAATGTCTTCAATTGATAATCACGCGTTCCAACCATCACACAGATAATCACACCAAGCGTGGCTACTGCTACCGCTGGCAATTCCATGTAAGCTGTCAAGACAAACCCTAAAATGTAGTAAATCGCTAATTCTTTTGTCCATAAGAGGTTCATCAACATCGCAAACCCAACAACAGGTAATAATCCTCCAGCTGTTTTCAACCCACTCATTACTGCTGCAGGAATTTGATCAACAATTGCGTTCACCGGGCCACTACCGAGGTATACACCGACAAAGGCAATCGCAGCGACAATGGCGTAGTAGATTACCCAAGTGCCGTAATGCAACATCACAATTTTCTTCTGATCATTTTCACAAGCGTACTTATCCAATAATGGCGCAAAAATATTCATAAAGACGTTTTTCATAAACATGATCACGATGGCTGCCAAAATCCCGATCGGAATCGCCAAGGTCAGCGCAGCAGATTGTTCCACCCCTGAAACAATGGTGAAGGAGGTGGCCAATACCGTCGCGGTTACCGGTTCAGCAGCAATCACACCACCAATATTCACGTTGCCGAGGAATACAGCCTCCAGTGCTGCCCCCATTAGAATACCAGCGTGCATGTCACCCATTAATAACCCGGTTACCAACCCAACGATCAGCGGGCGTTCTAACATCGTCTGTCCTGTGAGATAATTTCCCCCGAAACAGATAAATACGGCGAGAAAGGCCATTGCGGCATAAAATAACATCGTCTGTCTCCTTCCTAAGCTTGATCGTCAAGCTGTGCCAAGGCTTCCGCTAAATCATATTGACGATTACTTGGCAATACCTGGTTGTAGGTTTTTACCCGATCTAAAGCAGCCAACTCACGCGCTGCTTCTAATTCAGTCGGATTAAGCTGAACGCTTGGGAATAACATGGTTTTTGTAGCAGGATCAGAATTATCAAAACGACCGCAGTTGGCAATGTTCACGGTATCGACATTATCTAGCGCTTGAGCAAGACGATTCGCATCCACCACACTATTAACAATGACAAACATCCGTTTATCTTGTCCGCGGGGATCTTTGAACACGCGGATCGCATCCTCCACTGAGCGAATTAACAATTTAGAACCGGATGGCACGGCCATTTTGAGTGTCATCTGTGTAATTTCATTATTCGCTGCTTCGTCATTAGCTACGACCAGCAATGGCGCATTCAACTCTTTGGTCCAAACGACCGCTACCTGTCCATGAATCAAACGGTCATCAACCCGAATTTGTGTAATCATTAGTTGTCCTTCCTTTCCTACATCTGAGTGAGGTCAATCAATTTAATAGCAGATTCTGCAATAACAGCGTTCAACGCTTCCCCATCCCATACTTGATCACTCAATAAAACTCCCATGACGACAGGTAAATTAGCGTTCGTTACAATAAATGCCTGTTGTTGTTTATCTTGTTGAATAATTTCTTGGAAAACTTTTTGATTAACACTCCCACCCAGCATATCTGTGAAGATCACCGCTTGATCTTCCGGTGCTAGTTCTGTGAGAAATGCTGTAATTTCCGGTACGTAATCACGATCGTCAACATAAGCGTTGATCACTTGAATGCGTTCCGCCATTCCGGCTAAAATATCCACCGAACTCTGTAATCCCTCTGCTAGGCGTCCGTGTGAAGCAATCAGATATTTCGTTGTCATGTGTTATTCCTCCTTACACTTTTATACATGCAATTTCCATGCCAACTTTGTGGTTGACTTTATCGCCTTTCCTCGCATAATAGTGTTTAAACACTAGAAATCGGTTTCAACACTAGCAAAGGAGGGACAAATGAAACTCAAGCAAACCCACAAACAATTGCCTCAACTCACGCTGACACCAGTATTGGCACAATGCATCGAAATATTGCAATACTCTATCCAAGATTTGGATCGTTTCCTGAAACAACAAGCAGAGGAGAATCCATTTTTGGACTACACCCCACCTTTTCAACTGACAGCTACTCCTGATCTAACAACCCTTGGTGCGGCAACGAGTGAAACTTTGCAGGATGTACTGACCCAGCAGATCAACCTAGGCAATTATCCGCCAAAAATCGCCCAACTCATGCGTTTTCTCGCCAATGAGGTGGATGATAATGGGTATCTATACGCCGATCCGTTTGAGTTGGCTGAGCGCTTGGGTGAGAGTGTAACTCAAATTGAAACGGCCTGGACCTTATTCAAACAACTCGACCCTCCCGGTATCGGTGCGCAATCTGTCCAAGAGTGCCTACTGTTACAGCTCGAGCGACAAAAAGCACCAGTAGCAACAGCAATTGTGAATGATTACTTCACTGCCCTCACCAACCATGACTGGGCGTGCATCCAATCTCACCTCCACCTTACGCCATCTGAACTAGATGATGCCTTGCTGACCATCCGCTCGCTCCAACCGCGCCCCGGCAGCGCCTTTCATATTGCCCCGCTTCCCGTTATCGTGCCGGATGTCATTATAGAATTTGAATACAATCACCCGACTTATCAATTGAATACCGCACTGTCCTCAATGCTAACTTTTGATACGAGAAACTTCACCTCTCTTAAACGGGAGAGAGAGATTGATCATACAGCCTCAGCCTTTCTCAATCAGCAACAACAGCATTACCGAGCGCTAACACAGATGCTCACTTATCGAGAGAAACACCTGAAGTTATTGGTAGAGCACATTCTCACTGAACAGCACGCTTTTTTTCAGGAGCCAAAGCCACCTCACTTGCGCCCGCTCCCTCAAAAAGATGTGGCTAATAAAATGGGAGTCCATCCCTCTACCGTCAGTCGCTTGGTGCGGGAAAAAACCTTAAGCTTCCAGGGTAAAATTTACCCACTTAAGACATTCCTCCCTAAGCTGGCCGTTGCTTCCCAGCCATTCACTGCGACAATGATCAAACAGCAATTGCAGCAACTTATTGCTGCCGAACCGAGCAACCATCCCCTCTCGGACCAAGCGCTCCATCTCGCCTTTAAAAAACAGGGCATCGCACTATCTCGGCGCGCCATCACTAACTACCGAAAACAACTCAATATTCCTTCCTCCTATCTGCGTAAAAAATAATGAGTGGAATTAAGGTAAGGCCCTTAACGCTGGCTTCTAGTCACATAGATACTAATGAATCAAAAAACTGTTGGATTTTTCAAGCAGCTAATATTTACCAAATTCGAATAGCAAAACGCTGAATCAACAAAACCCTCAGCCAAAACGAGGACATACGCAATAAAAAATGTAAGGGTGAAATATTGATCAACAGCAAAGACTTATTTATGGCTCAACATCGGACTTTTCATCTCACGTCCTTCGATGAAAGGGACTTGCTCAAAGCAAATTTCAATGTTATAGTAATAACTGTCGAAAGACCGTATAGCGAGGACGATGGTGTGAACCGGGTCAGATCTGGAAGGAAGCAGCCCTAAGCATTTCATCGTCTTGTGCTGTACGTTATTAAGTGATTTAACCGACCAGGCGTTGCCCTGGTCTTTTTTATTTCATTTACCCCCTTATTGCATCCCCTCTCCTCCTCCTGCTATGATGAATGAGAAATAGCGATGAAAGATCAGGAGGTCTCACTATGCAAAAATCCTTTACTGTCCAGCACACCGGTTTAGCCAACCAACTCGGTTCCGGTTCTTTGCCCGTCCTAGCCACCCCACAATTAGTTGCCGATATGGAAAATACCGCTGCTTCAGCTTGCACTCCTTTCCTCAAACCTGAACAAACCACAGTAGGTGTTAATATGAAGATTGATCATCTAGCCCCCTCTCTAGAGGGAGATACGATTCTCATCGATGCCCAAATCACCGAGCAGACCGCAAAGAAATTCGTCTTTGCTATAGTAGCAACATGTCGTGGTGTCAAAATCGGTCAAGCCACGCACACCCGTGTTATTGTTGAGAGTGAACGCTTTATGCCCAACGCGAAACAAATGAATTAACCATAAAAACACCGCCTACCTAAGTGTGTTCGCACCTAGGTAGGCGGTGTTTATTCATTTTAGCGAATTATTTGTTAATTACTGGAGATATTTTTCAGCGATTCGGCGGTAGAAATCAATGAAGGCATAATAATCCACTTCATACATGTACTCATTGGTTTGATGCGCTTGGAAATATAGTCCAGGACCAAACATCGCAAAATCTGTATCCGGTGCATCTTTAAGCAAGAAAGAAGCATCCGTCACACCAGGAATATGTTTAATCTGTTGCGGATTTGCTTCTAGCTTTTTCAATTCTTCCAATTCCGCACCGCTCGCCTGTGCCACCTTTTCAGCAATCCATGGCGAAACATAATGATCACTCACTGCTTGAATGACTTTGACCAACTCACTGTCCGTATCACGTTGAACCGGCATAGCATTTTCAAATACTTCCAGCGTCAATTTCCCCTTTGTATGGGACTGCACTTGCTTAACGACATCTTCTAAAAGCTCGTTGACGTGATCGTTGTCATACGTTGAAGCTGCTCGCACATTCCCTGTTAGTACCGCTTGTTCAGGGATACTGTTCACCTGATTCCCAGCCGTCATCATGGTATAAACATTAAATGTCTGCCCTAAATAGGGATCCACATTCTCTCCAGCCGCCTGGTTGAGTCGCTCTTCAAATTGATCCATCACTTCACGAAGTAAATTCAGAGCGTTGATCCCCAATTCAGGCGTTGAACTATGTGCGCTAGCCCCTGTAGCGACAATTCGATACTGGTAGGACCCCATATGATTCGTCACAATTTTACCGCTTGAAGGTTCAGAAATCAGTAATCCATCGGCACCAGTCATATCACCATTCGCATTAGCTAATGTTGAGCCTGCCATCTTAGATTCTTCGCCCACTGTTAGGATAAAACGCACAGTACCTTTGAAGGGCTTTTGACTCTCCTTCAAATCAATCATTCCCAACGCCATAGCAGCTAGACCAGCCTTCATATCCGAAACGCCACGGCCAATCAATTTGCCATCTTTTTGCGTCAAGGTAAAGGGATCGCTATCCCACGCAGACTCATCACCTGCACTGACAACATCTGCATGCCCACTGTAGACCAATAGCTTGCCGTCCTCGTTGCCTTTTAGATCAGCAATTAAGTTGGCTCTACCATCAGCAATAGGCTCGAGATGTGACTCGATACCGTGATCATTAAACAACTGTTTAAAGTATTCTGCAACCTCTGCTTCGCCATCGTTAACAGAAGGCATGGCAATAATATCTTTAAGCACCTTCAGTTGTTCTTCTTTATCCAAACTTATCACTCCTTAAAAAATATATTATTATTTCATTTTCATTCTAACAGATTTTAAGTCGTTTTATCAGCAAATAACGTCTATTCATCATTCTTTAATACAATTATTGAAACCTCCAGCAAGCTTATTCCCTGTTATCGTCTGATTTATCACGATCCTTATTCTATTATCATTTCGTCTTTATACACTATAAAAGGGCAAAATAAAAACCACGCAGAGCAAGCACTCTGCGTGGTAAAACTCAACGCTTTCATACCGATTGTCTAATCAGCAATCCAGTCGTTTAACTATTTTTGTTTTTTATTTTTCATCACCAATGCGCCGGCAGCACCTGCTACAACAACTAAACCGAGCATTAATAACGTTTGACTAGTATTTTCACCAGTCTGAGGATATTTGCCTTGGTTGTTACCGTTGCCGTGGTTGTTGCCACCATTTGGCGTGCCTGGTTCGTCAGGTTGACCTGGCTTATTAGGTTTGCCTGGTTGTTCGCTCAGTGCATCTTCCATACGTACTAATGCATCTTTACGTTCTACCCAGTTACCATTGCCATCTTTCACTTCCACTTTACCGTCGTGGGTCACACGGAAGGTAATCGTTTCTGCGACAGCGTAACCAGTTGGTGCTTGCGTTTCAATCATGGTGTAGGTGCCTTCTTTAAGGGTCACTTTATGTGCTGTGGTCCCTGAAGTCCATTCTTCCACCAATTTACCGTCTTTACCTTCACCTTCGACCACTTTCAAGTTTGCCCCTGGCAATTCTTGCGTTTGGTTCACTTCAACCTTACTGAAGGTCACTTCTTTTTCGGTTGGTTGGTAGGTGTTGGTGATGGTGTAACCATCTTTAGCGGTTCCGGTCATCGTCACTGCGAAGACGTTGCCGTCTACGGTCACTTTGCCATCTTTCACGCCGTCTTCTTCAACGGTGTAAACGTTGGCTTTGGCGTCCGTTACTTTATCTACCACAGGTAGATCTTTGAACGTGCCGGTCCAGTTGTTCGCTTGGTTCAACTTGATGGATTGGGTCGTGCGTTGACCATTCTTCACGAGGTATACCGTGATTTCTGGCATCGTTGCCGCATCTTTTCCGCTCCATGCTTTTTGAACTTTCACACTGGTTTTCGCTGGTTCGATTGGCAGAGCCTTCAAGGCGTCTTCCATCTTAACCGTTGCGTTGTCGCGAGCGACCCAGTTCCCGTTGTCTTTCACTTCCACTTTACCGTCGTGGGTCACACGGAAGGTAATCGTTTCTGCGA
>JAUMZL010000002.1:134785-139450 GCA_030528155.1 Aerococcus sp.
TCACTTCAACCTTACTGAAGGTCACTTCTTTTTCGGTTGGTTGGTAGGTGTTGGTTAAAGTAAAGCCGTCTTTGGCAGAACCGGTGGTTGCTACCGCAAAGACGTTACCATTTAAGGTGACTTTACCATCTTTAACATTGTCTTCTTCTACAGTGTAGACATTAGGATCTTTATCCGTAATGTTGTCTACTGTTGGAAGATCATTGAAGCTTCCGCTCCAGTTATTGTCTTTGTTCAACTTGATGGATTGGTCGGTGCGTTTTCCGTTCTTCACCAAATGTACGGTGACTTCCGGCATCGTTGCCGCATCTTTACCCTTCCATGCTTTTTGAACTTTCACGCTGGTTTTCGCTGGTTCTAATGGTGTAGGTTTTTGACCTTTTTCGTCTTCCATCGTAATGGTGTATAACAAGTCCTTGTCGGATACTTGCGTTCCGATCAAGTTTTGATATTTCCCATTATTGCTGGAGAACATGTTCAAGCGGTAGTCCCCAGGTGCTTTTTCATTATTTTCAGCATAAGCAATCAATTTATCAAAGACAGCTTTAACCTTTGCTCCTTCAGGCGTATTGATCCCTTCGAACCCATGTCCGATGGTCTTAGGATCAATATTGTCGGTGAAGTAGTAGATAGCTAACTGAGTAGCCGTCTTGAATTCTGTTGCTGTCAAGGACCCTTGTAATCCCTTATGGTTGTTAGGGTACCCAGCGTAGATCACTTTTTTGATCTTTTCATAGAATTGCATTGGATCTTTAATCCGAGGATTTTCCGTGTAGGTCACCAATTTACTTGGGTTAACAATCTTGGTGTATTTAACTTCACCACCATCGAATGGATTGTATTCAATGGTTGCCCCGTCATCATAACTCTCAGCTGGTTCATGACGGTCAATGTTGAAGCAGTAGAGGACTTGTCCTTTGCCCCCGTTTTCTTTCAGATAGTAATGTTTCCCATATGGTGTGAAGCCCCATGAGTAACTATCATCATTACGGTCAGCGAAGGCTTCATAGTTGTTTAAAGCGATTTCTTCAAAGTTCTGTGATTCAACAAAGTCATTACCTTCTTTCAGGTAAAGTTTGCCTTTTTCAACTTTGAAGACAATGTCATCTGCTTTTTGATAACCAGATGGTGCTTCTGTTTCTTTCAAGCGATAGGTGCCATCTTCTAATTTGAATTCCTTCTTAGAACCGTCTGTCTTGAGGTCCCCAACGACTTCTTGCGTGCCTTCTTTGAAGATCTGCAAGTGAGCCCCGATAACCGCATTGTCTGTGCCTTTTTCAGCTTTCTTAATCAAGATGCTCAGATCATTCTTAGGTTTATCGGTTTTCTCGTCTTCCATTTTAACTTCTGGAACTTTTTCTGGCCCTTTCACGTAGTTCGTCCCTACAATGTTTTGATAATCTTTGTTGCTTGCTTCATAAACATTCAATTTGAAGTCTTGTGGAAGTGTTGCATTCCCATTTGTCAATTCATTGTAGACTTTTTGTTCTTCGGCCGATAAGTTACCTTGGAAGTATTGGATATCTTGGATACGGACATCGTTGGTGAACAACCAAACAGCAGCTTGCGTGAGCGCACGGAATTTTTCATTGGAGATGTTACCTTGTAACCCAGCTTGGTTGTTTGGATAACCCTTCCAAAGAACGGTCTTGATCAATTGAACCAACTGATCGTTGTTTTGGATCTTAGACCCATTCGTCATGCTTAAGAAATCTTTTTCTTCGCGTTTGGTGTACGTTCCTTCTTTTAGGTTGTCTGGAGCTTCTGCTGGTACACGTTTATTGTAGTTGAAGCAGTAAGCCACTGAGCTGTCGTTACCACCGATTGGGCGAACGTAGATGTTATCGACATATGCGCCATCGAGTTCATCACCGTATTCGGTTTGGTTGGTGTACGCTTCATAGTCACTGAAGTGGGTCGTGGTTTCCCATTGATTGTTCTTCTTGATTTGGACATGACCTTGGTCGTCCACTCTGAAGACAACTGGGTTCGCCACCTTATAACCATTTGGTGCAGCATCTTCGATTAAGGTGTAGGTACCAGCAGCGAGGTTCATCACTACTTTTCCTTGATCAGCGGATGTCCATTGTTTCAGAACATTCCCATTTAACCCTTCACCTTGAACAAGACGCATGGATGCCCCAGCCACGAATTTATCGCTGCCTTTTTCCACTTTGGAGAGCGCCACGTTAAAGCCTGGTTGGTTTTCAACAGGCGGTTGAACTGGTTTTGTTGGCTTCTTGTTAATAAACAACGCTGGTGAAGCGGTGAAACCAAGGTCATTATTCCCACTGGTAATCGCTGCCCCATACCCAGTTGCTAAGGATTGGTAAATTCCTTTTTCATCTGGTGCTTCATCTGGGTTAAACATCACCAAATGATATTCGGTTGGTAATTCTGTCTTGAAGATCTTTTCCAAGTCAGGGCCGTACTGAGCAGTAGAATCTTGGGTGCTTCCGTAAGCCCCAGTTGCTGCCCAAACGATTTGCCGTTGTTGTTCCGCATTATATTCATTTGGGAACGCTTGGAAATAGAAGAAGATCTGTTTCAAGCGGTAAGCAAGGTTGGATCCGTACAGGTTGTGTGTCACCGCTTGTTCCAACTGTTCATTCGTTGGGTCCTTAACTACCGTATAAGTCCGGTTGTTTGCGGTGCTCGGTGGCAATGTTTTATGTTGGTTGATACAGAAAACATTGAAGGATGCTCCCCCTGATACCTCACCCATTGTGATCTTACCGGTCGCATCAATGGTCGTCCCATAGTACTTAATGTTTGGATCGACAGGGGTTAAGTCATGTTGTGTGACTTTAACCGTAACCGTACGTTCCGATTCGTCGTACTTGAGGTTTTCCGGATTGTCTTGTGGCACGGTTTGAACGATCTTGAAGGTATACTCCCCCGGTTGACTAAAGTACACCGGTTGGAATCTAACCTCCCCTGTATTAGGGTCGCTATTGGCCGTCTGAATGGTATACCCATTTTGCATCAACTTAAAGCTGAAGCGACGGTTATCAAGTTTCCCATCATCCATCGTCACCCATGCTTTAATGGTCGTGCTTACCGTCTGCGTTCCCGCTCTGGCAAGGGCTGATTGGCCATCCGATAAAAATAATCCAGAAAACATAAGAGTCATCATCAATAGCATTAATGATTTAAACTTTTTCATTATGTCCTCCTACATCGTTTTGAAATACTCCTATGATTACAAATACTTTCTTCGTTACCCTCCTCATGTGATGATTGCGCTAATGGAAGTTAGCCAACAAATGCGATAGATACCTTAGCTAAAACAAAAAATACTAAAACCACATTAGGCCTTAGCTTTTTCTTATTTTGCGCCACCTTTCTGCCGTTTTAGCTTATTTCTTTGTGTGACAACGCAAACAATATTGTATTAAATAAGGCTTGACAATCGCTATAAACGGCATCATTCCAAATGCACGCCTATTATAATATAGTCGATTGTACTCTGTCATCAATAAAATATCACATTTTAAACTATAAAATTTATAGATCCCTTCTTTTTTTCAAATTTAGCGATTTATTCTCATTTTTTGAGAGTATCGTTAGTAATCCCTTTCTTTGCGATGCTATTAACGTGCTTTTATTTTTGAAATATAAAAAAGGATCAGCTATTCTCACTCAGCTGATCCTTAATTTTCATTTATATATCATTTAAACGAACAATATTCCGTTCATATTTTCATCGTTTTTTCATAACTTTATTAGTACGTTTTTTGCTCCAAAGAGAACGCTTTTTGCGCTTCTGGTGTCGCTTGGTCAATAGCTTTTGTTTCTGTTAATTCTCCCTGAACAACAATTCGATTGAGTCCTGCGAGTGAATCACATGTGACGAGAGTGACGAGCTCTTCACCAGGTCGTTCATCCAGCCATTTCACTTCAGAGGGATCGACAATCTTAACCATCGTGATTTTATAGGAATAAATTTTATCGAGATCCGTGAGATAGATCATCTGACCGGCCTTCGCGTATTTCAAGGGAGCAAATAGCAAGTCTTCGCGGTGAGAATGGTGGCTCGCTAATTGATAGTTCCCCTTCCCCATCAC
The DNA here is from genome assembly GCA_030528155.1 of Aerococcus sp. Classification (GTDB taxonomy): domain Bacteria; phylum Bacillota; class Bacilli; order Lactobacillales; family Aerococcaceae; genus Aerococcus. Next base: position 138,853 of record JAUMZL010000002.1, read on the forward strand.
CTGGGTAGGGCTCATCGTCCCTGCGCCCCACAGCAAGGCTTCATTAGAGAGTCCTTTGAAGATCGGCAAATTGATCCCAACATCCGGTACCGCCACACCACCAATGACTGGCAGCCGCTTTTGACTCAGCTTGGCTCTTAGTACAGCCTCACTGCTGATCGGTTCTACCGCATCTGCATCGAAAGTCGCTGGTGCTTCTTCGTTCTTTTTGATTTCTTCCTTACTAATATTGGTGACTTGGTATTGCTTACCGGTCGAACGGATCACTTCATCTTTGATGGGCTGATTAAATACCAGTAAAATCCCCACGATCAAAGCAATGACTAAGAGAATATTTATTCCCCTTTTTTTCACTATCTCCCAACCTCTTTTCTCTCCTCTATCGGTCTATTAATTTTTTCTTCTATTAATATAGGCTATTTTATTCCATCAATGCGGAGTGCCATAAACATCACTTTATCGCTGCCCCTGAAGCTTAATAATGCTTGCTGTATGATGCAACAACCATTTTTCATCTGAATTTATCAATAAAAAATACCCACGCATAGCGCGTCTCGCTATACGTGAGCAGGTTCCCTATGTCAGTAGTTGCTACGAA
>JAUMZL010000035.1 GCA_030528155.1 Aerococcus sp.
AATTGTTTGGGTGAATCTCTTCAGATTCAATCCCTACACATTTGGTTCGTCTTCTCTATTCAGTTTTCAAAGACCTATCTTGTTGTTATCGCCTCAAGCAGCGACTCAAGCATCTTATCAGAAGCTCAAGTTGTTGTCAAGAGGAAATTTAAATTATTTTTTTGCCGTTCTCAGCAAGCGATATTTCGCCGTTTGCTGTTGCCGACTTGAAGAATATTACCAGATGACTCAGTCACTGTCAACATCTTTTTTTAAAATAATTTTTATTCATTCTTTGTTTCCTGAGAAACAAGAAAAGTCGCTGTCTCTCAAACGACCTTAGCTACTTTATCATCATTCAATTGAGATGTCAACTGTTATCCCGTATTTTTTTATCTTTTTGTTTTCCCGGTCAATCTATACTTGGTTAACAATCAATTGGTTTGTTCCTTTCGAGGGATTATTTAGGCTCAGCAAACAAACAGCGACACGTCCTACCAGCTATTCTGCCTCTTATTTCTTACAAGTTGGATCATCTATCCACATGGACACTATTGTTAATGCTACAAACCCTCAAGCTCATTAATTTTTGCTTTCCTCCTGAGACAACTCGCGCTGACATTGTGGACAGATCCCATAAATCTCCAAATGGTGCCCTGTTACCATAAATTGTGTTTCTTTTTGGGCGAAGTCCTCAACCTCATAGAGGATAGGATAGAATAAGTCGACTATGCGGCCACAACGCGTACAGATCACGTGATAATGTTTTTCCCCATTAAAATCAAAATGGACAGCATCGTCCTTCGATTTTAGCGGTTTGACGAGATGATATTGAACCAGCATATTGACATTGTTATAGACAGTAGCTAAGCTCATTGACCGGAATTCTCCTCCCAACACGGCATAGATCTGCTCAGCGGTGGGATGGGTATCGGTTTGGATGAGATAACGCAAAATTGCGGAACGCTGAGCCGTCATGCGGACATTTTCTTTTTTTAATTTCTCTACTGTTCGTTCATAGAGCTGCTCTTGATGTTCAGTCAGTGCTATTATTTTTTTATTGGTTTCATCGTCCTTAGCCATTTTCTTTCCCCCTCTCTTAGTTAATTATTGGCTTTTCATTATTTTTCCTCCCACCTTAGGTCAGCACAATGACGCAGGGATAGCTTAGAGAATGACTAATAGAACCTATTCGTTTGTACTTGCTTTCTTTATAATCATTCTAATCGCTTTACAGCTAAAATGCACGTTCTCTTTCCGGTAGCTCAACAGTTTAACATTCCCCCTGTTTTCTCGCCACTACTTACTCTATTCGATTGCTTTATGAACTACCTTTCTTATTCCTAGAGACTGTAAAGATTAATGTTTTATTATATTCCTTCGTACCCAGTCTTTTTCATTAATTTGGACTAACGATTTCAGAGGATTCGTGATACGCTTAAGGAAACTCCATTGCCTTTTGGGCACTACTTTTCTGGGGAGATCAATAGGATGATATCTCCTCAAAGATCGAAAATATTTGCCACTTCAGATGAGGTGCCCGCATAGAAAGTGAGGAAAACTCAAAAAATGAAACTTGGTGCCCGTACGTTGAAGACGGGAATTGGTGTGGTCATTGCCATGATCGTCGGTAACCTCATTCCTTATATTTCTACCATGCAACCAGCGTGGATTGTCATCATGGGATTACAACGAACGGTGCGGAAATCATGGGAAACCCTGTTTTCGCGGGCGATTGCTGCTTTTATGGGGGGACTAACCGCACTTATCATGTATTCCGCCTTCGGAAACAGCCCCATTGTTGTGGGCTTTACCATTATTATCTTCATCATGATGATGAACGCTTTGAACTTGCGCGATGTGATTGGTCTGGCTAGTATTACCGTCGTCATCATCATGCTAACGCCAACGGAAAATATCACGATGCTTGTATCAACAGCATTTTGGCGTGTCATGGAAAATATTATTGGGGTGCTGATTGCTTTCTTTGTTAATTTACTAATTCTACCGTCCCACTACGATCGTACCCTCTATGAAGCCATTAACAAAACGTCCTCTGAGGTATTGATCCGTTTACGCGCGATCTTGCGTAAAAATGGCGAATATGGTTCTTACAACTCTGATTTGGAATGGACCAAGTCGCAAATTGCGCATATCGAGGAATTGTTTCAACTTTCCTCTGAAGAATTGGTCTGGTTACCTAAAAAAGTGATTGCTAGAAAACGAAAACTCGTTGTCTTGCGGAGTTTTATTTCGGTACTCCAAGAAATGACCAAACTCCTCTACTTGATTCATATTCATTCTAATACCCTCTTTGATCTTGATGATTCCCTGCGGATGGCGATCCGTGAGCGTATTGAAACCTTATCGGCAGCCAATGAACAGATCTTTCTCAAGTTTGACGGGCGCATTTCTCCTAATCAGGTCAATTTCTTCAACCCCACTAAGGGCCGTCGTCAGCAATTGATGGAAACACTCTTTGAAGAAGCCAAAATTGAAGGAGCGATGGATGCGAGCAAATTGGAACATAGTAATTCATTGATTTTGATTGCAGGTGCTATTATCAGCGTAGAGAATGAACTGATTCATCTTAATACCTTAGTTCGCGCATACCACACCTATCACTCCGATATTGATAGTGGAGACTCTCTAGATAGTCTCTCCCACGACAATCAACATTAGCTATTTTTCCCCTGCTCACTGGACGAACTGGGGAATTTTTTTATTGGTCAAAAACCGATGCCCTTTCAAAAAAAGCATGCTTTGGTGAATGAACCAAAACATGCCTCTTTGTTATCGCTGATTATTTTTAGTTACTGAGCTACGAGGATCATCGTTGAGAGCCATTCCACGTGAAGGCTATTCCCACTGCGTATATCCATTTCATCATCAGCTAAAAAGCGATTATCTCTAGCAAGTACTCGCCATCCCCCTGCTGGCAGGGGAATATCAATCGCATTATCCTGCCCATTAAATACAACAAAATAGTGCTCTTCTTGATAGTGATATTCTACCGCTACAATTTGGTAATCTGCTTTATGTATCCGAAAGGCCGAACGAATCGTTTCGTAGTCTGCTAAATGGAAAACCTGCGTCTGACGACGGAACTTCAGCAGCTCCTTGAAATAGGTCACAGCCGCTTGATTTTCATCACGCAACTGCCAATCGACACTATTAATCACATCCCCTGCACGATAAGAATCTCTTACTCCTGCTTTCGTATCGAAGAATTCTTGCCCTTGATGGAAAAAAGGAATCCCCTGGGTGAGGGCAACCATCGCATTAGCTAATAGCTGGCGCCGTTTCCGCTTGCCCACAGCCTCGTCGCTATTGGTGCGCCTTAATTTATCCCACAGCGTCCAGTTATCATGCGCCTCTACGTATTGAATCAGCTGCAACGGTGAGGTGGCGGTGGTGATATTGCTTGGCAAATTCTCTCCCCCAAGAAAATTATGCACTACGCTCTGCTCCATCAGCCACTTACCTGAGATGAAACCAACATCCAACCCCTCTCCCCAATCTGAACCTCGCAAGGCATCACGATAATTATCGTTGAAGAAACCAATCCCTGGCATTTTATTTGCATTATAAAAGGCTGCTTTACGGCTATCGGGAAGAGCCGTATTTAGATTCCAGCCTTCCCCGTACAATAATAAATTTTCATCAATCTGATCGAGCATCCAACGCGCCTGATTCATGGTCTCAATATCGTGAATTCCCATCAGATCGACGCGAAAACCATCAATGTGGTAATTCTTCGCCCAGAATGCTAATGAATCGATAATATAGCGTCGCATCATCAAACGCTCCGAGGCGGTATCATTTCCAACTCCTGATCCATTGGTAAAAGTGCCATTATCCGTATAACGAAAATAATACCCTGGCACAGTCAAATTGAGCGGGTGTAATTCTGTATCATAAACATGGTTATAAACCACATCCATCACCACCCGCAACCCCTGTTGATGAAACGCGTGGATCATTTGTTTTAACTCACGGATCCGCGCATAAGGATTCATTGGATCTCTTGCCAGCGAGCCTTCAGGAACATTATAGTTTTGTGGGTCATACCCCCAGTTATAGTTATTTTTATCTTGGATATTTTCTTTTACGGTAAAATAATCAAAAATTGGCATGAATTGCACATGTGTCACGCCCAGATCAGCAAGATACGCTAATCCCGTTGGCTTCCCACCTGGACTCATAGTAGTCGTATATGTCAAAGCAATAAACTTCCCAGGATGTTTAGCACCACTCGTCTTATCGCTCGTTAAATCACGCACATTCGTTTCATAAATCACAGCTTGCGTTGGATCCAAAAAGGGCGGGCGCTCATCTGTCTCCCAACCTAAAACATTTGTCTCTTCAGGGTTAACCACGACACTGCGCTCGCTGTCTAACGTACTTGCTTTAGCATAGGGATCGGTGCTGTAATGCTTCGTTCCATCGGGGAAGCACAGTTCAAAGACATAGGCTTTCCCGCCCAAATCGCCATTCACTGTCGTATGATAAACCCCACGCTCTTCTCGTTTTAAACGCACGCGATCATATTCGCCTTGATTCCATTCCTCGAATAATAATACATCCACTTGCATGGCTGTTGGTGCCCAGATATAGAAATCTGTCGCTTGTGGGCGATATTGTGGTCCCAGTGGCCCTTCGTAATAAAAAACACCATCAAATTCAGGGCGATTAACTAAACGAAACAAGGCTTCTTGGATCACCTTAGGCTCTTCATGCCCTGCTTTCTTAAATAACTGTGCTAATTCTTCTTGAATCATCCGTTCAATCCTCACTTAGTCTTCTGAGATCTATAGGGCCATTATAAACACTTTTTGCTTGCAATGTTGGTTTATTCGTCAAGCTTTACTCCTAGCTAAAGAATAAACAGGCCTCTCACTACCGATATTTCTGCCATTAAGCATATGTAGAACAGACTAACATTCTTAGAATTCTGCCTGCCATTAAGCATATATAGAATGAACCAGATAAAGATAAGCTTGATGATTGGTATCCGGCTTGCTATCAGTGCGTATACAACAAACTTTGACAATCTCATCTGAGTTATTCCCATCATAGGCTTGCCACCAGTGCGTATAGAACAAACACTAGCGTACTTTAATCGAGAGTGCCTGCCTTTTGTCTCTTCTTATCAGACAATGAAATACGTTGCCCTTTACTTTCAATAGGATTGACGCTTTGTCGTTCAGCACTAACACACTGAAACAGCTAAAAAACACAAAAAAGGCAAGCGATACACTTGCCCTTTTTATTGACGGATCCCATATTGCTACGGGGTGACTCCCCCAACCCCTTGATTGTTAGGGGTGCCGCTATTGCCATAATTATTGTTATAGCCGTTG
>JAUMZL010000019.1 GCA_030528155.1 Aerococcus sp.
AGCGCCGAATGTAGTTGAGGGTTTCCCTCTGCGAGACTAGGACGTTGCCGTGCACATGTGAGAGTCAAGTAGTCATGCTTGGCTCTTTTTCATTTGCAAAAAATAGCGAATAGAACCGTAAAAAAGAGACCGCTATGATAGGCCTCAATAATGTATCAGAAGAACCATTAGTTTTCTATAAATAATGCCGTAGAAAACGGAGCAAATTAGGAAAATCTTGCTAGGCATAAAAAAGCTCTTTAAGTCGATAGTAGGTTAATCCTAAAACGAGTTAAAGAGCGAGCATCTCATATGAGCGGTGCTTTCTTATTTATAGACAAAGTTAAGCTTTAAAATCGAAAGTTTGACCAATCTGTTGTTCTATTGCCTTGTCGTAGGCTTGTTTAGCCACAGCGATGTCCATCGCGCCTGTACCAATAACGGTGATAAAGGTGAGTTGATCAGCTAAAGAATGAGGATCTAATTGGCCTGTAGCAAGGTCACCGATCGTCGCCGTAATGTCTTTAGCGGTAATTTTGCCAGACTCATTTAATGGATGGAGTGCCCCTCGATGGAGTGCTTGATCGACATGATCCGTTAAAATGTGATCGGCCTTCAAGATTAAGTCATCCTCTGCCTCGGGACCAGAGCCCATCGTAATGACGGTTTGTCCGCCCTTGAACCAGTCGGCTTTGAGGATAGGGGCACTAGCCCCGGTGGCAGTAATTGTAAATGGTTCATGGCTGGCATCTTCAGGCTAATCGCTATCTACGAGATGGATAGTGCCGCTGACATAAGAGCTCATTTTTGTTTTGAAGGTTTCAGCGGTTTCTCTGGTGCGGTTCCAAAGATAAAGGTCGGTAATATCAAAGTAGTCACTAAGCGTAATAATCGTGGTTTCGGCTTGGCGTCCCGCACCGTACAGTCCTAAAGAGATAGAGGGCTTATCCCAGGCAAGATAATGAATGATATTCGCCGTCTGGGATCCCGTCCGCATGTCGGTAATATAAGTGCCATCCATAACAGCAAGGTAATGACCAAGATGAGGATCAAGCAGGATGATAAGTCCGGTGATGTAGGGGAGTCCTGCTGCTTGGCGTTCACCGGCAATGCCAGCTACCCATTTAAGGCCAGCAACGTCTTGGGTACCAAGGTAAGCAGGCATAGCGTTGATGAAGCCATCGTAGGCAGGCCAGTCATCGCTTTGACCAATATCTAGTGTCACTTTGGTTGGATTTTTCACTTTGCCTTGACCATAGCCTTTAAATGTCTCATTGACAGCTTGATTGATGTCTTGAATAGTAAGAAGCTTTTTAACCATTTCCTGATCGAGAAGCAAAGTGTGATGATGATTTGACATGATGTCATTCCTTTCTTTATTGGTGGTATGTTGCTAGGCGGTGGCTATTCAGACGTTGATAATCACAGTAGCGTCAGCGATTTCTTGCGCCAAAGAAGGACTTGACCACTGCTGATAGTAGCCGAGACTCACGCAATGCAACGTGAGATGCTGATCGGTGAGAGTGTGACGGACATGTAGGTGCCCCATGATACTCGTTCTAATAGGATAAGCCTGGTAGAGTGGATAGATATCATCCGTTGCCAGATAGGCGTTGTAAAAATCAAAACGACGATCGGGCAGTGGCGGTACAAAGGCTGGATGTGTCACCAAGTGCGTGGCAAGAATGATCGCTTTAGCATTCACAGACTGCAGATCCTCCGTCAGTTGCTGAGTAAACTGTTTGGAAAGATCAGGATCGCTCACCCCCCAGTCAAGGTGACGTTTATCCTGCCAAAGAGCAATTTTATAACGTCCAGTCGCAAGGCGCTCCTTGGAAAAGCGTTTTGCAGCATAAGCATAGTTATACCAGCCCATGTGGCCGATCAGGGCGGTTGTAGGATTGAGCATTCTAGGGTGACCAACCAAACAGTGGGGATCACTTCGGTAGCGATCAAAAATTTGTTGCGTATGCTTAGGGGTCGTCTCAGCTGGCTCCCACATATCATGATTGCCAGGCACATAAACGACTTTGCAACCGCTCTGCTGTTCTAATGCTTGAATAAAAGACAGTGTGAGCGTTTGTTGGTTACTAATATCGCCAGCAATGATGAATAGATCAAACCGTTGTGCCTGGATATAGTGGCTAAGCATATTTTGATAGTCCATGGGTGCATAGTGATGGTTGAGATCAATATGCAAGTCAGCAATAGCCCCGATTCGCATCAAACCCTCTCCTTGTATAGTGATACATTTATTATACGCGATAAGGTGATGCGAAAGCAGGAATAACCCCTTGGAAAAAGGATTTAAGAGAAATAAATAGCCATTTTATATTTTAAAGATGAATGCTATCGATAGAGGAGCTAATGAGAAGAAAATCGATTCAGTCAATATCCAATATTTGTAAGGGAAAATGAGACCTTCTCTGGGGAAAAGTTTAGCATTTTTAATGGTTGCCTTTATTATGTTTAAGGTAAAACACGACCTCCCCTACTTAAATCGTATTTTTTAGTCTCAGTCTTATATGAGTAATAAAAAACCTATATGAGCAGTAAAAAAACGCCCTTCAAGCAGTGCTGGCTAAATCAGCAATGACTTGAAGGGAGACAATAAGCAATACTTGTTATCCATAGCTAAGGGGGATCCCTTGGCTTATTTTTTTGTGTTAGCTACCGATCAGGTGGAACGATAAGGATGAAGGTAAACAATAGTTATTTTGGTGTGGCTTGACTGAGCCCAGCATGAATCTTTTCGAGGTTCCAATGTACCATGCCGTAGTAGGTATCCACTTGGAATTTCTCTTTTTCTACTTTGTCGGGATCATCATCTTTGATGTCTCCCACAGAGTCGGTGTAGATCTCCGAATAAATCGGTAATCCGGTTTCTTGGCTGACTTTTTCCATAGTACGGGGGTCCACTGATGTTTCAACAAAGAGCGCAGGGACGTGGGAGCTGTGGATTTTATCGGTAATTTGCTTCATTTGTTCTGGTGTGCCTTGTTTTTCCGTATTGATTTCCCAGATATAAGCACTCTCGAGGCCGTACGCTTTGCTGAAGTACTTGAAGGCCCCCTCACTGGTGACTAATAAGCGCTTATCTTTAGGAATATCTTGGAAAGAGTTCTCGTATTGATCATGGAGCGCTTGTAATTTTTCTTGGTAAGCTTTGGCATTTTTAGCATAGTCATCGGCATGTTCGGGATCCTTCTCCTTGAGCACGCTTTCAATACGTTTCACGTACTTGATGCCGTTTGTTAAATCTAGCCAAGCGTGCGGGTCTTGTTGTCCCTTTTGATCTTCACTTTCTAAATAGATGGGGTCTACTTCAGCGGATACCGCATAGTAGTCTTTATTCTCTTCCTTGTGCGCCTGTTCCATCATTTTCAAAAACCAACTATTGGCGGTTTCCAGGTTGAGCGCATTGTAAAAAATCACATCGGCATCACTGGCATGTTTGACATCTTCGGGGGTGACTTCCCACTCGTGCGGGTCTTGTCCCACTGGCACTACACTATATACGTCAGCATGGTTACCGACAACATTTGTGATCATATCCTTAATGATACTGTTCGTAGCCACAATGTGCAGCTTAGCAGAGGAGGTTGTTGCCTCTTTTTGGGGAGGAGCTGTACTTTTAGAGCCACATCCTGCAATAAGGAGTGTCAACATCACGAGTAGAGCAATGCTATTCACTATTTTTTTCATAACTAGTCTTCCTTTCGCTATTATTCATTTATTTTTTTAATGACAGGATTATGCACCGTTAGCTGCGCTGAAATAGCAGTCCTTTTTTCGGGGAGAACAGGAAGCTCACCAGGAAAAAAGCGGCCAAGGTCAAAACAATGGCGGCACCGGACGCTAGGTTATAGGTATAGCTGAAGAAAAGTCCAATCACGGAGGATAGACTACCAATTGCGACGGCTATGCCGATCATGACTCTCAAACGATTCGTCCACAAAAAAGCAGTAGCAGCAGGCGTGATTAGCATCGCAATGACTAAGATGGTGCCAACTGTCGTCAATGAGACTACGGAAACCAACGTTAGCATGACAATTAAAGCATAATCAAAGAAGCGCACGGGAATCCCCGCTGCCCGCGCCATGGTGGGATCGAAAATACTGGCTACAAGTTCCTTAAAAAATAAGGTGATAAAGAGAATGACCAAACCGCCGATGATCGCTGTTAGGATGGTGTCACTATCGCGGATGGCCAACACATTCCCAAAGAGTATGCTATTTAAATTTGTCGTGCTTTTGGCAAAGGCGATTAAAATCACTCCCAGCGCAAAGAATGCACTGAAGACGATTCCAATTGCCGAATCATTCTTCAATCGACTGTGATCTTGGATAAAACCGATGAATAATGCTGCCAATAGGCCAAAAAATGTCGCTCCAATAATGTAATTAATGCCTAGTAAATAGGAAATCACCACGCCAGGCAGCACCGCATGCGAAATAGCATCGCCTAAAAGTGAGATGCCCCTAAGAATAATGAACGGACCGATAACCCCGGCGACAATACCGATTAGAATCGAGGTGATCAGCGCCGTTTTTAGGAATTGATATTGGATCAGTCCTTGAATGAATTCTTGGATGGCTACTATCAATAGCTCCGCCTCCTTGTCTAGATAAAGGGTGTTTCCAGGGTGGGCTGGAAAGGTTTGCTGGCTATGAGAATGTTGTTACTAATCATTCGCTATCCTCAGGCACGGATATGGGCAAAATCTGTCCCATAGGCTATCTTGAGCGTGGCTTGGTTGAAGACCTTATCGACCGGGCCTGCAGCAATAAGCGCTGTTTTCAAAATAATGAGGCTATCAAAGTAGTGAGTCACCTTGCTGAGATCGTGATGCACAATCACAATCGTCTTTCCTTGGTCACGCAATGTTTTTAAGAGATCAACGATAATCTGCTCACTCACCATATCGATGCCAATGAATGGTTCATCGAGAAAAATCCACTCTGCCTCTTGTGCGAGCACGCGAGCAATAAAGACGCGTTGTAATTGGCCACCTGAGAGCTCACCAATTTGATGAGTAGCATAACTGCTCATCCCTACTGTATCCAGCGCTTTTAGCGCACGATCACGTTCTTGGGCTTTGGGGTGTTTGAACAGACCGATAGTAGGATAAGTCCCCATTAGTACAGTTTCAAAAACGTTGATAGGGAAGTCTAAATCTAAAGAGGAGCGTTGTTCCACATAGGCAACTTTCTTTTGGATAGCTTTAATGGACTTTCCCGTAAAAGTGGCTTTGCCACTGTGTGCTTTAATATCGAGGATGCTTTTAATTAACGTAGATTTTCCGGCACCATTTGGACCGACGATGCCAATAATTTGCCCTCTAGGTAGGGTAGTAGTGATATCATCGAGTGCCAATCTTCCTTGATAGGTGGTGGTTAAATGATTGATTTGAATACCAGAGGACATAAAAAGCCTCACTTTCTCCTGCTAAATATGCGCTTAATGACTGAACGCAATGGTTAGATGATGACTGTCATTAGGTGATTTTTTAGGTTGACCTAAAAAATGTTAATATCAGCATAACAGGAGTAAGGATGAAAATCAAGGTTAACCTAAAAAACACTTATAAATGCGATTGGGATAGGGATGTTCACCTATAAATATGTAAGTCTCTGTATCTGCGAGAATGATTTCTGCAGAGCAAAGTGTGTCATTGAAATAGCAATCTCCGTAACAAAGCTGGGTCAGTGGATTCTCTGCCCACCCGCCTTAAAAGTTGGTATAATAGATGAGCGAGGCGTGATGCTAAGACAATTTAATCAATACTAAAGGAGTGAGCATAGTGACGTATCCCCAAAAGCAGCCTAAGCGCGCAAAATTGAAGAAAGTTCTCCATTTGGTGCTTGGGCTAATTATCGTGGGTGCAGTCGTATTTTTTGCGAATGATGATTTGGTGACGCCGGTGACGACAGCGCCGGACAATGGTATTCTCTCAGAATCGCAAACAGACCTGACCAGTAACGAACAGGAAGCAATGACGCATTCAGAAGAGCAGGTGAAGAAGGGACAAGTTTATCGGTCACTGGTGGATGTGGCGGCTTACCTTCATCGCTATCAAACCTTACCACCAAATTACATTACGAAGGCCCAAGCCAAGTCAGCTGGCTGGGAAGGTGGCGATTTGTGGACGTACACTGATAAAAAAACAATCGGTGGCGATCATTTCGGAAATTATGAGGCCACGCTTCCACCTGGTGATTATTTCGAAGCAGATGTGAATTACTATGGCGGCAAACGAAATGATGATCGCCTCGTCTATGATAAAAAGGGCAATATTTATTTTTCCGACGACCATTACAACACGTTCAAGAAAATCTATTGATGAAGAGGCATGAGTCTCGATTTGTTCGATGAGAGACGAGTACTAGGAGGAGATACGGATAGTGATGGAAGCAGAGCAATTAGATGGCCGTCTGATTCAAACGAAGGCACAGCTGCATAGCACGCTCAAGTTGGTATTGGGATTGGATGATCATTATGGTGGAAATTTAGATGCTTTGTACGATGTATTGACCACAAAGAGAGAGACATTGACGATTACGCATGGACGACAATTAAGCGAGCATTTAGGAAGCTATGCGACTAGCGTTCAACGCGTGCTCAGTGATGCCGCTGTTGCCAATCCCGACTTTCATTATGAATGGAGGGAGGGAAGATGACGTTCAGGCATCAACTGGTGATAACTTATGCGCGTTGGGAAGAAGCTATGCAGGATCAACAGTTGGTAGTGCGCGCAACCTTCAATTTGATGAATGCCATCTTCCAACCGAGTTTGTTGAAAAATGGAACATTTCATTTGGAAGAAAATGAGATGTGTTTTAACTTTGCATCAGCTGCTCCTGCTTTCCTCTTATTCCGCTTATTTCGAAGTGTGGCCTACCCATTTGAACTGTATGGTGGTATTGGGTATGGTTGGCTAGATATAGACAATAACATTGATCAGAGAACAGACGACCTCGCTACAGCTGATCGTTCAAAAACGACACAATCAGTGATGTCAGGTTCGGCTTATCAGCGTGCCAAAGACGCCCTTGCTTTGTCCAAGCAGAAAAAAGCACCCGCCCACCTGCTCTATAACGGCGGGTGGCAGGAGGACGCCTTAATCAATATGTGGTTCACGCAGTGGGAAGCGATCAAACATCAACAATCCTCAATGCAGCAAGCCTTGAGTTTTCCTTATGAACGGCAAGTGCCTCTCTATCTTAAGTTAGGCATGCAACCGCTCACCAACTGGCCCAACCAGGACTTAAATAAGATTGAAGCGCTGAAACGTCAAGCTATTCACTTACATGGGTGGTCCGCGCATTATCCACAGATTGATTATGCTTACCATAAACCGACCAAATGGCTGGCATTGGAAGGAACGGTGGGGGAGGTTGGAATGGTGATGAATGGCTTCTTCAAAAAAGGCTATGCGACCGTACTGGCGGATATGATTCAAACGACGCGCCAAAATATCGATTATCATTTGCATCATGGTCAATTTGCACAAGAGCGTAATCTGGCTGCGGCGATCGTCTGGCAACTGCAGCGGGAAGAAGCGGTTTTATTACCGGCAGATGATGCAACGAATGGCCAAGATGCGGTAGAACAAGGTAAGCCAGCAGAATAACTGAAAATAGTAGAGATTGTGTGGGAGGACGTGTCATTTAATACTTTGAGATGAAAGAAAGCGAATGCCATCGCTAGTATCTATCGCCATGATTTGATAAACTGTTCATTTAAACAGAGAGAAACCAAGATAAAGGAGGGCTTTTTGTGCAGTATCGCAGTGTACTTTCGAATAGAGACCTGAAGAAGCAGGCTATGCAAGCCATTAAAGGAAATCGGCTAGGCTTATTCTTCGCTATGATTGTGCAATTATTAATCACGTTGCTGGTTGTAGGAGGATTTGTATTTACTGTGGTGAGCTTAGATCTCATCCCAACCATTTCGAATCCCCTGGCTTTTTTATTAAATATCCAGCAAACCGGTCCAGCGCTTATTCAAGCGCTAGTGGAACGGTTAACGCCACCATTACTAGCCTTGCTAGTTGGCATGGGGGTAGTGATGAGTTTCTTAATGACACATTTATGGACGTATGGGTTTAATCATAGTTTACTAGAGATGGTTGATACGGGTAAATTTCACTATGGGACGGTCTGGCGTTCTTTTGTGCACCGCCCATTCCGTCATTATCTGACTGCATTAATTGTGGGGATCATCAACCAACTATTGGGATTAGTATATGGAGTGAGTCAGATGGTGTTGGGTGTTTTCTTCTACATTACGCTCCTCACCGTTCAGAGTCCGACAATTGCCCCTTGGTTAGGGATTGCCGTGATATTGCTCTATACGATATTAGCCGTCCTAGTATTGATTTTATTGGCACTACTGCTGAGTTGGATTTCCTATGGCTTCCAATTATTTGTGTATCCAAGCTGGGATGTCAAAACAACCAGTATAGGACGTTCAGTGGCGATGAGCTGGCGGTTAATGCGGGGCAATAAATGGCAGCTCTTTATCTTGGGACTGAGCTATCTCGTCTGGCCAATAGTATTGACGGGGGTAGCTGTGCTCGCTTACCTATTATTTGGAGCACAACTGCCATCTACTTACGCGGCTTATGTGCTACCAGGCTGGGGCGTCTTTTTCTGGGTGATGTTGGCCGTTGCTTTTGTACGGTTCCTCACAGCAGAAGCTGTCTTCTATCGCGATCAGACTACCCAATATGCGCGTCGTCTCAACGATCAATATCCCGGATTTAACGCTACGCCAAAAGCGGATCTCGTTGCCCAATATCATACTGAAGCACATCCGCGCTTTACGGCGGAAACGCTGGCAGTAGAGTTGCCGAGTGCGGAAGAATGGGACCAAGCATTGGCAGAACATGCTGCTAATAAAGATACTGCCTCTCAATCATCTAATCATGGAACAACGAAGAAGTATCGTGTGAAACCGACTAAGCAAGCGGGAGAATCTCCAATCGATGCAGCAAAGCACTACCATGTGACGACCCAGTCACAAACAACGTCGCGCCATGTGCCCAAAGCTGCGGATCCAGGTTATCGCCTCGATATGGAACAAGTGAGTCGTCCCACTGCTGCCAAGGACATCTTCAATGGCAAAGATGCGTCGGAAAATGAAGAAAAATAGCGCAAAGCGGTGGATTAATCGGGTGGTAGCGAATAGGATATTCACCCTATTTTCTAAAAAAGCCGTTTGAGAATAAAAAAGGCCGAGGCTCGGTATGAAGAATCACGCTTCATACCGAGCCTCGGCTCTTTTTAGAGGTAATTGTCTATTTTCGTAGAATATATGCTAGTACTAAGGGAGTCACAGTTGGCGCCAAACCTTATAAAAAGCTGATATGGTTGGACATTGAGATCGAAGGAAACCACCTTTTTTTACTCAGTCCTATCCTTTTTCATAGGGATTGTCTTTTTGGCCTTCCCAAGCGGTTTGATGGATAGCTAGGGCAACTTTTTTAGGGATACCGAGCGATTGGATGTCACTCACACTAGCCTCGCGGATGCGTTTCAGCGATTTGAAATGACGCATGACTTTCTGGCGCGTTTTACTGCCAACGCCGTCAATACGATCTAAGCGCGAGACGAAAGAATTTTTGCTGCGGACTTGACGATGGAAGGTATTGGCCCAGCGATCGACTTCGATTTGGATTCGCTGCACCAAATGAAAAGCCTGACTGGTTGGTGCGAGTGGGACTTCTTCCAATGGATTTCCAGCAACTAAGTGACTAGTGCGGTGTTTATCGTCTTTGACCATGCCAATCACGGGTAACCAATCGATGCCTAATTCATTCTCTAAGACATCCCGAGCCGCATCGACTTCGATGGCTCCTCCATCCATAAAAATCGCATCGGGAAAGGCGCCATCCTCCCGCAATAACCGGGAATAGCGACGCCGAATGACTTCTTGGGTGGTGGCATATTCATTAGCACCGGTGACGGTCTTAATCTTGTACTTGCGGTATTTTTTCTTATTAGGCTTACCATCTTCATAAACGACCATACCGGATACTGGATCGGTACCTTGAATATTAGAGTGGTCAAAACTCTCGATGGTGCCGAGATAAGGTAATTTTAAAGCAGCGGCTAGCTCTTCTACCGCTCCGCGTGTTTTCTTATCGTTCATTTCCAACAAGCGGAAGCGCTGTTCATGCGCGATTTTAGCATTCTTCTGCGCCATTTCGAGCATTTTATGTTTATCGCCGCGCTTCGGTGTTTTGACAGAGAGACTCAGCGCTTGTGCGATAGTATCATTATCTAACTCCTCAGGCACCAACAATTCTTTCGGTTTGGTATGGTTCTGTTCCTGGTAGAATTGCATGATGAAACTGGTGAGCGCTTCCTCAGGATCATCATAGATCGGGAAGAGGGCAGAGTCCCGCTTGATAACGGTAAATTGGCGTAACATGAAAACTTGAATACTGATCCAGCCTTGGTCCATGTAGTAAGCAAAAACATCCCGATTATTGTATTGCTTGCTCATGATATTTTGTGGTTCAACCGTTTGCTCGATGTAATGAATTTGATCGCGATATTGCGCTGCTCGTTCATATTGCAAATTTTCAGCAGCTGCTTGCATCTTCTGTTTTAAGTCGTTTTTGATTGTGGCCACATCACCATTCAAAAAACGCGTGATATTGGCAATTTGTTCCTGATATTCCTCCACGGAGACCTCATGATCACAACAGCCGATACATTGCCCCAGATGATAATAAAAACAGGCCCGCGTTTCATTTTTAGCACACTTGCGCAGAGGATAGGTTTTCTGCAATAGATCACGCGTCGCGGTGGCAGCATTGATATTAGGGTATGGGCCAAAGTATTTACCCCCGTCCTCTTTGATATCAGAGGTGATAATCAATTGTGGGTCACGTTCATGGGTAATTTTCAGGTAAGGATACATGGTGCCGTATTTCAACAGAATGTTGAAGCGAGGCTTGTATTTCTTAATCAGATTAATTTCTAATAATAGGCATTCCTTATTCGTGCGCGTGACGATGAATTCAAAGTCGGCAATTTCAGATACTAACTGGGCAGTTTTACCGGTGTGGGAACTCTTAAAGTAAGAACGTACGCGATTCTTTAAATTTTTTGCCTTACCGATGTAAATCGTGTGCCCATTTTTGTCTTTCATAATGTAGCAACCCGGTAGATCAGGCAGCAAGGTCAATTTATTTTCAATAAGTGCATTAGCCACGAATAGAGGGCCCCCCTTTCCAAATTTCACGTTTCTCCATTATAGTCGTTATTTTGGCCAAACGCATGTGTCTTGCTTAGTGGTTACTTTGTGGAGAAAGAATAAAGCGGTCGTTCTCATGATGCGGAGCGTGTTAAACAAAGAACAGGAGAAGTGAGAAATGTTAGAGAAACCCGTTTTAGGGGGAATACAGGAGTGGCGTGAGCATACGAATCTGAGTAGCATTTTTCTTCAGACCGCTCTCAGGCCGCTGAAGCAGGACGTGGAAGAAACTTATAATAAAAAACCCTTCCAGGCATGAGGCGTTACCTGGAAGAGTGCGATGATATTGAAAAGATCAAACGATGACAGTCTGTCAGGAGGGAGGGAATGATCTTTTCAGGGATTAATGTGATTTAAGGAGCGGATACGACTTCACGACTCTCTAACAGGTAGAGTGATTGTCATGAAGACGCTCTCAATCACGTTCCTAAGATAAAGCTTAATGACTCTATTATTAACTTGCAACTAAAAACTATCGAAAATAAAAGATATTTTTTAGAATTATAAAAGGCTTTCTTTAGCTTATCCGTGCCTCTCACTCGATGACTTCGTGGGTTGCAGTTGGGGGATGACGAACAGTATGCTAAAATAACGGTGACTATGATCACTTATTGATCACAAGGAGGATACTCATGAGTAAAGCGACACATTCACCGTCCTTTTTAAGCCAGTTTGCTCGTTTAACGACGATGGCCATGGCTGTTGGCGGTTATTATTACTATCAAAATTACACGCTGGGTACCACAGATTATTGGGTGGAGAGTCCAAAATATGCACAGGGCCTAGAAGGAATGACGATCGTTCAATTGGCCGATCTCAATTATCCTAATCAGCAGGTGGCGTTGGATAAAATTGTTGAGGCAACCAAAGCTGCCAATCCAGATGTGATTGTGCTAACGGGGAATACCATCGCTAGAGAAGGCATTTTTGACCACCATGAACTGGTACATATGATCAACCAGTTAGTGACGGTTGCGCCAACCTTTGCGGTATATGGGACCAATGATATTAACAGTCCACTGGGGCGCAGAGCAGAACAGGTCATGAGTGAAGCTGGCGTCCATTTCCTCAATGATGACGCAGTGACTTACGATTTCCATGGGACGCCAATCACCATCATGGGACTAATGGAGAAACACGGCGATCAATTCTTGCAGCGTGATCCCCTGCAGATGATCACCCTCACCGCTGAACAAAAAGAACAACCTAAAATTTTACTGGCCCACCATCCGGAAGCGTTCCGTGCTTACCACGCTGATCCAATAAAATCACCGGATCTTGTATTAGCAGGGCATGCGATGGGCGGACAGATTCGCTTGCCATTTATCGGAGCGGTGTATGCGGATCATCAAGGATACCAACCCGCTTACACGGATGGCGTGTTCGGATTACCATCAGATAGTGCGCGTACAATGATTGTATCGCGTGGGATTGGGCGTCCGGAAAGTCGGGTCCGTATCAACAACCGTCCGGAAGTGGTAGCGGTGCATTTGACGAGCTCCGTAGCAGCGACCTCCGATGCGATGGCAGCGGCTATTGATGAAGAAACCGTTGCGCACGGCGGAATTTTGATTGAAGAGCTTGATCAAAAGCGCAAAGAACGTCGCATGGCACGGGCCATGAACCAAGCTAATGATTAAATGGATCAGTGAGAGGGATAACTGCACATTTTGATGCGAGTACAGGGAGAATTTTTCTCGGATCAATCAATAGAATAACCCAAGGGAAGGAACAACGATGAACCAACGTTTTGCTATTGTTTTAGCAGCGGGGAAAGGCACCCGCATGAAGTCCAAACAGTATAAAGTATTGCATGAAGTCGGCCACGTCCCAATGATCACTCGGGTGATTAATACTGCTGTAAAAGCTGGATTCGATGCCGTGTACAGTGTGATCAGTCCTGACGCTAAAGAGGTAGAAGGAGAAGTGGAAGAGCAATCCACCATCTGTATTCAGGAAGAGCAATTAGGGACTGCCCACGCTGTCCAACAGGCTGCGCCTCATTTAGAAGGAAAACCGGGAACAACGTTAGTGCTCTATGGAGACACACCATTGATTACGGTTGATACACTGAGCGCCTTATTGAAACATCACGAAGAATCCAAAGCAAAAGCGACGGTACTCACCGTGTATGCTGAAAATCCATTTGCTTATGGCCGTATTATTCGCAATAACGAGGGTTTTGTGGAAGCGATTGTTGAGGAGCGCGACGCGACTGCAGAACAGCGCGCTATCCATGAAATAAATACGGGGATTTACGTCTTTGATAATGAAGCGCTATTTGAGGCTCTCAAACAGGTGGATAACCACAATGATCAGGGCGAATACTACTTGCCAGATGTGATGGGGATCCTGCAACAAGCCGGCGAACATATTTCTGCTTACCAAATGGCTGATTTTTCAGAAGCGATGGGCATTAACGACCGCAAGAGTTTGGCGGAAGCGAACCGTGTCTTCTACGCCAAACAAGCCGCATATTGGATGGATGAAGGGGTTACCTTTTTGGATCCAGCGACTACTTACATCGATGATGAGGTGGTGATTGGTCAAGATACGATCATTGAGGGCAATGTTCACCTCGAAGGGAAAACCGTGATTGGATCATCTTGTCATATTGGTAGCCAATCTACCATCGTTGATACCGTATTGGCGGATGACGTTGTAGTGAAGTCCTCTGTTTTAGAGAGCGCTGTGGTTGGGCAGGGCAGTGATGTCGGTCCAATGGCACATTTGCGACCAAAAGCGGTGATTAAAGAGCATGTGCACATCGGTAACTTTGTGGAAGTGAAGAATGCGACGATTGGAAACAACACGAAGGTAGGACACCTCACCTATATCGGGGATGCGGATCTTGGTGAGGGCATTAACGTGAGCTGTGGGGTAATCTTCTCCAATTACGATGGGTACAAGAAACATCGTTCAACGATCGGGGATCACTCCTTCATTGGCGCTAATGTCAACATTGTGTCACCTGTTACGGTGGCTGATCACAGCTTCTTAGCCGCAGGATCCACTATTACGGCAGATGTTCCTAGTCGTGCAATGGGCATTGCTCGTGCTCGCCAGGTCAATAAACCGGACTACTGGTATCGCTTGGCGGTGTCGGATAATCCGGACAATGAATAATTCAATCGGTTAAAAGGAGGCGAAAAAAAGAAATAAAGCGCCAATTGTTAACTGTTTGTAACAGGTCATGCCCCTTAATGGCGAAATTTATGTTAGTATGGATGAGCAGATGAAATAGTGCGTAGGCCATGCTTGGCATGGTAGTAAGAATTCATAGGAGGATCTATCGGAATGACTGCACACGATTATAAGATTTTTTCGTTAAATTCTAACGAAGGATTGGCACAGAAGGTTGCGGATTGTATTGGTAAACCGCTTGGGAAGATTAATGTTTCACACTTCAGTGATGGAGAGATTAGCATCAACATTGAAGAAAGTATTCGTGGTTACAATGTGTTCATTATTCAATCCACCTCATCACCAGTTAACGATAATTTGATGGAATTGTTAATCATGATTGACGCTTGCCGTCGTGCGAGTGCCCACCAAATTAACGTTGTTATTCCATACTTTGGCTACGCACGTCAAGACCGTAAGGCAAAACCACGCGAACCAATCTCCTCTAAATTAGTAGCATCCATGATCGAACGCGCCGGCGCTACCCGCGTTTTAGCGTTGGATCTCCATGCAGCTCAGATTCAGGGCTTCTTTGATATTCCGGTAGACCACTTGTTGGGCGCCCCACTCTTGGCAACCCATTACTTGGATAATCCGGACTATGAAGACAATGACATGGTCGTGGTTTCTCCTGACCATGGTGGAGTGACACGAGCACGTAAGTTAGCGGAATTTCTGCACGCTCCAATTGCTATCATTGACAAACGCCGCCCTAAAGCCAATGTGGCGGAGGTAATGAATATCATTGGGGATGTTAAAGATAAACATGCCATCATCATCGATGACATGATTGACACTGCCGGAACGATCTGCGCGGCTGCCGATGCGCTGACTGAAGAAGGGGCTGCGTCTGTCACTGCTTGTTGCACGCACCCCGTCCTTTCAGGGCCAGCGATCGACCGCTTGGAAGCCTCAACCATCCGCGAAGTCGTTGTTACCGACTCTATCGCTCTACCAGAAGAAAAGAAAATCGACAAGATTAAGGTGCTCTCTGTTTCTGAATTGATCGGAGAAGCTATCGTTCGTATCCAAGCTAACCGTTCTGTTAGCCCATTGTTCCGCGAACGCTTTGACGGTATGCATACTGAAGATTAAGTCATTCAGCCAAATAAAAATAGCTGAGTAGCGCTCTTAGCTGCTCAGCTATTTTTGTGTGTCGCGATGAATTAGAAAGTCAAGGAATGGTTGTGAGCCAAAAGCTTGCGTTGTTTAGGACCTTTCGCTAAAATGAATGCACTTGAAGGCATAATTAACAATGCCTGTGTCATGAAAAGAATCACCCATGTCAAAGACCTGTACAGCGTTTCCTGTACAGCTTTTTCGCATGTGGAGAGTCAAGGGGGATTTTTCTAAAAATGAAACTAATTGTCGGACTCGGAAATCCGGGAAAACAATACGAAGGGACGCGCCATAATATGGGATTCATCGTGGTTGATGAATGGGCCAATCAACATCATGAACTCTTCAATCGACAAGCGATGAAGGGGGATTATCTGGAAACACGGGTGAACAATGAAAAAGTAATTGTCGTTAAACCAACGACGTTTATGAATCTCTCTGGCGACTGTGTGGATAGTTTCATCCGCTATTACAAGGTACCGATTGATGATGTGTTGGTTGTTTATGATGACATGGACTTGGTGCCAGGCCGCTTGCGTTTGCGTCCTAAAGGTAGCGCCGGCGGACACAATGGAATGAAAGACATTATTAAACGAGTGGGGACTTCGGACATCCAACGTTTAAAAGTTGGCGTTGGGCACCCTGAGAAACATTCTGTGGTCAACCATGTTTTGTCGCGCTTTCCTAAAGAACTGCATCCGACCATGCTGGAAGCAACGGAACGAGCAGTTGAGGCCATTGATGACTGGCTAATGGGGACGAGTTTTGAGAATGTGATGAATAAATATAACGGTTAAAGTGATAACTGAGAGTAAAGAATAGGAGGGAGCTTCCTCGTGCAAATCAATGATTACTTCAAAAGAGCCGATAGTAAAGGGGAAGTGGCTGAAGCATTAGCCAATGGACGTCAGGTGCTCTTTTTGGGGTTAGAAAGTTCTGCAAAGGCCACCATGGTCGAACAATTGGTGCGGACAGCAAAAGAAAAGAAGGTGCTAGTGGTTGCGAATAATCTCCTGCAAGCGGAGCGTTACATGACCGATCTGGAGACGTATTTGCCAGAAGAGACGGTGAAATTATTTGCGACAGCAGAGAGTGTGGCAGCGGATCTAGCCATCTCTAGTCCAGAAGCACTGGCGGAACGCATTGAAACGCTATCCTGGTTGATGGATGAGGAAGCAAGCGGTGTTGTTGTTGCTCCAGTGTTTGGGTTGAAGCACCGCTTGACCCCAGTTGGTCTATGGCAGGCATTGGCTTTTCCTATTCAGGTGAATCAGGAATTGACACCAACTGATCTAACAGAAACACTCGTGGCATTGGGATATGAACGGGTCGACATGACGTTGCGCCCTGGTGAAATGAGTGTGCGCGGAGACATTGTTGATGTGTATCCTTTGAATCACGATCAGCCCATTCGTGTATCGCTTGCTTTTGATGAAGTGGAACGTATCAGCGAATATGACCCATCGACACAGAAGAGCACAAGTGACCTAGAGCAATTTACGTATCTGCCTGCAAGCGACTTTATTGCGCCGGCGGGACAATTGAAGCGCCAAGCTAAGGTCTTGAAGCAAGCTGTCAATCAATGGTTAGCGCCGCTAAACGATGACAAGGTAAAGTCTGCTCTTCAAACGGTATTAGCCGATGAAGTTGCTCACTGGGAAAACGGAGAGACCACGGATAATACCCGTTATTTCAATCAATATATCTATCCAGAAACGACCACCTTGCTCGATTATCTAGGCAAGGAAGGGGTGGTGGTGATTGATGACCTCCCTCGTTTGCTGGAAACTGAGACGAGTATCGAAGAGAGTGCCTCCTTGTACGTGCAAAGTCAAGTGGAACAGGGCAAGCTACCGCAAGCCGAGGCGCTGTATACAAGCTTCAGTGCGGGAATTGCCAAGTTCCATGGGCGTAAGTTTTATTTGGCCAAATGGCAACGGGGCTACGGTAACCTCTCATTCGACCGCTTGCATCAGTTCCAGACACGGTTAATTACGCCTTTCTACGATCATAAAGACGCATTAAAAGTCGAATTTGATGCTTGGCAACGCATCGGACGTCAGCTAGTCGTTTTTCTCTCCAGCAAAGATCAGATCCGCAAAGTGCAGGAGATATTGGCAGCTATTGATATTGACGCACAAGCCACGACGTTGGATCAGTTGATTCCCGACAAAGTTAATCTTGTTGAGGGCACCATCGCTAGCGGAGTGGAATGGGTGAAGGCACATCTCGTCTTTATCTCAGAACAGGAACTCTTCCACAAGCAGAAACCTCGGCGCCGCCGTCATCAGCTCAATATGAGCAATGCTGAGCGCTTGATGAGCTATCAGGAATTGCAGCCGGGGGACTTTGTGGTTCATGTGAATCATGGGATTGGAAAATTTGTTGGGGTCGAAACGATTGCTGTTAATGGTACGCATAAGGACTATCTCACCATCGTATTCGCGGATGATGCCTCGATTCACGTGCCGATTGATCAGATCGATCTAGTACAAAAATACGTCTCAGCAGAAGGCAAAGAACCGCGTTTGAATAAAATGGGCGGAACTGAATGGGCAAAAACCAAGCAGCGTGTCCAGAAAAAGATCGAAGACATTGCGGATGACTTGATCGATCTTTATGCCGAGCGGGAAGCTGAAGAAGGCTATGCTTTCAGCAAGGATACAGCGGAACAGGAAGCTTTTGAAGCAGATTTTCCGTATGTAGAGACAGATGATCAATTGCGTTCTATTAAGGAAATTAAGCATGATATGGAGAAAGACAAACCGATGGATCGCCTCTTGGTTGGCGACGTTGGATTTGGCAAGACAGAAGTGGCCATGCGAGCAGCATTTAAGGCAATGATTGATGGCAAACAAGTCGCGTTCTTGGTGCCAACAACAATTTTGGCAGAGCAACACTATGAAACGTTGAGCGCACGCTTTGCTGATTATCCTTTTGAAATTGCCTTGTTGAACCGCTTTAGAACGAACAAACAGCAACAAGATACCATTGCTGCGCTGAAGGAAGGTAGCGTTCAACTCGTTATTGGGACACACCGCCTACTTTCTCAAGATGTGGAATTTCTAGATTTGGGACTCGTTATTGTCGATGAGGAGCAGCGTTTCGGCGTGAAAGCCAAAGAAAAACTGAAGGCACTGAAGAAGACGGTCGATGTTCTGACCCTAACAGCCACACCGATTCCTAGGACATTAAATATGTCAATGCTCGGTGTCCGCGATTTGAGTGTGATTGAAACACCACCTGCCAACCGTTATCCGGTGCAGACTTATGTGATGGAACAAAATTACGGTGCCATCAAAGATGCGGTGGAACGCGAAATGGCACGGGGAGGGCAGACCTTCTACTTGTTCAATAATGTGCAACAGATCCAAGAAAAAGCTGCAGAGCTGGAAGCCTTGATTCCCAACTGCAGCGTGGGAATTGCACACGGTCAGATGACCGCTATCCAGTTGGAAGATGTGATGCAGGCCTTTTTAGATGGAGAGTATGATTTATTAGTGACCACCACAATTATTGAGACAGGGGTGGACATGCCTAATGTGAATACATTGATCGTCGAAAATGCCAATCGCATGGGGTTATCTACCCTTTATCAGTTGCGGGGACGCGTGGGACGTAGTAACCGCGTAGCTTATGCTTACTTCATGTACAAACCGGAGCGGATGTTGACCGAAACGAGTGAAAAACGTCTTCTTGCACTGCGAGATTTTACAGAATTGGGGAGCGGGTTCAAGATTGCAATGCGTGACCTCTCCATTCGCGGGGCTGGAAACCTACTGGGGGCAGAACAGCATGGTTTTGTCAACTCGGTTGGATTTGACCTCTATACCCAAATGCTCAATGAAGCGGTGGCGAAGAAGCAGGGGAAAGCGCCAGCTAAGACGATCGTACCCGCTGAGATTGAACTAGGGATTGATGCTTACCTACCATCCAGTTATATTGCTGATGAAAATCAGAAAGTCGAGATCTATAAGCGGATCAATCAGCTTCCCGATAGTGATGCCATGTGGGACTTAGATGCTGAGTTAATGGATCGTTTCGGAGAACCTCCAGCAGAGGTACAGTGGCTGTTGATTATTGGGGTAGTGAAGAGCGCAGCCATGCAGGCCAACGTCAAACGGATTTCGCGAAAAGGGCAGGGAATTGAGATTCGCTTCCATGCCGATAGCGATCAGCAACAATTAACGCCAGCTATTTTTGATGCGCTTGGTGATTTGCCCTTCCGCTTGCAGATGAAGGTCGATCAAAACGAATTGGTCGCACTTTTGAGTGAGCGCAATGCCAAAACCGATGTGTGGCTCGATCATCTGCAACAATTTTTAGTGGCTTTAGCAGAAAAATATCGGCCTTACCCAGTTGATGAGGAAGAGACCGATGAACAGAAAGAACAGCGTTAGCCTGTTTTGTTAAAGAAAAGGAGCGACTTATGCGTTTAGATAAATTTTTAAAAGTGGCCCGTATTATTAAGCGGCGTCAAGTGGCCAAAGAAGTGGCAGACCAAGGCCGTGTTCAGATTAATGGTCACGTGGCAAAGTCAGGAAGTCAGGTTCAAGAAGGTGATGAAATCACCATCGAATTTGGAAATAAAGTCTCTACTTTTAAGGTGACGGCAATCAAAGAGTCCACGAAAAAACAAGATGCAGAGCAGATGTTTACCGTACTGAATGAGAAAATGAAACCAAAAGATCCCCAAGGCCCGGAATTTTTTGCTTAGACGAGATCTATTTTAATGATAACGTGAAGATTATCAGAGTGGATATTGAAAACTTGTGGGCTTTTCCGTACAATTAAGACAGTAACACTTCAGAATGGAGAATTGTGATGAAAAAAGAAGCTCGCCAGTCGCATAACCCCAAACTTCATCATTATCTACCGGGGGAAGCTAACCATAAAAAACGGCAAAAAGCGCCCACCTCAGCACGTCAAACGCTACATGACATGGTGCTTATTTTGCTTAGTGGGGCTTTCATTTTCAGTGCGGTCGCTTTTCTAGGCATGTCAGTGTATACGCATTTTGAGACGGAAGCAGTAGTCAATGAGAAGACTTTGGCGGCTAGTGAGTTGGAAAATGAGCAACATTTGCTGAAGAACCTACAGCAGCAGACCGAACGCTTGAAGGATAACGATTATGTGCTAAAACTGGCACGCAGTCGATATTACCTCAGCAAGGAAGGTGAAATCATCTTCAGTGTGCCGGAGGATAATGATTCTAAACAAGCGAAAGCATTGAACAAAGCGTACAAGACAGCCAGTGAAGAATCGCAAAACAAGACAAATCAGGAGGATCAATAACATTCATGAGTATTGCAGTTGGAGATAAAGTGACCGGTAAAGTCACCGGCATTACAAAATTTGGGGCGTTTGTTGATATTAATGAAGCAGAAAATGGATTAGTTCATATCTCTGAAGTGGCTAATGACTATGTCAAAGATGTTCATGACTATCTCAATGTTGGCGATGAAGTCACGGTTGTTGTGACAAACATCGGGGAAGATGGAAAGATTGCGCTATCGATTAAGAAGGCGCAACCAAAACCAGAGAAACCAGCGATGAATAAACCACGGCGTCAGCCAATGAAGAGTCCGCGCAATAATGCCTCTCGTCACGGCGGGGGGACGGATGATTTTGATGCCATGATGTCCAGCTTCCTCAAAGACAGCGAGGATCGCTTAAGCTCACTGAAACGCAATACCGAAGCCAAACGCGGCGGTCGTGGCGGACGACGAGGACGTTAAAATAAACATTCGCTATAAGAAAGAGGCGTTATGCCTCTTTTTTTATGGGGAGGGTGACTCATTGCGTATTAAAATAAAGGCAGCATAGGAGGTGGAAGAATGGATTTTGATCAGCTCGTCAGTGAGGTGGATCAATGGCTGTCAGACTGGCATATCGATCGCCAGCATCCCATCTTGATTGCCGTATCGGGCGGCGTAGATTCGATGGTACTACTAACGGTAGCCAAACGTTTGATGGATGAGGGAAAATTATTTATTAAGGCCATGCACATCAACCATCAATTGCGAAGCGATGCCATTGCGGATCAGCAATTAGTGATTGATTATTGTGAGCAACATCAGATTGATCTAGCCGTACGCATCTGGCAACACGATGCACTGTCTGGCAACGTGGAAGCCGCCGCCCGCCAATTTCGCTATGCTAATTTCAGCCAGTATCTCAAGCAACAGGATATGCAGGCAGTGATGACTGCGCATCATCAAAATGATGTGGCTGAGACGACTTTGATGCGTCTCATTCATGGATCAAGCATTTCTGCTGTTGGGGGGATGGCTCCTGTGGCGCCACTGGCATTGGATAAGACACAGCAGGTGTTGCGTCCGCTACTTGGTGTTGATAAAGACGACCTCTATCAGTGTGCCAAAGAAGCCAATATTCCTTATCGTGAGGATGAGACAAATACATCACTTGCCTATACCCGCAATCGCATGCGCCATCAGTGGTTGGTTGCACTCAAAGAGGAAAATCCCAATGTTGTTAGTCACCTCGCTCAATTTTCAACTGAACTCAATGCGATGTTGACCTTTGCTCAATCGACCATTACAGAATCCGTCAGTCACTTACTGGAAGAACAAGCGGATAGTTGGCGCATTGATCTCGAACAATGGCGCACCTATTCTCCCGACCAGCGTCCCTTACTATTGAAAGCCATGCTGTTTAAGGTCAGTCGTGAGACCTTTGAGCGCTTTGGAGGGCGTGGACTCAATGAATTGAGTGACTTTTTAGCTGGGGGACGTGCGCAGGGGGAGTGGGATTTACCGGAGGGCTACCGAATAGTTAAGGTCTATGATACGGGGATAATCCAGCTACCGTTAAAAAAACAAGCGCTCGATAATACGCCCCACTATCGTATCTCTCCAGAATCTCAAGTGCCTTTGTCTAATCATCATCTATTGACGCGACGGTTGGCAGATCAACCACAGGGCTATTGGTTACCGCAAGCGCTAGTCACAGCTTCACTTGAATTGAGAGGACGCCAGGCTGGTGATTATATCGTACTCGCTGATAAGCATCAGCAGAAATTACGACGGTATTTCATCAATGAAAAAATTCCAAAAGCCATGCGGGAGCGTGCGCTTATTTTGGCGAGCGAGCATTGGGTAGTCGCTATTATCGATCCTAAATTGGGCACGGTTATCTATCGTTATCCCGTTCGCAATTATATGGGGGGATACTGGCAGCTGCTATCTCGTTCAGATGAATAATGGGGATTTTTAGCGGAAAACTAAGGAAGTTTTTTGCGCATTACGGGGAAAATGTATTATGATAGGAGAGTAACGAGCAGATTTTTGTTACTATGGATGAAAATTTGCGCGCACACCTTGGTCTTTGGAAACATAACGAGATGATGTGCCTAGAGACAACTAATGACAAAGGTCAAATAGGATCTTTTGATAAAACAGAAAGCTGAGGAAGATATGAAGCCACAGAACGACTTAGTACCAGATAATCCGGATATCGAAAAGATTTTAACGACACGGGAAGACATTCGCGCGGCCGTTGAAAAATTAGGTGTTGAGCTGACCGAATTTTATCAAGACAAAAATCCATTGGTAGTTGGGGTGCTAAAGGGCTCCCTCTTGTTTATGGCAGATCTCGTTCGTGAGATGCATTGCCCATTGGAATTAGATTTCATGGATGTTTCTAGTTACGGGGATGAAATGGTTTCTTCAGGAACCGTTAAAATCTTAAAAGATTTAGATACCAGCGTGAAAAATCGCCATGTGCTGTTTGTTGAGGATATTGTGGACACGGGTCGCACCATGACCCGCTTGACTGAATTATTCGAGTATCGTGAAGCTGCTTCTGTCCGTGTAGTGACCTTACTCGACAAACCAGAACGACGGGTGACGGATTTTGAACCAGACTGGGTTGGTATCGAAATTCCTAACGAATTCGTGGTCGGGTACGGTATGGACTACAAAGAACAATATCGGGGACTCCCTTATCTGGGGATTTTAAAACCTTCCGCTATCTAATGATGAATAAGTGATGAATAGCGATGGATCCTGTCTTTATCTTCCTAGCAGTTGGCAAGGAGCGGAGGGGGTCTATCGCTTTTTACTTAAGAAACAATAAAAGCAGTCGTTTGCGAACCCTTTGTTCGTGAAACCACTGCGAATTGTGTTATAATTTTTTCTATGAACACAATGATTAGCGTTCATTATTTTTAACAATGGAAAGTATAAAAAAGCGTGCGTTTTTAGATGTGTAATGGAAAAATGAGGGATTTTTCCTGAGAATGAAGAGACACAGCGGTGACTTTTCAAAAGCACACACTGATTTTGTGTCGTTACTAGAAGTAAACGCGTAGCTATGCGCAAATATGAGGGAACTTCTAGAAACGAAAATAAGCATAGAATGGAGCAAGCGAATGCAGAGAAGAAATCGGCCGAATGGCTCAACTAATTTCTTACGCAGTTTTCTGCTTTGGGTACTGGTCTTTCTCTCCCTACTCACGATTGTCAATTACTTCAGTGGGAATAAACAAGACCAAGGTAAGGCACTTACTCAGTCGGAGCTGGTTCAACAGCTTGAGAATGGGAAGATTGAAGAGCTGAAGATCCAACCTAAATCAGGTGCGTATGAAGTGACTGGGACATATCGCAGTGATGCGAACCAACAAAATACCAGCACACAGAACAAAGGCTTTACTATTTTTGACAATTCCAAAGCAGGACAAAGCAATACGTTCCGTACTTTTGTGTTGCCCAATGATGGGACACTCACTAAATTAGCTGAAGCAGCGCAACAATCTGAGACGAAGCTGGATGCCTTGGAAGAGGATCAAACCGGCGTTTGGGTTAGCTTGATCTTTAGTGCGGTACCATTGCTCATGTTTGTTTTCTTGATGTACATGATGTACAGCCAGATGCAAGGGCGTGGGGGCAACAATCCAATGCAAATTGGGAAGTCCCGTGTAAAGGACAGCTCAAAAGAATCTAAAGTGCATTTCTCTGATGTGGCGGGTGCCGATGAAGAGAAACAAGAATTGGTGGAAGTGGTTGACTTCCTGAAGAATCCTAAGAAATATCATGATTTAGGTGCTCGTATTCCAAAAGGGATCTTACTCGAAGGCCCACCAGGCACAGGGAAGACCTTGCTGGCCAAAGCCGTAGCTGGTGAAGCTGGCGTGCCATTCTTCTCCATGAGTGGGTCAGAATTCGTAGAAATGTTCGTTGGGGTCGGAGCTAGTCGTGTCCGCGACTTGTTCGATACTGCGAAAAAACAAGCACCGGCGATCATCTTTATCGATGAGATCGATGCGGTTGGCCGGAAACGTGGCGCTGCTATGGGTGGCGGTCACGATGAACGTGAACAAACATTGAACCAATTACTGGTGGAATTGGACGGGTTCGAAGATCAAGATAGTGTGATTGTTATTGCGGCAACAAACCGTTCCGATGTGTTGGACGAAGCGTTACTGCGTCCCGGGCGTTTTGACCGTCAGATTTTGGTTGGCCGTCCTGATGTCAAAGGGCGTGAAGCCATCTTGAAGGTCCATGCCCGCAACAAACACTTGGCGGATAATGTCGATTTGAAGGTTGTTGCGCAACAGACGCCGGGGTTCACCGGGGCGGAATTGGAAAACGTCTTGAACGAAGCGGCTTTGGTTGCTGCACGTTTAGATAAACCATTGATTGAAATGGTGGATGTGGATGAGGCTCAAGACCGTGTCATTGCTGGTCCAGCGAAACCGGATAAACAAGTCAGTGAACATGAGCGTAAAATTACTGCTTACCATGAAGCAGGACACTCAATCTGCGGGTTGGTCTTAAGCGAAGCCCGTGTGGTTCATAAGGTGACCATCGTGCCTCGTGGTAAAGCTGGTGGATACAATATTATGTTGCCTAAAGAAGACCAAAATATGTACTCTAAACGCGAGTTGCATGAACAGATTGTTGGTCTTTTAGGAGGACGGGCAGCTGAAGAAGTCTTCTTCCATGCACCAACGACTGGGGCATCAAATGACTTCGAACAAGCGACAGCTATTGCCCGTAGCATGATTACCGAATATGGAATGAGCGAAGAACTTGGTCCAATCAGTTACGAAGGTAGTCATGGTATGCGCGGGGCCAACCCATATGAACAGAAGACCTATTCTGCACAAACGGCCGGCAAGATTGATGACGTTCTGCGCCATGATATGGAAGCAGCGCTAGAAGAAGCTCGCCAAATCGTTCGCGATCACAAAGACCAAGTGATTGCTATTGCAGAGGCCCTCTTGGAACGTGAAACCTTGAATGCTAAGGAAATTCAAAGTTTGTATACGACGGGACATCTGCCAGAGGGTGAAGAAGAACACACCACTCCTGCCGATGAACCAATGACTTATGAAGAGTCCAAACAGCGCATGCAAGCTGAAACGCGTAAACGTCAAGAAGAAGCTCAAGCGAATAAAGCAGAAGATGACAACACTTCTGATCCAGCGGGAAATGAGGAGAACACCTCTGATCGTCCGCTTAATGCCGATGTAGAACAACATCCACTGCCTAAAGATGAAGACGATAACGAATAGAAATAGCTAAAAGCGGGTTCCCATGCGAACTCGCTTTTTTGTTAGCCAAGGTAACTGCTGAGGAGCAGAAATTTAATCAACCGAGAATAGGAGGGATTAAGGATGGAACTATGGGATCTATATGATCGTGATGGGAAGTGGCAGCGCAACGGACACCCGCGCGGCCAAAGTATTCCTAAGGGGCTGTATCATCTCGTAGTTAGTGTGATCATCCAACATCAAGATGGCGATTATCTTGCTATGCAACGTTCGTATGAAAAAGGGACAACGGGCGGTTATTTTGAGGTGAGTGCGAGTGGGGCCGTTAAAGTCGGAGAAAGTGCAGCTAGCGCTGTTCGTCGTGAATTGCAAGAAGAAACCGGGCTCGATGCTACGGATTGGCAACGGCTATGCAAAGTAGTCCTGGACGAAATGCAAACGATCTATTGCCTCTACTATGCTAAGACCATTATGCCTAAAGACCATATTCAATTGCAGGCCCATGAGACAATTGGGTATCGTTGGGTCGATTTGGAGGCATTGAAACAAATGGCGAGAGCCGATGAAGTGATTGGGATAGGTGCATGGTGGCTATTGGAACAGGCAAAGCAGTGAGTGGGATTTTAGAAGGGAACTTTTCTCTATGAATAGAAACATGAAAAGTCACTCTCCCTCTCAGCGCTGGCTGGTATTAACTTGTTCATAACTTGACCCACCAATCAGTAAAGGGGACTATCAGCAATAAAAAAGCTCTCGCAATGGCAGTTCCTTATAGATAGGGAATGGCCCAATAACGAGAGCTTTTTGTATGATAATGAATTAATGATCTAAATGAGCGGTGAAACGGAGCCCTTTTGGATAGAAATTCTTGATGAGTGAATGGACCTGTTTGCCAAACCCTACCACCATGCCTTGATAAGTGAGGACCACCCAGCCCTGATTGCCTGGGTGAGCGATGGCGTCACCGTGGACATATTGTGCCCATTCATCCACTGTGAGCACAATCGTTGGCACATCTTCTATTGCTTTTAGTGCCATTGCCAGAGCAAAGTTTGGTTCGAAGCGCCGCTTTTTAAAGGTGCCCAGATGCAATCCAAAACGACGAATACGTAATTTGGTGATGGCTTTGGGGAGCGCACTAGGTACTCCCCAGAGTTCATCTTTAATGACATGGTAGGTGAGGAGAGAAGCATTCAAAAAGAATGGTTCAAAAGGGGCAATCAGTGCGCGTTGTTCAGCACTAGGCGTTTTAGGCTGAAAGGAGCGCACCTTCTTAGTGGGAGCCGCTACAGTGTTTGGTTTAATTAGCTTAGCAACAAAATGTCCTTCACCGGGATGCAGATGTGGCCACAACCGAATCGCTTTTTCAACCGCTGGCGTACTGCCCCATTCCCCCCGCCCATGACTGTGGGGAACATCTGGAAGATCAATTGTTGCTACCTCAAAGCCGTGTGTGTGAACGAGGAAACTGACGATTTCTTCATCCTCTTCTGGGGCAAAAGTACAGGTAGAATAGATCAAACGCCCCCCTGGTTTCAACATCTTGACTGCTTCGGTGAGGATCTCACGTTGCCGTTTGGCGCACTCTTTGGGGGTGGATGCTTGCCACTCTAATTGCGCATCGGGATTTTTGCGGAACATGCCTTCACCAGAGCAGGGGGCATCTACTACAATACAATCAAAAAAGTTAAAAAAGACGTCTGCTAATTCCTTAGGGGCATGATTCGTCACCACAGTGTGAGTTAAGCCCCAACGTTCGACATTTTCGCTGAGGATGGAGGCACGTTTGGGCATAATTTCATTAGCTATTAGAAGGCCTTGATCCTGCATACTGGTAGCAAGTTGGGTCGTTTTTCCCCCTGGTGCAGCGCAGAGATCAAGCACGCGTTCGGATGGCTTAGCTGCTGCAATGGTGGCAACGAGTGAGGCAGCTGGTTCTTGGCTGTACACGTATCCGGCTTGATGCAGAGGGGTATTGCCGTGAATGCTACCGAGATACCCCTCTTTGGCGTAGGGGGATGATTGGAACTGCTCAGCAATAAAATCCTGCCGAACGTGTGAGGCATTGGGTTTCAATGGATTGAAGCGAAAGCCGCTCTCAGCCATCTTCTCACTTAGCGCATGAAGGAAGGCTTCGCTTTCTGTCCCTAAGAGTGTTTGATATTTTTGAATAAAGGCACTTGGTAGTGACATAGCATTCTCCTTTGTGATCGGTAAAAGTTACTCTAAGCCTAGCATAAATAGCGAGCCAGCGGGAAGAATCTGCTGTAATTTCTAATGTCCAATGAAAAAGCAGCCCGCTAAACGAGCTGCTGTTGAGTACTATTAGAAGTTCGCTTCGTCGGGATTGATATCACCAGCCATGCCTTCGAGTTTATCGAGGGTGGCGATATCTGCCGGATCTAAGTGGAAGTCAAAGACTTGGGCATTCGCTTCAATATGCTCACGCGTACGAGAACGGGTGAGTGGCAAGAAATCATGGTCTAAGGACCAACGCAAAGCAATTTGCGCATTGGTTTTGCCATATTTTTCAGCGAGGTCACTGATCACACGGCTGTCAAAGACGGCACCGCCACCGAGTGGACTGTAGCCTTCAACCAACATATTCTTGGCGCGTGAAGCGGCCACTGTCTCATCATGCGTCAATCCTGGAGTTAATTTGATTTGGTTAACCATTGGCGCCACGGTTGCGATTTTTTCCAGAGCATCGATGTGATGCGGACGGAAGTTAGAAATTCCGATGGCACGCGCGCGTCCCGAAGCATAAGCAGCTTCCATAGCTTGCCAAAGTTCCGCATTACGTTGCGCAAAACCGGGATGACCACGGAATTCAACGGGATTCGGCCAGTGAATCAATAGCAAATCAACATAGTCTGTTTGCAAACGTTGCAATGAAGCATTGATCGATTCAAGGGCATCCATGTAGGCACCTTGGTCGTTCCAGATTTTAGTCGTGAGGAAGATAGACTCGCGGTCAATACCTGAGTCGATGAGGGCTTGTCCCACACTGGCCTCATTTTGGTAGGCTTGAGCAGTGTCGACATGACGGAAACCGGCATCGAGGGCATAACGCACAGCATTGTAGCTTTCATCTCCAGCTTGCAATTCCCACGTGCCAAAACCGAGTTTAGGGATGGTATGACCATTAGCTAAGGTATAGGTTTCATTCATGAATAAATTCCTCCTTTAATGGCTATTATAAGGGAAGAGTGAAAAAATAACAGGTAAAAAGGCTTGTATTTTCACTTAGAGGTGGGTTAACGCAACAACCATTGTTTCAATGGGGTTTGGCGAAGACGATGGATAACGACACCAGCGAGTAAATATTTGCACACATCCCCGATCACAAAAGGAATGAGTCCCAGTGTGAGAACAGTTGTTAAGTTAGGCCAAACACCGGATACATGTGCGAGATATGCCCCCATGTAAACGAGTCCAATGCTGTAGGTGAGGACATAATGTAACGCACAAGCCCCAAGAAAACGGCGCGCTGACCATGGTTTGGCGAGCGGAAGCAGATAACTGATGAGGGGAGCGGAGATGAGAAAGGAGAGCGCAAAGCCAAAACTTGGCGTAAGAATACTCTGCATTCCTCCGCTAAAGCCGGCAAACACAGGCAGACCAATCAGTCCTAGCAACAAATAACAACCCATGACGATCCCAGCTTCACTAGGAATGAGTAATCCGCCAATCAGTATCACCATGAGTGTCTGTAGAGTGATCGGAACGGGTTGAATAGGGATTGAGAGTTGAGACCCGACGATCATAAGACTGAGAAATAGAGCCAAACGGGCAACTTTAGTAGCTTTCATACTGACCTCCTAAGAACGGTATTGCATTCATCTATCATCATACTGATCATAAGCAGATTGGGGATGTTTTTCTAGTGGTTTTTTCGGAAAGAACAATGATCGTTTTGTCCATCTTTTCTTAGAGGAATCGGTATAATAAAGGTAAGTCCAGCGAATAACTATCGATCGAGGTGCTTCCACAAAAAGACAAAGAAAGTACGACAGATAGCTTGTCTATACGGCTAAATAAGGAAAGAATCACGAATAGAGTAGGATTGCGCTTCTTTTGTCTTACGCCGCTAGTTGGGATGAAGTCAGTCAATACCGGCATTGATGGGAATGTGATTGTCTCCAGATTTGGTACGCAGAGAAGGAAAACCCTTTTCATTTACAGCAAAGATGAAACCTATCAGATAAGAAGAAATAGGAGATATTTGCTGGCTATTCGCTTAGGACAATGAGAATGACATCAGCCATCTCTTTGGTGATCGAGGAACGAGATTTAATCCATCTAAATCATAAGTAGAAAGGAAGCTAGTCTATTGCTACCAATAAAACGATTAGCACAAGCGATGAACCAGGCACAGGTAATTACTTTCATTGGTGGGGCGGGGACCTCAACGGCAAGCGGTATTCCTGATTATCGCTCCAAACAGGGTATATGGACGCGCTTAAAGGCTGAGGATAAAGACCCACAGTATTTTGCTAATTATCAGCGTATCGATGAAGATCCAAAACGCTTCTTTCAGTTGCGGCGAGCAGCCAATGAAGCTCCAGCGCCCGAACCTAATATCGTGCATAAAACATTGGCGGCCTTGGAGCAACAATATAAGGACGTCCGCGTGATCACACAAAATGTTGATGGTTTGCACCGATTGGCAGGGCAACGTGCGCTCGTTGAAATTCATGGGAGCGCTCAGCGTTGGTACTGTACGCAATGCCACCGCCCTTACCAGACGAATGAACTTCAGCGGGACGAACAGTATGTCCCACGTTGTCCCTATGATCAGGGAGTGGTTCGCCCCGATATCGTCTATTTCGGTGAAAATGTGAAAGCTATAGATGCACAGTTAGCCCATGATATGATTGCCGCTTGCGATGTACTGATTGTTGCAGGAACAACATTGAGTACAGGATTCCCACGTGAACTAGTGCGACAATTCCATGCTCAAAATCAAGCACGAGAAAAAGAACGTCAACTGTTCTTTCTTAACAATGAACCCACACGCTGGCCGAGATTAGCGCCCACCTGCTACATCGAAGGTAACTTGACGGATACGTTTCAATCATTAGTGCCATTATTAAAAACACCGAGTGGCCATTCACTTCAGCTTAATGATTGATTAAGGCGAGTGCTTTAACTATCTATTTACGTATTAGCCGTTTATAATAAGAGCATCGCTAACAAAAGGAGGACATGATTATGTCTGAAAAATTTGAACAACTCAAAGGCAAAGCCAAAGAAGCTGCTGGTAAAGTTACTGGCGACAAACACACCGAAGCAGAAGGTAAAGCTGAAAACCTCGGTGGTAAGGTAAAAGAAGCGGTGAACGATTTGAAGGATTCGGCACAGGGCGCTATTGATGGCATTAAGAAGAGCTTAGATAGCGACAAGGATGGCGAATAGTTAACAACGAATCAAGCCCCTGCAATGAAAGTTAGTCTTTCGTTGCAGGGGCTTTTAATGTAGGAATATAAAAGACGTCAAGTGGCAGGCACTTTAATAGAGGGTCAGATGGTAGCCACGCGTTGTTTAGAGTAGATCGAACGATTGGCGTTGGCAATAAAGCTCACCATTGCTACGAGAAAATAATAAGGGAGATAATCGTAGCCGAATAATTCACCGCCGATCATGATCGGCGCAAGTAGGGTGTTTGTGCCACTGGCGAACACGGCACAATAGCCTAGACTTGCCACAAAAGGCAAAGGAAGGTGGAAGAAAGGCGCAAGCCAGGCCCCCATCGAGGCACCAATCGCAAAAAGTGGCGTTACCTCACCACCGATAAAGCCAGCACCGACACAGATAGCTGTAATAATAAGCTTCAGTATCCAATCATAAGGGTAAATTTCGCCCTCGGTCATTGCTGCTGTGATCAAGTTACTGCCTGTACCAGCATAGCGACCATCGTGGCAGAGCAGGATAACCACTGCCATCACACAAGAAACGACGGCAATACGTGTCACGGGATTAGGAAAGTGCCGCTCAGTATAACGATGACAGAAGGCCAGTAATTGACTGAAGAGGAATCCCGTCATGCCGAATATCAAACCAAGGAGAACAAGCTTCCAGAATAATGGATGGGTCAGGGTAATAGGATAGGTGAGCAGGAAACCTTGCTTGGCGATGCCAAACAGAATCGCCACTTGATTCGCCGTATAAGCAGCGATAAAGCTGGTGAGCAGCGCTTCATAAGGTAAATGGCTCACGACAACCAGTTCCAACGCAAAAAAAGTTGCTGCAATTGGCGTTCCGAATAACCCGCCAAATCCTGCAGCAATCCCAGTAAGTAAAAAGATTCGATGTAATTTGAGAGAGGGCAGCAAGTGGCCAAATTGATAGGAAACAGCTGTCCCAATTTGAACGGCAACGCCCTCTCTTCCCGCGCTGCCACCGAATAAATGGGTACACCACGTCCCAATCATCATAAATGGGATTAGGCGCTTAGGAATATGGACTTTATCTTCAATAGCCACATCGAAGATTAATCCCATCCCCTGCGTTGCTTCCTTACCGTAGCGCTGAAAAACTCGGGTAAATAGATAAGCCACTAGCGGAAGTAAGAGGAATAGCCAGTGGTAGTATTTCAGCCGAATTGCTGTGGCATAGATAATTCCCTTTGCAAAGACTACTTCCAGCAGTCCTACCATGCCACCAATTAATAAACTCAGAAAAATATTGACAAGCAAACGTCTAATGCGACCAGATACTGGTCTAAACATGCTAAAGCCCCCTTAAATCATTGATGATTATAGCACAACACTCAACAAATGACGGACAGGATCCCAGCTTTCTAGAAAGGCACAATAATTAGTGATGTGCGCATAGACGTTTAATATTTAAAGAGATAATACCAAAAGGTGAACTTAGACTATGAAGAGAGAGGAGACCCACTCCACTTTTTTATCAATAAGCGATGAAGCGGGCGGAATAGTGTCATAAAATCATCATAAAGATTACAGTTGTGTTACAAAAAAGAGGCGGTTTTTTTCGCTTAACGGATAGTTAAGAAATCTTTTTCCTTTATTTAAGGTTTCTTAATCATTGATTCACCGCGGTTTTTGCCACTTATAGCTAAGGATTGCTTTTTAACCATGAAAAAGTATAATGCCGGTTCAGCAACTTGGTATGGATCTGCAACAATTTGTAACCTAATCGTCACCCAAACCTTTACCAATCCTTATATAATAGGTCTAGATAAAATTTCGGGGGGTAAAGTAATTATCATGAAGCGATCAGTGAAAACAATGGTCGGTGCATCTCTTGTAGCTACCGCAGCCATTGCCGCATTCCAAAGTGAAGGAATGGCTAAAGCCGAAACCTACACCATCAAATTAGGGGATACATTATCAGAATTAGCCGAACAATTTGATACTACGATTGCCCAATTACGTGACGACAACCAAATCGAAAACATCGATTTAATCTACGCTGGCGACACATTGGAAATCAACGCACCTAAACCAGTAGCGCCATCAGCACCAGTTGTTGAAAAAACGGCAGACGAAAACAACCTTTACACCGTTGTAGCTGGTGATACATTAAGCAAAATCGCCCAAGCATTCCAGACCACCGTTGAACAATTGCAACATTGGAATAATCTTTCCGGTGATTTAATTCTTGTTGGTCAACAATTATCCGTTGCTCAAACCACCATGCCAGAATCTCCATCAGTAGAAGTTGAAGCAGAAATGCCTGCTGAACCAACTGAAACGGTAGAAGATACGCCTGTTGTGGAAGAAAAAGCAACGAGCTATGTGGTTCAACCAGGCGACACCTTGAGTGCTATCGGTGCTCAATTTGGATTAACTGTTGAAGAACTCCAAGTGCTAAACCAATTGACAAGCGATTTTATTTACAGTGGTCAAGACTTGAATGTGAATAGTGACGATGTAGCTGCTGCTCAAGCACAAAAACAAGCCGAAGAAGAGGCAGCAGAAAAAGCAGCCCAAGAAGCTGCTCAGAAGCAAGCCGAAGAAGAGGCAGCAGAA
>JAUMZL010000020.1 GCA_030528155.1 Aerococcus sp.
TCCCGACAACTTGATTTCGAGTCAAGCGCGTTACGGCCTCTTCGCTACGTCTCCAGTTGTTGAACAACAATGCTTATCATAGCGGATTTTCAGTGGAATTGCAACCGCGGATCTTCATTACTATCGCTATTGGCTTATCGAATAAAACGAAGTAGGTTATAATAAATAAAAATGCCAAGGAGGGCTAAAAATGAAAATCATGATTGTAGAAGATGATGCTGTCATCAGAAAACAGCTCTGTCATGCGCTAGAAAAGTGGCAGTATGAGACAGTAGTAGCAGATGATTTTTCTGATGTCATGAAGACTTTCAATGAGGAGCAACCTGCCTTGGTTCTGCTGGATATTAATCTCCCCATTTATAATGGCTATTATTGGTGCACAGAAATACGTAAGCAGTCCAATGTGCCTATTATTTTTGTGTCGTCACGGACGGAAGCCATGGATATTGTGATGGCGATGCAGATGGGTGGCGATGATTATATCGAAAAACCGCTCGACCTGGCCGTACTTACCGCTAAAGTTCAAGCACTTCTCAGGCGGACATATAATTATCAACAGGAGCAAAATGAGTGGACCGTTTCCGGTGTTACGCTCTCGCTCCCACAAGCGACGCTCAGCTATCAAGGTGAACAATTATCACTGACAGGAACAGAATTGAAGATCTTAGAACCGCTTTTTCGGCAGGCTGGGCAGTTTGTCAGAAGGGAAGCACTCATTGAGAATTGCTGGTTGAATGACGATTATATCGACGATAACACCCTTTCCGTTAACATGTCACGTTTGCGTAAAAAGGCTCGCCAACTGGGGTTAGAGGAATGGATTGAAACCAAGAAAAACATTGGGTACCGTGTGAGGAAGTCTGATCATGAATAAAAGCTATTGGCAACAAGTCTGGCCTTTTTTGGCATTTAGTGTGTTTATGTTGGGGATATTTGCTTTACTTTTTTTCTTGTTCGATTTAGATTTTACTGTTTATCGCTTGGGATGTGGCATCATGCTATTTGTTTTGGGGATTATCCTCGTTGTACGTGCGCTTACATGGCGGCATGAAGCATCCATTGCTACAGAACTGACTTGGACGAAAAAAGAACTGAAGCATCAGCAAGCCCAGCAGCATCAAGATGAACAGGAACTTCATGATTATTTTTTGCTGTGGGTGCATCAAATGAAAACGCCAATTACAGCGAGCGCGCTGTTAATTAATGAAATGGAGAGTTCAGAAGGCGATGCACTGCGGCTAGAGCTCACACAGATTGAACGCTACACCAATATGGCACTCACCTATTTGAAGTTGAAATCCCCAGCAAGCGATTTGCATATTCAACCTACACCGCTGGATCACCTGATTAAACCTTTGATTCACCGCTATCGTCTATCCTTCATCCATCAGAATATTCGTCTGCACTATGAACCCATTCCCGATCAAGTCGTAACAGATGCGAATTGGAGCCAATTAATGATTGAGCAGATCATCAACAATGCCATCAAATATGCGCCCCAAGCGGAGGTGTGGATTGCCTTTGATCCTAAAACATACCGGCTGATCATTCGTGATAGTGGCACAGGCATTCAGGCGAGTGATTTGCCTAAAATTTTTGACAAAGGGTATTCCGGTTTCAATGGCGAATTGACACAGAAGGCGAGTGGGATTGGATTGTTTTTGGTGAAGAAAATCGCGGATCGGTTGAATCAGCCAGTCAATGTAACGTCTTCTTGGGGTGAGGGGACAACATTCACTATTCAATTCCATGCTAAAGATCCACTTTTTAAATTTTAAGGTCAGAGCCTCTAAATGAACAATTGCTTCGGTGTTGATGGAAATGAGCAGGGCGTGTCCCTGCTTTTTTGATAGCAAGGTGACAATTTTGTAAGATAGCACGGTGGATTTGTTAGATTAGATAAAGGCAGTGAATAGGCGCGCCTTCTATACTAAGAGTGTCAATAAATGAGAGGAAAGAAGGGACGCATTATGTTTCTAGAAGTGAATCATATTAAAAAAGTCTATGGTAAAGGTGGCGCTCAAACTGTAGCTTTGCGCGATGTCGATTTCGGAGTGCAAGCAGGTGAATTTGTTGCGATCATGGGGGAATCGGGGTCAGGAAAATCGACTTTGCTCAATATGATCGCGACCTTCGATGCACCAACAAGTGGAGATATTATTTTGAACGGGCAAAATCTTGCTAGTGTGAAAGAAGCTGAACAAGCGCGTTTTCGCCGTGAGCGATTAGGCTTTGTTTTCCAATCATTCAATGTCTTGAACACTTTTAATAATAAGGACAATATTCTCTTGCCATTGGTACTATCAAATACTCCCGTGAAGGAAATGGAAGCGCGGTTGGAAAAATTAGCACCGTTGCTCGGCATTCAGGATTATCTCAAGAAGTACCCTTATGAAATTTCAGGTGGGCAACGACAGCGCATTGCGATTGCGCGTGCGGTGATTACACGTCCCGATATGATTTTGGCGGATGAGCCGACTGGAGCACTTGATTCGCGCACATCCGATCAAACTATGGCACTCTTTGATCGTTTAAATCAAGCGGGGAACACAATCTTAATGGTAACACACTCCATTCGTGCCGCTAGTGCTTGTCAGCGGGTGCTATTTATCCGTGATGGGCGGATCTACAATGAACTTTATCGTGGTGAAAGCTCGCAAGCTGAATATCAAGAACGAATTTCTAATACGCTGTCCCTATTAAATCAAGGGGGTGAGTAGTATGAATGGCAAATTATCGTGGAAGATGGCGTTTCGTCAGCTCAATAGTCAACGGCATCTCAACCTACCATTTGTTCTCTCCTCCGGCCTCATGTTCGCCATGGAGTATATCATCTTATCACTTCTGATGAATCAATATGTGTTAGAGCGTCATGCCAATTTGATTATCATCGTGCGCATGGGGGCAGTGATCTGTACGCTGTTGACGGCCGTGTTTGTGTTCTATGCCAACAATTTCTACCAGAAACAACGTTATGAGGAGATGGCGCTCTACAGTATTTTAGGCCTTGAAAAACGCCATATTCGTTCCATCTTGCATAAGGAAAAGATAGTGCAGACCTTGATGATGGCCGTATTAGCCATTGGCGGGGGGCATCTGTTTGGATCGATGGTCTTTATCGGATTGAACAAATTGATGAAGAGCACGGGAACGACACTGATGGACTATCCCTTCCGCTGGCAAATTGCGCTCACTGCGTTTGTAGTGATTTTCGTGATTATGGGTGGCTGCTATGTAATGAATAGTTGGCAAATTAACCGCATGAAACCGATTGAACTTATGCAGCAACAACACACTGGTGAAAAGGAACCAAAGAGCAAATGGTTGATCGCACTCATTGGGGTGGCCTTGATTAGCGTAGGGTATTACATTGCTCTCACCAACACACAGAATGTCATGAGTGCTTTGACCAATATTCTAGGGGCTGTTTTCTTAGTAGTATTAGGAACTTATGCCGTTTATATGGGTTTATCAATTATTATCCTAAAACTATTGAAGAAGAAAAAAGGTTACTACTATCAACCAACGCATTTCTTCTCAGTGTCTGGGATGCTGTACCGCATGAAGGCAAATGCCATCAGTCTGGCAAGTATCGCTGTCCTATGCACCGGTATCTTAACTACTATGGGGCTGACGGTCAGTTTGTACAGTGGCATGGAATCTCAAGCAAATAGTGTGATGAGTACGGATTACCAACTTGATGGTGACTCACCGGACCAATTGAAAAAGGCACTTGATGATATTCAAAAAACAGTCACTACCAAAGATGAACAGCTGGTACAGAATATTCAAGTCGGCACCTTTATGGAAGGAAACCAATTACTTCCTCTGGATCCTAAGATGACCAAAGATGGCGAAATGGATATCAGTAAGGCCTACTATATTCAGGCACAAAATATCACTAATTTTAACCAAGCACATGCGCAAAATTTCAAGTTAGCCGATGATGAAATTTTGATGACTGCTACGACACCAGCGATGCGTTCAGTAAAGCAACTAACGATTAATGAGAAAACCTACCGCGTACGCAGTCTTGATGATAGTTATTTATCCAGCCAATTAGCTATTGATTACTTCTACGTCGTTCTTCCTGATAGTGTTTCGTTGAAGGATTTGGGACATTATTACTACTTGTATGATGCTAGAACCAAGGAGAAGAGCGATGCGGGAGTCAATGAAGCCTTGCAATTTAATGTGGTTGGTGACAAAGAAGCCCTGCTGAAACAAAAACAATCATTACTGGATAACTATCACGTGGAGCTCTCTAGTCGCACTGATATACTGAAACTGATCTATGAACTCAATGGGGGACTGCTCTTCCTCGGTATCGTGGTTGGCGTCGTCCTTGCAATCGGAGTGGGTTTGATGCTGTACTACAAGCAGATTTCAGAAGGGATGCAAGACCGTGAGAACTTCCGGATTATGGCGCAAGTAGGGCTACCTGATCGACTCATTCACAAAACGATTCAACAACAGATCTTAACGGTATTCCTGCTACCGC
The DNA here is from genome assembly GCA_030528155.1 of Aerococcus sp. Lineage (GTDB taxonomy): Bacteria > Bacillota > Bacilli > Lactobacillales > Aerococcaceae > Aerococcus. Next base: position 4,502 of record JAUMZL010000020.1, read on the forward strand.
TTATTACGGCATTGATTCATATTAGTATTGCTTTTGGCGTTTTACGCAGCTTACTGCGCCTCCTCGCTGTTCGTGACATGACGATGGTTTTGATGTGCTTCGGTTTAGTAACTCTTGGCTTCGTCGTGATTTATGGGATTTTCTTCATGTTGACGCAACGGACGTACTACCGACTCGTCCATCCTAAAACACTATCACAACGGACAGAATAATAAACAGTTAATTATGATTTCCCCAAAAGCTAGCCTTTCGCTAGCTTTTTTTGCTGGGGTGAGGCAGATGGTCTCTTCAAAAAAGGTTCAATTATTTCCTAATACAGATGAAATTTAGAGGTAAAAATGATATGATGTGAGTAATAAGATAACGTTTTCAAAGCCGGGGTAATGGGGATCAATCAGAGGTGCGATAGTTAAGGCATGTCACACAGAAAAGATGGAGTGAAACGGGGGAGTTGGAGATGAAACGGCGAACAATCAGTATTATTGTTGGCTTATTAGTATTAGTTGGCGTTGTATTTGGTTATATGAAACCCGCATTAGCTGAAGATAGAGAAGCAGTCACGCTTCAAGTGGTTGATCACGACTATCTCTTTGTGAAGACAGCACAAGGGAGTTATTGGGTGAGTGATCAAGTGGTCGATACCCATCCCCACACTAACCAGACACTGACCCATATTCTGCGTGACAAGGCAAGTGGACAGCTGTCTATTGCTGAGGCCACTCATCCTAAAGCCATCAGTCTGCCTGTTCATCAGCTTTCTATTTCAGAGCGGACCATTGCTATCTGTGGCAAATGTTATCGTTTGTTACCAAGCAGTACTGCTCCTAGTGAACGTCTCAACATTACGGCCCTCTTTCCTAATGCCATCACAACGCCACCGTGCACGCTGGTTGCAGGCGATCCATTCTTATTCAAGGATCAATGCAGACGCCTTTATTGTATGGCGGCTAGTGCCGTGAGTGGGGACGTTATCAAACAAGCCGTCAGTCCGGTGAAATGGGAGAATCAGCGTGTCTACACACTGACGTATCAAGATGGCCGAGTAACGGATATTAACCACTCATCCCAAGCCACCACTGCTGATGTCCATCATTTTGGTGGCATCTATCAAACCAAAACGGGACAATATGCTGTGCAATATGATGGTCATTATTATGTGCTAGTGACGCAACCAAAAGCCTAACATGATTGATCAATCGGGAGAAGAAGACAATAGAAATGATTCCGCTGTTCTAAGAGATGGAGCGTCGTATATGATGGGGGCGTGTACAGTAGACAATATAGCAGATGGTGAGCACGCATTTTGGACATTTCAATACTTTTGCTTGACTTCAACCATAGAGGGTGCTATCCTATGAACCGTGAGAAAAAGAAGCAGGAACACCCGTTTCTCACCTGAGTTGACAAGAGCGTCCTCGGGTTGATGATAGCCAAGTACACAGAGTAGCTTTGCTAGTCTGTGCAATGTGAGCGGGTTTAGATGTTTCTAGACTCGCTTTTTGATTGCTCTCAATTAGAGCGATCATTCGGGGGCTTGCCATTATGGTAAGCAAATTTTGTGGAAATTGTTATAAACTTTCGGAGGTGTCGCTTTATCGCAAAAGGAATGATTGTTAACGAAGATATCCGTTCTCGTGAAGTGCGCGTCATTGATCCTGAAGGGGAACAATTAGGCGTTATGGCTACGAACGATGCCTTGGCTCGTGCGGAAGAAGCAGGCTTGGATTTGGTGTTAGTTTCACCAAACGCAAAACCACCGGTAGCACGAATCATGGATTACGGGAAATATCGTTATCAACAACAACGTAAAGAACGGGAACAACGTAAAAATCAAAAGACGCAACAAACTAAAGAAATCCGCTTGAGTCCGTCGATTGAAGAGAATGACTTCCAGACGAAATTACGCCAAGGAATGAAGTTCGCTGAAAAAGGGGACAAAGTGAAAGCGTCTATCCGCTTCAAAGGGCGGGCAATTACGCATAAAGATATTGGTCGTGAGGTATTGGAACGTTTCGCTGAAGCAATGTCTGATGTTGCTGTTGTGGAACAACGTCCAAAAATGGAAGGACGTTCCATGCAATTAGTACTCGCACCAAAGGATAATAACTAATCTTTTCTAAACTAGGAGGAATATCGAATGCCTAAACAAAAAACACACCGTGCATCGGTTAAACGTTTCAAGAAAACCGCTGGTGGAAAATTGAAACGCAGCCACTCTGAACGTAGCCACCGTTTCCACGGCAAGACGAAGAAACAACGTCGTCAGCACAAACAACCAACAACGGTACACGCAACAGATATCCGTCGTATCAAACAAATGTTGGATACCTATTAAGATCATCGTATTGAACAGAGGAGGAAATTAAATGGCACGTGTAAAAGGTGGAACAGTGACTCGCCGTCGTCGTAAAAAAGTTTTAAAACTCGCTAAGGGTTACTTCGGCGCGAAATCAAAATTATTCAAGACCGCAAAACAACAAGTGATGAAGTCACATATGTATGCATATCGTGACCGTCGTCAACGTAAACGTGATTTCCGTCGTTTGTGGATCACCCGTATCAATGCAGCAGCTCGTCAAAACGGCATGAGCTACAGCAAGTTGATGAACGGCTTGAAGAAAGCAAACGTGGATATCAACCGTAAAATGTTGGCAGACTTAGCGGTTAATGATGCAGCTGGTTTCAGCGCTGTTGTTGAACAAGCTAAAGAAGCTTTAAAATAATTATAACTAAGCGTTGGTAGCAACCAGCGCTTTTTTTGGATTAATCAATGTTTGACAATTCATTCAATATGCGGTAAAAATAAATGCACTCACAGAAAAAAAGCTGGTCACTGATGCAGATTATCAGTCGACCAACGTCCCTCAAAAAAGCTGTTGAGATGAAAGAACAACAGTTTTTGCGAAGTGTCATGTCTTGACCTCAGGAATAATATCTCTGTGTTTTATAAAAATAAGCTTTTTCTCAGCCAAAGGGAATTAATGCCCCGCAATGCTCAGGATTATGATAGAATGAGGACGTTTTCCGCTCTTTTTTAGTGAGTAACAATTAAAAAGGAATTTTTTGAAAGGAGGAGTATGATGATTACACTTAATCAAGTGTCCGTGCGTTTTGCTCAAGATAATGGCCAGGAGCTCGTCGCAGTTGACGATGTCACATTGAACGTGGCCAAAGGAGAAATTTTCGGCGTGGTCGGTTATTCTGGTGCCGGCAAGAGTACATTGGTGCGCACAATCAATCAATTACAACCACAAACTTCAGGAACGGTAAAGGTGAATGACCAAGATATGGCAAACCTGTCCAATAGCGAGTTGCGCGAAGCCCGTAAAAAGATTGGCATGATCTTCCAAAATTTCAACTTGCTGACGTCAAGAACGGTTGCGCAGAATGTTGCTTTTCCTCTCCGCAAATCGGGGCTGAGTAAGGAAGAAATAACAGGCAAAGTAGAGGGCCTGTTGAAGATGGTGGGGTTGGCTGAACGCAAAGACGCCTATCCTTCTCAACTCTCTGGTGGACAAAAACAACGGGTAGCGATCGCACGGGCGTTGGCGAATGATCCGCATGTCTTGCTGTGTGATGAAGCGACCAGCGCTTTGGATCCCAAAACTACCAGCCAGATTCTTCATCTCCTCAAACAAGTTAATGAACAGCTCGGCATTACCATCGTGATCATTACTCATGAAATGAATGTCGTCAAACAAATCTGCGATCGGGTGGCTGTCATGCAAAATGGCCAAGTCATTGAGCAGGGGGGGATTTTGGATATATTCACCCGTCCAAAAGCTGCACTTACGCGCGATTTCATTCGTTCAGCGAGTCCTACCGAAAATGGGATTCAGGCGATTATGGACGAACCGAGCGTATTAGGGTTAACCCAAAATGAGCGGATTTTTAGAATTGAATTTGCTGGCGATGAAACTTCAGAACCTGTCATTGCAACATTAGGTGAGCGTTTCAATGTGCAAGCGTCTATTCTATTCGCCAATGTTGAAATTATTCAGAGCACACCGGTTGGAACCTTGCTTATTTCAATGGCGCGCTCCCACCCGCAATTAGATGCGGCGCTCGATTATTTGGTAGAACGCGATTTAAATATTGAAGAATATTACCCACACTTTGATACAGTGAAAGGAGCAGAGGCATAATGACGATTTTAGAACAATGGTTACCAAACGTGATGACCAGCCTCGATGACATCTGGGAAGCTACGCTCGAAACGCTGTACATGAGTTTTGTCACCTGTATTGTAGCTTACTTGATTGGTTTAGGTGTAGGGATTATCTTAGCCTTGTTGATGCCAGGTGGATTGAAAGCCAATCGCCCTGTCTACAGCGTTCTTGATAAATTGGTTAATATTTTTCGTTCGATCCCATTTATCATTTTAATTGCGCTATTGGTCGGCGTGACTCGTTTAATTGTTGGAACGTCAATCGGGACAACGGCGGTCATTGTGCCATTGGTTGTCTGCACGATCCCTTTCTATGCGCGCCAAGTACAAAATGTATTGGTGGATGTAGATCCTGGTATTATCGAAGCTGCTGAATCAATGGGATTAACCACCAAAGAAATTATTTTTCAAGTCATGCTGAAAGAATCCATCCCGAGTCTCGTTAGAATGTCTGCTTTGACCTTCGTGAGTGTCGTTAGTTACACGGCTATGGCGGGCACTGTCGGCGGTGGTGGCCTGGGTGACTTGGCGATTGTGCGTGGATATGAACGCCATCAGATGGATGTGACCTTTGTCTGCACGGCTATTATTTTAGTGATCGTCTTCGTCATTCAGGCCTGGGCTGACTGGGTTGCCAAACGTCAGGAACATTAATCTCACCAAAGCTGAGGGAAGATGCCTCGGCTTTTTTTGTGAGATCCTTTCGAAAAGACTGGCTAAATGTGCTATGGTAAAGGGTAAGTGACTAGCGATGTTAAGGGATGAAAGGTGAGAGTATGAGTTTCAATCAGTTTCGTGATGCGACTGAAGTAGCAATGGCTATTCGTTCAGGCGAATTGAGCGCCTTAGAGGCAGTGGAGTTAGCGTTAACCACCATCCAACGTTGGAATAAACAAACCAATGCTGTGGTGTATGTGCGCGAAGAAGCACGTGAAGAGGCTAAAACGAAGCAACCGTCATCAGCGCCATTTTGGGGCGTACCGATCCTCTTGAAAGATATGGGACAAGAGATGAAAGGGTTGCCAAGTACACAGGCGTCACGTTTGTTCCGAGATCAGCGCGCAACGCAGACCAATCATTACGTGCAGTCTCTATTGGATGCTGGTTTTATCGTAGTAGGGATGACCAATGCTCCAGAGTTTGGATTTAAAAACCAAACGGATTCTACGTTATTTGGTGATGCCCACTTACCATTGGATCTCACGCGAACCACGGGGGGATCGAGTGGTGGAGCAGCGGGAGCGCTATTGAGTGGCATGGTGCCGATTGCTGCAGCAAGTGATGGTGGCGGATCCATCCGCATTCCTGCGTCTTATAACGGGTTGATTGGCCTTAAGCCAACGCGAGCACGCACCCCGCAAGGCCCGAGTTCGTGGCGAGGCTGGGGCGGTGCTAGCATCAATTTTGCACTGACGCGCAGCATCCGCGATACGGAGCGATTGTTACTCGCACTACAGACAGAGCAGGATCCTAGTCCTTATCACGTTTCGCCTTTAGCACCCAACACCATGGATATTGCCAAAAAACAGGTCAAAACATTGCGGATTGCCTATACTACTCGCCATCCGTTTGGCTTGCCTGTAGAAAAAGAGGTCGAGCAGTCGCTCTTACATACCGTTGCCATGCTTAAGGAAGCAGGCTTTCAAGTAGAAGAAGCTGCACCGAAAATTGATTATCCACCAATTTATGATAGCTACGTGGTGATGAATGCCGTAGAAACGGCAGCAAGCTTAGAAGCCTTTACGGCTGCGCGTCAACAACCATTGCGTTCAGACGAGGTTGAACCTTTCACTTGGGCCGTGTATCAATTGGGACTGAAACTGCCTGCTTATCGCTATCCGCAAGCACTCAGTCAGTGGGATAAAGCAAGTGTCGTCATGGCGGAGTTCCATCAACATTATGATCTATTGTTAGAACCAACGACAGCGAGCGTAGCCCCAGTGATTACAGCGATCCGTGAGTCGGAAGATTTAAAAGCTAAAATGCGACAGGCTGAAGCGCTTACCCTCCCACAGATGGAGGTACTCGCGCAGGAGATGTTTATGATTGGAAAAACCAATACGCCTTTCAACTGGCTCTATAATTTGACGGGTCAGCCATCGCTTAGTCTGCCATTAGGACGAGGCAAGGAGGATTTACCGGTTGGGGAACAATTCACTGCACCAAAAGGCCACGAGGATTGGCTATTGGCGATCGGACAATATCTGGAAGATCATGATCAGTTCTATCAACCCTTGCCTGATAAAGATTAATGCATGAAAGCATAAAAAAATGCCAACTCGTGCGCGAGCTGGCATTTTTTGTAGGAATTAGTCGTGATGATTATTTTGATTCACTTTCAGCATCTTTTTGCTTTTTCAATTCCTCGAAGTGTTCATAGGCGTGTTTGTTATCGGCTTCACGGTTTTTATCATCCCAAGCTGGGAGGAACATGCCATGGGTCACTTCATTCATCACTTTCTTGGTGGCTTCCGTTTGATATTCATCGAGAACGGCTTTAACGAGCGGATCATCTTTGCGATCGCGGCGAACAGCAAAGACAAGCTTGAAGTCATCTTGAATTTTAGTGCCGTCTTCAATATAGAGCGCTTCTTCTGGTTTGTAATCAGCAAGCCCAGCCACGCTAGCGTGCGTGATGAAGACATCGCTATCATCCACAAAACTCATCATGGATGCGGAATCCACTTCTTGGAATTCCAGATGGCGCGGGTTAGCTTGAATATCATCAAGAGTATACATCTTCGTTGTGTCGTCTGGCATCTCAATTAGACCGGCTTTTTCCAATTGGCGCAATTCATTATCGAGGACAACAGGGTCACGACCGATAGCGAGTTTAGCACCGTCCTTGATGTCATCCAGCGATTTGAGCGGTTTGCTCTTTGGTGCCCAGATACCGATTGGCGTCATTTGCGCATAGCCGATTGGAACGAGATCAAGCTTCCAGTTCTTGCTGGTTTCATAGAGGAATGGGGTGTATTGGTAGGAGTTGGCATCGATTGTTCCTTCTTGCAGGGCACGGTCAGGCTGCACGAACTCACTGAATGCCATGGTCTTCAGGTTGATACCTTTTTTCTCTTTGAGACGTTTACCTACATCTTCCCAAATTTGTCGGTCAAAGTCACCACTTGTTCCGACCGTAAAGGTTTTACCTTCCAGATCATTGGCAGACGTGTTAGTGGCTTCATCTTGTTTCTTTAGACCACATGCACTTAACACTACCACCATTGCCACAAGCAACAGGGATAAAATGACACGATAGCGATTTTTCTTCATAAAGGACCTCCTATTCTTTTATAAGCAATCACTGCCTCTTATTTTACTTGAAACCACACATGGTGTCACAATAAGTTATAAAAACCAATCTACAATGAAAAAGTATGAAAGCTTGTTACTACGCGCTTTGTTCGCCTTTTGTGAAAGTACCTGAATGCTGTTCTACAACAGAAAATATAAGGATAAACACACGAAGTACTGGGAAAACGGATAAGAAGTAGGGGAACATGCTAAACTAAGAAGAAAAGGAGTGGATGATTGACATGTATTATATAAAAAACGAACGCAATGGCGAGGAAATTTATGATCCAAGTTGGAACTTGGCTGCCGAATATTACTTGTTGGAACAATTAAAACTCGACGAACCGATTCTTTTCTTTTATATAAATGGGCCATCGATCATCGTGGGCAAGAACCAAAACACACGGGCCGAAGTGAATCGCGAATACTGTGAAGAACACGGAATCAAAATTGTTCGCCGTAAATCAGGTGGTGGTGCGGTTTACCATGACTATGGCAATATTTGTTTCTGCTTTATTACTGAAGATGATGGGAATTCTTTCCGTCGCTTTAAAAAATTTACCGATCCAGTGATTGAAGCTCTGCACAAGATGGGGGTGGATGGTGCCGAATTACAAGGGCGCAATGACCTGATGATTAACGGCAAAAAATTCTCTGGCAATGCCATGTATTCCAAGAATGGCCGTATGACAGCACATGGAACGTTGATGTTCGATGTTGATCTGGATGTTACGACAAAAGCGCTGCGTCCTAAGAAAGAAAAACTCGCTTCAAAAGGCATTAAATCGGTGCGCAAACGGGTAACCAATATCAAACCTTACCTGCCTGAAGAAAATCAAGACATGACCATCCACGAATTCCGCAGCACCTTGATTAAAAATATTTTCGATGTGAAATCAGTAGAAGAGGCTAAACAATACGTGCTGAGTGATGAAGACTGGGAAGGCATCAAGAAGTACCATGATGAATTCACTGGCAATGATGATTGGAACTTTGGGAAGAATCCTGATTACCAATTGATCAAAGAAGCGCGGACACCAGCTGGCCAAGTGGAATTTCAATTTGATATTTCCAATGAAAAAATTTCTGACTTGAAGATCTACGGAGACTTCTTCGGTTTGGGTGAAATTAGCGATGTGGAACAAGCGTTGATTGGCTTACCATACACCGAAGAAGCATTATTAGAGGCCTTTAAGAACATGGACGTTAACCACTACTTTGGGGCAACAACAGCTGAAGAGTTAGCGCATATTATTAAATAATCACCAAAATAAGCGTGCTTTTTTAAAAGGCACACGTGAGTGACATAGGGCAGAGGGCAATGGTAATAGCGTTCTGCCTTTTTTGTGTGAAGCGGGACAGAGGACTAAGATAAGAGGAATCTGCTTTTATGTGAAAAGAAACAGAGGACTAAGATAAGAGGAACCTGTTTTTCTGTGAAATGGAGCAGACACCAAATGATGAGGAACTTCTGTCTTTTTTTGATGACGAATGGAATAAAAAAAGAGAAGCGCTGGCTGGAGGGTGAATCTTTCGCTCAGGGCAACGGCAACATAATAAAATTCCCACGTCACATTCGAATGACGCGGGAATAGTGTTAATCGTTATTTTTTAAGTGGTATTGGAGTTGTTGGAGAGCGGTATGTTCTAATAATAATAGGCCGTGCTCACGTAAAATCGCTTCGGCGACTGCAGATAATTCACCATATTCTAGGAATTGGTAGGCAATATCTTCAGCTTCAAATTGACTGAAAGTGTGAGTGTCGAAGTGAAGCGTCATGAAGTAGCGATCCTCATAGTGATAGAGATCCACATTCATGTCCTCGTAATCACTCGCCTGAGCAAGCGCAAGTACATCATTGAGATCATTGAATACCAGCGTCAATTCCCATAAGTGATCGGATTCATAGAAGGGAAGATGTGTACGCAAAGATTCCTCATTGGGTTCCTCATCAGATGATTCATCTGAGTGGTCCGTATCATTTAAAATTTCACGCAAGGCGGCCATCTGTTCGCTATCATCACCGTCCGCACTAGATTTACTAATATAGAGATCCAATCCGTCTTTTTTGGGCATCACTTGGAAAGTGATCGCATCGCTATTTTGAAATTGCTTAGAGACATCTGCTTCCTCGAGAATACTCATGAAAAATTTTTCAACCTGGCTTTGGTCTTTAAGGAGGTCTATCAGTGTAACGCCTCGTTCCGCCAAGTCATCCGCACCGATGAAGACCCGCATGGTATTCTCATTCAAATATTCAAATTCCATCTTGGCTTCACCTCATCTTTCTTTTAGCTAGTGTACCGAAATTTAGAGCATAAGTAAATTCATTCATTGCTCAAGCTTACTTAAATCACCAACAATCGTCAAGCTTAAGGATTAAGCTTCAAAAAATACAAAAAAGCCACCAAATCAGAAGACTTGGTGGCTCCTAGTGATGCCGTAAATTGATCTCAGCGCCTATCCCATTTTACGAATCGCTTCTTGCAATTCTAAGGTACGAACTTCTCGTGGTAAGAACCGACGAATCTCATCTTCGTTATAACCGACCTGGAGGCGCTTATCGTCCATCAAGATAGGGCGACGTAATAGACCTGGGTCTTCATGAATGAGATCGAATAACTCAGTCAGACTCACTTCATCCAAGTCCACATTCAGTTCTTGAAAGGCTTTGGAGCGAGTTGAAATGATTTCTTCGGTACCATCTTCGGTCATACGTAAGATATCTTTAATTTCGTTGTTGGTGAGAGGTTCGGAAAAGATATTGCGTTCTTCGTAAGGAATACCATGTTCTTCTAACCAAGCACGTGCTTTACGGCAAGAAGTACAGCTAGGTGAAGTATAGAGTTTAACCATATGTCTATCTCTCCTTCGTTAGATCGTATGTAGCATCTTTCAATTATAGCATAGCACGATCCTAGTGAATTTTCTACCAAAGTTCGTATTTTGAATACTGCTAAATCGTGATTTTTCTATGAAAATTGTGTGTGCTAAATACGTGCGACATAATAAATCCCTCGTCTGCACAGCTATAGTGGAGGGAGTACACTATCGTGCGATGATTTTTAGATAGCGTACCTTGGTATCTATAGTTTAACATTTTCACTTTTAAAAGTAAAGTGAATTTTGAAAAGAAGTGAACAGCAGAGATTGAAGTAAAGGCACCCCTAAGTAAAATGACTAATGCTATTCGAGTGATTGATGAGGGATTTTTAGCTGTTAAGAACAGTTAGAAGTCAGTGACTTCGATGCAACCACTGAACGATGCAGAACAAGACAGGCTGAGTTTTGTATTCGGAGCGCTAACTATTTTCCTATTAGGTATGGTGTGGGTGGCCGCAGTTGCCTTGTGTCCTTTAAATCCTAATAATTGTTCTATTAGTTGTTGTGACTACAGACTTAAAGGCGGGCGATCATTGCAAAGGCGATAGCGCTCTGATAGAATGAAACTACTTTTTAACAAAGTCTGACAACCAACATTAGGAGGCTGTGACCTGAAAAGGAGGAGGCCATTATTTTGAAAAGAATTTTTTCAGGGGTGCAACCGAGTGGGATTCCAACCATTGGAAACTATATCGGCGCGTTAAAGCAATTTGTTGAATTACAAGAAACCTATGAAACTTATTACTGCGTAGTGAATGAACATGCGATTACGGTAGCACAAGAGCCAGATATTTTGCGGGAAAATACGCGCAAGCTGGCGGCACTTTACTTGGCATTGGGGGTTGATCCTAACCAGTCCAAGATTTTCATTCAAAGTCATGTGCCTGCCCACGCGCAAGCCGGATGGATCGTTCAGTGTCTCACGCCTCTCGGTGAATTGGAACGGATGACGCAGTACAAAGACAAAGCTCAAAAACAACAATCCGTATTGGCTGGTTTATTGGCCTACCCAGCCTTGATGGTCGCTGATATTATCCTCTATCAATCGGATCTCGTGCCAGTTGGGGATGATCAAAAGCAACATATCGAGTTAACGAGAAACTTTGTTGATCGCTTTAATCATCGTTTTGGAACGAAGAAAGCACCGCTTTTGAAGAAACCAGAAATGTTTACGCCCAAAGCAGGGGGACGCATCATGAGTCTGCAGGATCCCACCAGCAAAATGAGTAAATCAGACGCCAATGATAAAGGGTTTATTTCTCTGCTTGACCCGCCAAAACGCATTGAGAAGAAGATCAAGTCTGCAGTTACTGATTCATCCGGTGAAATTAGTTATGATCCAGTTAATAAACCCGGTGTTTCTAATCTTCTCGATATTTATTCCGCTTTTTCAACATATACCGTTGATGAGTTGGTGAACCAATACCAAAATCAAGGTTACGGTGCTTTGAAGAAAGATATTGCGGATGCCATCATCAGTGTCTTGGAACCAATGCAGCAGCGTTATGAACATTGGTTAGCGAGTGATGAATTGGATGACGTGCTTCGTGATGGGGCAACAGCAGCAAGTGAGGTGGCTAACGAAACATTAGCTATCTTAGAAGCAGCTATCGGATTCCGTTAGAGCGCATCACTATCTTCATTTATTAAATATTAAAATTTTTGAACGAACGATCACCTTTTGAACGTATGTATATGGGAGAGAGGTGATTTTTTATGTATTACGCCTTATTTCAGGGCGAGGCGGTTACAGCGCAGGGGATCGTTCGGCAAAGTGAGCAGGAGGGATGGAATGTGCAGCAACTGACATTTCATTGTCCAAAATGTCATCGCCCCGTGCAATTGATCCAGTCTATCCACAAACGCCCGTATTTTGCACATGTGGTGAAGGAGCGCCACGCTGAAAATGAGTCACTATGGCATCAACAAAATAAACGTTTACTGCAGGTATTATTAGAGCAAGCTGGATACACGGTGGCACTGGAAGTGGTGCAATTAGCAGGTGAACGACGAGCGGATTTATGGGTCACGCATCCCCAACAACCGACCCCGATTGCGTTTGAGTTGCAGTCCTCACGTTTATCCGCAATGGAGGTGTCGAAACGAAATAGCGATTATCAAAAAATGGGCTGTCGAATGTTTTGGCTACTCAATCCCCAAAAAGATTACTATCAATTAACGGTTAAACATCTGACGACGCTAGCCCCTTTTGTATTGGAACTGTCGGGTTTTGGCCTCGTCCTTCCTTACTGGTTAGAGTCAGAAGAACGGGTAGTTTTAACCGTTCTTGATACCTTTGGACAATGTGCTGGTCTCTTACGTATGACGCTCAGGGATTACTTATTACTTCAAACTGTTTCACCATTGGAACGAGACACGCCCTCATCATCTTTTCCTATTACGTCCACGCTCACTGTGCAACAACAATGGCGTAAACAGCAGCAGGTGTTGCGTCACCCCACCCAATATGAGCATCGCCTCCTACAAACCCTCTATGAACAGCGATTGTTGTTGGTGGATATTCCAACGGTGTTTTTCGGGATGACACAGGCTTGCTTCTATGTGAATGAACCTTTTTGGATAGTATTGAGCTATGCTTGGCTCGTTCAAAAGAAAGGCAATGATGAGAAATTCGTTTCCTCCCTCGTGACAGAAAACAAGTCAGTGATAACTTCACAGCAAAAGTTGGCAGATATCGCGAGACAGTGGGCAATTTCCAAGCCAAGGCATGCCAGCAACTCAGAAGCGGTGGCAACGCTGCAACAATATCTGCACCCACGCACTTTTACCTATCCCTATCAGACTGGGTATCTGTCATGGTTACAAGATATCGTTGGAATTGTTAATCAATTTATTTCCATTGTGCCAGACTCATGATAGAATAGGGGAACAAGAGAGGGGATGGAGTTATGCCAACCATTAAAGAAATTCAACCACGCCAGAACATTGAGAGTTCCTGGCAGTGGGATTTAACCACTATTTTTAAAACAGATGAGGACTGGCAAGTGGCGCATGATGCCGTAATGGCAGATTTAAAAGTAGCTAGTGCTTATCAAGGCACCTTGCATCAAGGAAGCGCTCAGGTACGTTCGGCATTGGCCGCTATTCTAAAGGTAAGTCAAATGATGGAGCGCGTCTATGTCTACGCACATCTAAAACACGATCAAGATACGTCTGTGCCTGAATACATTCAAATGGTCGGTCAAGCAAGCACGATGGCGACGAAGGTGTCCAGTGAATTATCCTGGTTTGAACCCGAAGTTCTGCAACTGGCAAGTGAGATTGCCGCTGAATTACGGACGGACGAGGCGTATGGCCATTACTTCACCAACTTACTGGATAAGAAAGAACATGTCTTAAATCCAGAAGGGGAAGCCTTGTTAGCACAGGCGGGCGAGGTCTTTTCTGCCAGCGAGCGGACTTTTGACTTCTTAAATGACACCGATCTAAAATTTGCCAGCGTAACAACGAAGAACGGTAAAGCCATCAAGGTGAGTCATGGCTCGTTCGGGATTCTGTTGGAGGATAGTGACCGCACCGTGCGTGAACAAGCCTTCCACAATGTGTACGCTGCTTACCGCAGTGTTGAGAATACGATGGCAGCCATTATGTCGGGCAATGTGAAACAACATAACTTCGAAGCGAAAGTGCACCACTATGAGGATGCTCGTGCTCATGCAATGGCGAGTGACCACATTCCCAGTGCCGTTTATGAGACATTGGTAGACACAGTGAACGAATCGTTGCCGCTATTGCACGAGTATGTTGCCCTACGCAAAGAGATCCTAGGTGTGGACGCGCTCTATCCGTATGACCTCTACACGCCATTAGTGGGCGAGGCCCCATTGCGCTTCACCTATGAAGAAGCCAAAGCCGTCACGTTCGAGGCGCTGAAGCCGCTTGGTGAAGACTATCTCACTCAACTGGCGCGGGCATTTGATGAACGTTGGATCGATGTTTATGAGAATGAAGGAAAAACGTCTGGTGCTTATTCTTCGGGAAGTTATGATACTAATCCCTTTGTTTTATTGAATTGGCAAGATTCGTTGGATGATCTCTACACGTTGGTGCATGAATTGGGGCACAGTATGCACAGCCACTATTCGCACACCAATCAGCCTTATGTGTACGGTGATTACCCTATCTTTTTGGCAGAGATCGCCTCAACGACCAACGAAAACATCCTGACAACCTATTTATTGAACCACTACACCGATAAAGACATTCAAATTTATCTGTTAACTCATTATTTAGATGCCGTGAAAGGAACGATTTTCCGTCAGACGCAATTTGCGGAGTTTGAGCAATTGATGCACGAGGCCGATCAAAAAGGACAGGTGCTGAGTGCCTCCTATTTGAATGAGCAATATTTCCAAATGAATCAGAAATACTATGGGCCGGCTCTCGCCAGTGACGACCGTACGATTGAATTGGAATGGTCACGTATTCCGCATTTCTACTATGATTACTATGTTTACCAATATGCCACAGGTTTCTCGGCAGCCAACACGCTGGCAGAACGGGTCACAAGTGGTGATCCCGATAAGGTCGCTGCTTACCTCAATTATCTCAAATCAGGATCAAGTGATTTCCCTATCGATACTATGAAACGCGCGGGCGTGGATATGACGAGTGCGGATTACATCAAACGGACGATGAAGACCTTCCAAACCCGCTTGGCTCAATTAAAAGAATTACTGGCGCAATAATAGGGAGAGTGTGGTGAGAATAGCGAATAGAATGTCGCTAAAAGAGCCATGCACAAGCTTTCAACTACTCGCGCCAATAACCTCATGATCTTCTTCTAAAAAGGGGCGCGCACATTTCGAAAGTCGCGCCACAAAATAGCGGTTGGTTTGGTCCTTATCAATTTTGGATAACAGAGTCAAGTAGACGTGAGACATGTGGTCTTTTGCTGAGTATCCGTCAAGGGCAGATAAGGCGCTCGAGTGGTCGCACTAAAAAATTTTCAATGAATTAAGAAAGACAACCAGCGTTATGGCAATAACTCTTGACCATAATAAAAGCACTAAGGCGATGATGGCCTTAGTGCTTTTTGTTTGCGGATCATGATATAAAATTATTGATAATAGCGATTTTTAACCGCGTGGAGAGGACATGGCGAAACGGTATTGTTGTCATTCATAAGTTGTTCGGTAGAGGACGCGAGGTCTGTTAATAATTCTTCAATTTCTGTAGCACTCATGATGTTTTCAACCTTCACGCCATATTCAAAGTTCAAACTATCAAAGACAACGAGGGAAGGTTGGGTAATAATATTCATTTGGCGGGCTAGACGCATATCTTCTTGATAATCGCGGCGAACACGATCCGAGTGGAGATCTTCTAGCCACATGTCCACGTCTAAACCAACAGATGCAGCAATAGCTTTCATATCATCATTTGAGAAAGCTTGCTCCTCATTAATGAAGTACTCCTGCATGGCCAGTAACATCTGACGCCCTCGTTTCTTACCTTGGAAAAGGGCTGCCTTGTAGCTCAATGCCATTTGGTAAATAGCTAAAAATAATTGATTACATTCTTCCGTTGTGTGGTGCGTGCCTTTTTGTTTCTGCATCAGTTCTTGAATACAAGGATAGTCATGGTAGCAGATCAAACGAAAATAGACGTTTGCCTTGGACTGTTTGATAAAATATAATAATTCCTTTTCTGCTTCCAGACTATTTCTATCGAGTGGGTTGATAAACAAAAACAATTCAAATAAATGTTCATGCGCACTCTGGGACGAATGAGAGGTGTATTGGCTAACCCTTTCATTGTCTAACATGCTGTCATTCCTCCTAAATAACGATAACTAGAGTGCATATGCGGATTCTTTTTGTTGCATACGCTGGATTTTTCTGAGCGAAGGGCGACGTGGAATATTTCTATCCGCTAAAAACGTCTCAAAAGTCGCAAGCCCTTCTTCAACCGGCAGATCCGTTTCCATTTCAAGTTCATAGTCATTGAAATGTTCGAACTCACAAGCATCAACGACCCACGTCTGGTGCGGGTATTTTTTTTCATTGCGATGCGTGATGAACGAACCAATCACCTCTAAGGCGTTGGGATGAATGCCGTGCTGTTGTAGCACTTTACCAACATTTGGGCCCACCGTCAAAGATCCTGTCTCAAACTGTTTCCTCCCGGCCTCAAGTGGGAGGTGATCAGTGGTCTCTAACATCTGATGATGGTTAGTCCCCGGTTCCTTAAGGGTGATATGCGCGTAATTATCCGTTACACGCAACCGCAAGCCCATGTGTTTCTCCTTGAGGGCGTGATCAGTAGTATCGAAATACATATTATGCTGTGTGTGACAAGTTGAACGATCCAATGAAAAATGGGATAACAGTTGCTGGTATTCTGACGCGCTTAAAATATTTTTAAATTCTGTCTCTACGGCCTTTGTCATAGCCACTCCCCCTAATATTGCCCTCGATAGCTGTTGCCTCATAGCTTGAGGGTTTTCCATATGTTCAGTGTAGCGCAATTTACGACGAGACGCCCAGAAAATGCTTGTGTTAAGCACTTAGGTTAGCTGGATCACTTTTTATTTTTGAAAAATAGTGTTTCTATTTTTGGGAAAGCGGTGCCAACTTCTCTTTAACGAGATGATTATATAACAAAAGGGTGAACAAGTGAAGCAGCAGGCTGATGAAATAAAGAGCTGTTAGCGAAAAAAGTTTTGTGAATTAGTGGCGTAAGAGCCTTGAGTTTAATGTGGGAGTTGGCTATGCTAAACTTACCATGTTTAGGGACAAGAAGGACGGGAGTGACTTATGAAATATGCGATTGTAACGAGTGAGACGTCTCATTCGCAAGCGATTCAGCAGCGACTGCAGGCCGGGTTGCAGTCTTCACGTTTTAAATATGATGCGGAGCACCCAGACATCGTCATTACGATCGGTGGCGATGGGACATTGCTCAAGGCGTTCCACCAATATGCTAAGCAGTTGGAGCATGTGCAATTTAGTAGTGTTCATACGGGGCACTTGGGTTTCTATACCGATTGGGTAGAGGACGACTTAGAGGAATTAATTACCTCACTCCATCAAGATCCCAAAGATAGTGTGGCGTATCCACTATTAAAAGTCACACTCCACACGATCGATGGTTCAAAACGTCAACTCCTAGCTCTCAACGAGGCAACCATTCGCCGTTATGAAGGCACAATGACGGCAGAAATTTTTATCAAAAATAGCCATTTTGAATTATTTAAAGGTGACGGTATCTGTGTCTCGACCCCGACCGGATCTACCGGCCTCAATAAGTCGCTTGGAGGGGCTGTTGTCCATCCGAGTTTGGATACCTTGCAATTGACCGAGATTGCCTCATTGAATAACCGCGTCTATCGGTCCATCTCTAGTCCTATCTTGATTGGGAGCAAGGAATGGATCGATATTGAGATCGCAAATTGCGAACAAACGGGAGTCTTCATGACCTTAGATCAGTGCAATTTTCCGATTGAGGACGTGCGGCGCGTGCATTTTGAAATTGCTGAAGAGCGTGTGCAATTTGCGCTTTATCGTCATACGCATTTTTGGGATCGGGTGGAGCAGTCCTTCATCGGGAGCTCCGATCATGCTCGCAACCGTCATCCTCATTAACGGATACCACCATACACAAACGGAAAGGAGGGGAACGATGGAATTTACTTGGACAGCCACCCAACCGATGTATGTCCGCAGCTTTTTAAAAGGCAAAGGGATTTCGCGCCGATTGCTCAATCAAATTAAACATCATGGCGGAACAATTCTGGTCAATGATCAGCCCAAAACAGTGAAGTATACATTGGGTGTTGGGGATGTTGTGCGCGTGGTGATGCCGGCTGAGGAAGAGACAACCGTATTGCCAGGTGATCAGGGGACGCTACCTGTGCTCTATGAGGATGAGCACTATTTATTTATCAATAAGCCACCGGGATTGACATCTATTCCGGTCTATTATGATGACACTGAATCTGTGGCGAATTGGGTCAAATCTTACTATGAAAAGAACCACTACGAAGATCAGGTAATTCATATCGTTACCCGCTTGGATCGTTTAACAAGTGGCGTCATGGTCATCGCCAAGCACCGTTTTGCTCATACCTTGTTAGAGGAGTTAATGCTCGCCGGTAAGGTGACGAAGACCTATTTTGCTTATACTAATCAGCCACTGTCAGGAGGAAGCCATGGCTTTATTGATGCACCAATCGCTAGAAAGCCAGGATCCATTGTTGAACGCTGTGTGTCCCAAACAGGTAAACCAGCCCAAACAGAATACTGGTTGCAAGAACAATTAGCATCCGATCGCTACTGTTACCGCGTGCAATTGCATACCGGGCGTACGCATCAAATTCGGGTGCATTTTTCCTACGCAGGCGCACCATTGATTGGCGATTCGCTCTATGGTGGGATAGATAGTCCGCCATTGATGCGGCAGGCGTTGCATTGTCATTCGCTCGCATTTACGCATCCTATCACCCAACAACCGCTCCTGATCACCGCTCCCCTGAGTGAGGATTTAGCAAACTGGCTCGCTGGATAGAGTGGGACATGCCACCGTGAGTCACCAGAATGAAAAACGTGAATAATGGTTAAGGATGAATACATCCTTAATGAGAACAAAAAGAAGGAGGCGGATTATGAGTAATCCAAATCGCGACAATGAGTTTGATGTCAGAGACGACACCGAAATGGTTTCTGAACAAGAACTCACCGAAGAAGAATTGTTTGAACGGGTGGTTGATTTTATCACCGCCCATAACCGTGAGGCCTTTCGCTTAGATTTCCTAGAAAATCATACTTATGTTCAGGCACAAATGTACCTAAAATTTACCCCGGAACAGCGGAAAGTGGTCAATAGCTTCCTCACCCCCAAGGAATTAGCGGCGCTGTATGATACGTTGGATGAGGATGACATTGATGATATTGTCGTGTTCTTAGGACGGATGACCGATACGGTTGCCGCGAGTTTGTTGGCGTACATGTACCGGGATAACGCAGCCGATATTCTTAACCGCCTACCATTAGGCAAAGCGCGCGTCTATTTGCGTTTAATGCCGAAAATGCATGCGGATGAATTGAAAACATTGATGACCTATGAAGAAAATACGGCCGGTTCGATTATGACGACCGACTTTATTTCCTTGAAGGCTAATCAAACGATTAAATCAGCAATGACCTTGGTTCGTTCTCGCGCCCAAACCGCCGAAACGATTTACTACTTGTATGTGGTGGACGACGATGACCGCTTAGTTGGGGTCTTAACCTTGAGAGATATGATGGTAGCTGACGGTAATGACTTCGTTTCAGATTTGATGAGTGAGCGTGTAGTTACGGTAGATGCTGCTGAAGACCAGGAAGTGGTGGCACAGACCATCCGTGATTACGACTTTGTGGCATTGCCTGTTACCGAAACGACCGGTGAATTGGTCGGGATTGTTACTGTTGACGACGTCCTGGATGTTATGGATGAAGAAGCGGCAGAAGACTACTCCGGTTTGGCTGGGGTTGACGTTGACCAGGTACACGAATCTCCAGTTCGCGCGGCACGCAGTCGGTTGCCATGGCTGATTACGTTGTTGTTCCTCGGTATGGGGACATCGACATTGATCAGTCAATTTGAAGGGATGATTTCAGAAGTAGCGACGCTGTCACTCTTCATCACCTTGGTCACTGGGACCGCTGGGAACGCCGGGACGCAATCACTGGCGGTGGCCGTGCGGCGGTTATCATTACCTGACGATGAATCTACGAGCTTCTTTGCTTTGATTTTCCGTGAAATTATTACGGGGCTAGTGAGTGGAGCCGTCACGGGAGGAACGATTTTCACCATCATTACTATCTGGCAGCGCAATATCGCCTTGGCTGGAGTGGTTGGCATTGCGATGTTGTGTGCCATCACAGTCGCTAACTTGGCCGGGAGTTTGGTGCCAATCTTGATGGATCGCATTGGTTTTGACCCTGCAGTCGCTTCAGGTCCATTCATCACGACGCTCTCCGACTTGACCAGTGTGCTGATTTATTTCACTGTAGCTTCACAATTCCTGCCTCTGCTCAGATAAGCAGGTAGTAATATTATCCTGTTTGAAAGAACGTCACCAGATTTTAAGGTGGCGTTTTCTTTTGGGGTTATAGGCACTCACTGTTTAGCCGCTATCCATAAAAGCTCCATCTTTGTGTGGTGAAATTAGCACCATAGCAGGTATTGTGCGTACTTATAATGAAACGCGCCTCGTTTGCTCTGTTTTATCACTGATTGAGGGAAGTTTCATCGACAAAAGCGCCTCTTTTCTGCTACAATGCGAAGATGACACTTGTTTTAAAATGGATTTATATAGCACTTAATCTAAGGAGCAACAATGATGTGTTAAAAATAAGCACCAACAGCGCCAAAAGCAGAAATGCCTGCTTTCATTAAACGGGGCGCTTTTTCTTCATAATGAAAGAGCCTAGTATTTAGGAGGATAGCTATGACATTACAAGATGAAATAAAAAAACGGCGCACATTCGCGATTATTTCCCACCCAGACGCTGGGAAAACGACCATCACGGAGCAATTATTGCTCTATTCGGGAGCGATTCGCCAGGCTGGAACCGTTAAAGGGCGTAAGACCGGGAAGTATGCAAAGTCAGACTGGATGGAAATTGAAAAACAACGTGGGATTTCGGTAACGAGTTCTGTGATGCAGGTGGACTACGATGGTTACCAAATCAATATTGTCGATACCCCAGGGCACGAGGATTTCTCTGAAGATACCTACCGAACGCTGATGGCGGTGGACAGTGCCGTGATGGTTATTGACTCCGCCAAGGGGATTGAACCACAGACCAAGCGCTTGTTTGAGGTTGCCAGCAAGCGGGGGATTCCTATCTTTACCTTCATGAATAAGTTGGACCGCGAAGGACGCGACCCAATGGAATTGATTGCGGAATTAGAGGAAGTATTAGGGATCGATGCTTATGCGATGAACTGGCCCATGGGTTCAGGAAAAACCTTGGAAGGCCTCTATGACCTCTACAATAATCGCTTAGAGCTGACGCATCCTGAAGAAAATGGGGATAACGACTTCTTGCCATTGGATGAGGATGGTGAACTAGCGGAAGATTATGCTGTGAAAGAAACTGCGGTTTATCAAGAAGCGCAGGAGAGTGCCCTCCTACTCAAAGAGGCAGGGAACAGTTTCGATGCTGAGGCCATCCGTGCTGGGCAATTAACGCCAGTTTTCTTTGGATCAGCCTTGACGGGGTTCGGTGTGCAGACCTTCTTGGATGCTTTCGTTGACTATGCACCAGAACCACAGCGTCAACCTACTGTGAATGGGGAAGAGATTGATCCAGAATCAGAGGAATTGACAGGATTTATCTTCAAGATTCAGGCCAACATGGATCCGCATCACCGCGACCGCATCGCGTTTGTCCGGATCTGTTCCGGCCGATTTGAAGAGGGCATGGAAGTGAAAGTGGCTCGTACCGACAAAAAAATCCGCTTGAACAACACGACGCGCTTCATGGCTGACAGCCGTAAGAATGCCGAAGCTGCTGTCGCTGGCGATATTATCGGTTTATACGATACTGGAAATTTCCAGATTTCAGATTCTATTTTTAGTGGCAAAAATACCGTTGAATTTGAACCACTGCCTCATTTCACACCAGAAATGTTTATGAAAGTCTCGCCGAAGAATGTGATGAAACAAAAATCTTTCCATAAGGGGATGGAACAGCTCGTCCAAGAAGGTGCGATCCAGCTCTATAAAACCTGGCATACGGAAGAATACATTCTCGGGGCAGTGGGGCAATTGCAATTTGAAGTCTTCCAATATCGCTTGCAAACGGAGTATCATTCAGAAGTTTCCATGCAACCATTGGGAAGAAAAATTGCTCGTTGGATCAAGGAAGAAGATCTCGATCCAAGTATGTCTTCCTCGCGTAACTTACTGTGTCGCGATCGCTTTGGAAAACCGGTGTTCCTCTTCGAAAATGAATTTGCGGAGAACTGGTTCAGACAGAAATATCCTGAAATTGAATTGGAAACACTACTCTAATTAAGGAGAAACGATGAAAAAAAGACGCTGGAAATTAGTTTTATTCCCACTGATTCTACTCATAGTGCTCATTGGGATTTATAGAATAAGTCATTGGTCACAGGCAAATAATGAACCGAAGATCACCTCAGACTTAGTAGGTAATCGGATTGAGAGTGCACAAGAACTCATTACTACCAAGTACTACTATACCAATACGGCTTCGTTTGAGAATACGAAGGATTTTTATGGGTGGAAGATTCCCTTTACCACTAAAACGTTCTTGGTCACATATGACGGTATCATCAACGCTGGAGTAGATCTCAAAGAGGTGAAGGTTACTGTCAATGATCAGAAACAAACGATTGATATCACCTTACCAAAGCCTAAAATTCTTTCCCATGAGTTAGATGAAGACTCTTTGAAAGTCTTCAACGAGAAGGATTCGATCTTCAACGCCATCAAGGTCGATGATTACACCGCCTTTGAGAAGGACCAGAAGAAACAAGCTGAACAAAAGGCGATCGATCGTGGCTTGTTGAATGAAGCGGAGGAGAGAACCAAGACTGCGATCACGTCATTATTGAATGAAGATAGTACGATTCACAAAGATTTCACCATTAATATTCATCATTAAAAAACGATAGCTGCTGAAAAAGCGATAGGCCACATGTCCTATCGCTTTTTTCGTTCAGTCAGAAAGATTAAATAAAACCAAAGATGTTTAATTTTTACTTGAAAAGGAGTGGTGTTTAAAAAGGGGGAAAGTCATGAAATGAACAAAAATAACACAAAACATAAAATGATTAAGGGGAAAAGAACCAGTGAAATCCTTTCCATTGACCGATTGGGGATATATTCAATTTATTTAGTAAAAACCGGTATATTGTCTTTTTGAAGAGTATAGAACAATTCTTGTACTGTTTTTTTTTTTTTTTTTTAATAAGTTCTTTCGAATGTTGCGGGCGAAAAATACCTTTGTGATCGTCTTTTAGCGCTCTGATCATTTTATAATAATATAACCAAAATAACAAAATGCCATTTTGAGTGATAGAATTTCCTTTGTTTATTATAGGATTTTCACTATTATGTGAACAATGAATGATAAATTCATGCTGTTGATTTGACTAATGCTTGCCGGCAGATATTAGGATCGACAGATTGGTTAATGCCACTTAATAAAGAGGAGGAGTTCCATGGTTGGAAAAAATAACAAAGACCTGCTCACTCGGCGAATGAGTAAACGTGTGACGCGTTGGGGGATTCGTCGCTTGAACATTGGGGTTGCATCCATTGCGATTGCGAGCGGGTTTTTACTTTCCAGTGGGTTGAGTGAAATTGCTCAAGCCGCTGAAGTACAACCACAAGCTGCCATTGAAGCAGCGAGTGATACAACTACAGGCAAGGATGGTTTGCAGGCGTCAGCTGATGAAAAGGCTGAGCGTCATACGAACGATCAGGCGACGATGGCCGTTGCTCGCCCAAGTGATGATGAAACAGTTGCTGATAATAAAGCTGATGAGAGTGCTATTGCTGATGATGAGGCGACTGTTGAGAACAAAGCCGACGACAAAGCCGCTGAGGATGATCATGCCACCGCTGACCGAGCGGCTGATGACGATAAAGCGGCAGCCGATGAAACGGCAAATGATCAATTAGATGGATCAGAAGAAACGCCAAAACCACAAGCAGTGCGGGCATCGGAGTACACCGTTCCTGACTATACCCAAAAGGATAGTATTTCACATGTTACTGACTTGGACAATAATTTCACCAAGTATGGAGACATTGAACGCTTTCCATATGATTATGGCGAGGTTCATACTGAAGTTTTGCGTTTCAATAACCACAGCGGTACAGGAGCGGTCAATTCAGTACTGCAATTAGATGGGAAAATTGATTTCTCAAAAGACTTCACGATGAAGTTTGAGATTGCGGCTGAACCTCAAGGGATTACCACTGGCCCAGATGGATTTGGGTTTACATTCTACAATGACACGCCAGAAAACCTGAAAAATGCGGGTGGGATTCTCAATAAGCAAGGGTTAGCCAACGCTTGGGGGTTCCGTTACGACACAGGGTACCACTATGACGACCCGAATGATGTAAAAGCAAAACAAGCAGCAGCCGGTTATCGTGGGTACGGTGCCTTCGCAACCAATGATGGCAGCGGAACGACGACGGTCGTTGGGGATATTAATACCTTTAATTATGCCTCCAATGCAGCTACAGGGTTCCGTGGACAGAACTTAAATCCCCTCACCATTAGCTATAATGCAGCTACTCAAACGATGACGGTAACCTACGCCCAGTACACCTGGACGACAACCTTAAAGGCGTTAGGGGTAGATCCAACTCAGAACTATGGTTTTGCGATTACTTCTGAAAAAGCGAATGGCCGCTATTCAGCAACAGGGATGCGTATTCGTGCTGTGTCTGCAGATGGTATTATCGATTACACCCCAGAAGCGAAGGAACAACACGCAACGATCACCTATGTCGACGATACAACGGGCCAAAATTTGAAGGTCGATGAGGTGAAGGGGAATAGTGGAACCAATGCGAATTATGATTCTCAAAGTGTGATCAACGGTTATACCAATAGTGGGCATACGTTTGTAAGTAGTGATATTCCAAATGGTGGAATTGTCTTCGACACGGTCGACGACAAAGATGGCAATGCGTCACAGAATTTCACCATTCACCTGAAACATCAGACGGTACCGGTAACCCCTGAAAATCCAAATGGGACTAACGTTGATCAATTGCTTCACTCAGTGACTCAAACCATTCATTATGTGGACAATACTGGGAAGACGGTATCAGCCGATGTGACAGATGACGTTGTTTTCCGCCGCGAAGGGGTTAAGGACTTAGTTACAGGTAAGGTAACGCTCGGCCAGTGGACAGCAGTAGGTAACGACAATACCTTCGAAGCGAAGAAATCGCCAATCGTTCTGGGATACTACGCGGATCGCGTGCAAGTCAATGCCTCTACAGTGACGGCTGATTCTCCTAACCAAGTGATCAATGTTATCTACAATGAGTTAGGAAATTTAGTGCCGGATGTGCCAGGGTCGAAACCAGTGCCATATCCAAATGATCCAAACGATCCAACGAAACCAGGGAAACCACAAGTACCAACCTATCCAGGCTACACTCCAATCGGCCCAGATGGTAATCCAATGGCTCCAGGTCAAACCTATCCAATTGATCCTACACAACCTGGTAAAGACACGAATATCCACTACGAACCTAACATTCAGCATGCTACGGTGACTTACATTGATGATGTGACGAAGCAGACCATTTATGTTGAAAACTTAACTGGTGGCAGTGGAACGAAGAGTCAGTACACGACAGCCGATAAGATCGCTGAATTGACAGGAAAAGGGTATCAACTGGTAACAGATGGCTACCCAACAGGCGGGATGACCTTCGATACAGATGATTATGTCAATCAAAATTATGAAGTTCATTTGACACATAAGACCGTACCAGTCACTCCAGATAAGCCAGAAGGTACCGATATTAATCAATTGGTGCATAAGGTAACTCAAACGGTAGAATACGTGTACGAAGATGGCAAAAAAGCCGCTGAAACCGTGATCGATGAAGTGACCTTTGAGCGTACTGGTGTTAAAGACCTCGTAACGAATACGGTGACTTACGGCGATTGGAAAGCTAAAGGTGGCGACAACACGTTCGACGTTAAGATATCACCAACGATCAACGGGTACACCCCTGATGCTGCGCAAATTCAAGAGACGGTTGTAGATGCAACGGCACAGTCTAAGGATCACGTTCACAAAGTGACTTACAAACGTAACCAACAAAACGCGACCGTTGTCTACATTGATGATGTGACTAAACAACCGATTTATACAGAAACCTTGACGGGTCAAAGTGGCACAAAGAGTCCTTATACGACTGCTGACAAGATTGCTGAATTAACGGGTAAAGGTTACGAGTTAGTGAAGGATGGCTATCCAGCCGGGGGAATGACCTTCGATACGGACGATGCCAAAGACCAAGTCTATGAGGTTCACTTTGTTCATCAGACGGTCCCAGTCACTCCAGAAAATCCAAATGGCACAGACATCAGCCAACTCGTTCATAAGGTTACCCAAACCGTTCATTATGTAGATGAAGCCGGACAAAAGGTGGCAAACGATGTCACGGATGAAGTGACTTTCCAACGTGAAGGAACCAAAGACCTAGTGAGTGGGAAAGTCACATTCGGTGACTGGAAAGCCAAAGATGGTGACGTCACCTTCGTCGCGAAAGTCTCCCCAACCATTAATGGCTACACCACAAAAACGCCAGAAATTGCGGAAACAACCGTTGCTTTTGACGCGCAATCCAAAGATCATGAACACACGGTTGTGTACACGAAGAATGATCAAAAAGCGACCGTCACATTTATCGATGATGTGACTAAACAGCCAATTCATGTCGAAACATTAACCGGTAAGGGTGGCGAAACCAGTACCTACACCACCGCACAGAAGATTGCGGAACTGGAAAAACAAGGGTACAAACTGGTAAGCAATAACTTCCCAACTGATGGCTTAACCTTTGACATGGATGATACTAAGGATCAAGCGTTTGAAGTTCACTTTGAACATCAAACCAAGCCAGTCACACCAGCGACCCCTGGAGATGTCGATATCAATGAATTGGTACACAAAGTCACCCAAACTGTTCATTATGTAGATGAAGCAGGCCAACCGGTGGCAAACGATGTCACGGATGAAGTCACCTTTGAACGTACAGGGGTGAAGGATCTTGTTACGGGTGATGTGACTTTTGAGGAATGGAAAGCCAAAGATGATGATGATACCTTTGAAGCGAAAACATCACCAATTGTAAAAGGATACTATGCTGAAAAAGCACAAGTAGAGGCTATTACGGTAACGGTCAAAGACACCAAAGATGAACAAACAGTGGTCTACCACAAGTTAGGCAACTTGATTCCGGTTGATAAAGATGGCCAACCTATCCCAGGTGTGGATAAAGTACCATATCCAAATCATCCTACTGACCCAACGAAGCCAGGAGAACCAGTCATTCCAACTGTTCCCGGGTTTACTCCAGTGGATAAAGACGGTACGCCACTCACCCCAGGAGCAACTTACCCAGTAGATCCAGCCAAACCGGGTGAAGACACCACTATCACTTATGTTGCCGATGAACAGAAAGTGATCGTTCACTACGTCGACAAGACCACCGGACAAGAAATCACTACGGATACCGTTCCAGGTAAATCTGGCGATAAGGTCAATTACTCTACCGCTGACAAGATTAAGGAACTCGAAAACAAGGGTTACCAATTAGTCAGTGATGGGTATCCAAAAGATGGGTTGACTTTCGATAACGACAAGAACACCAACCAAGAATACACGGTTGAATTAGCACATCGCGTGGTTCCAGTCACCCCAGATAAACCAGGTGAACCAAACAAACCAGTAGATCCAGATAATCCAGATGGACCTAAATATCCAGAAGGAACAGATAAGGACAGCTTGTCTAAGGATGTTACCCAAACCGTTCACT
>JAUMZL010000021.1 GCA_030528155.1 Aerococcus sp.
AGTTTTATAACTCAAAAGGATATTAAGCAGTTTGCATTTAAGTTTACAATTTAGGGTCTTTTCTTTTAGTTATTTTTATCATTTCCTCACTAGACAGATTTCCGCTCGTTGCACTAAAATAAAAGATAGGGTTTACATTACTGTTGACCTCCTGTTTTTAAGCAGTTTGAACTCACTAAATCACATCCGTTGGTGAAGCACCTAAATCATTTATCAGCATCACTGGCAAGGAGAAGACAACATGCTATATTCCAAACTCCCATCGTCACTTATCGAAGAATTCAATCCTGGCATTCTCTACGGACTGGTTGCCTTGATTAGTTTTACTTTATTATTCCACAATTTTTGGTTAGCGATTCCATTCGCTATTCTGCTCTATCAGTCCTTTTCTGAGTAATCATCATTAACGCTCTTTCACTCGCGCTTGGTCTTTTGCCAAGCGCTTTTTTCATGGCTACTAGGACTCTCCTCTTCTTTTGTGAACAAAATAAAATTCAGCAACTTTCTTTGCTATCCAGGTAGCTCTTTATCGTCATTTTGGCTTTTTCACATCAAAACTTCCGGTTGTCTTTAGACGAGAAATCCCCTATACTTTGGATTACAGACACAATATATAGCGTTTCAGGCTAAAAATATATCTATATGTAGAATAGGAAGGATTAATATGCCACTTACTGCCACACCAACGCACATCGCTTGGGATCCGACACTATTAGACAAAGCCATCCAACACTTTCCTCAAGTCACTCCCATCACTTCCGATATGCAGATTACTTTTTCAGGCATTTCCCGCCTAGTAATGCTCGATCGTTACGCCTTCAAGGACACCGCCAAAACAACGCTCCGAGTCGGGGATCTCGTGATTCTCACGGTCAAAGAGGATCCTACCTACCCGGCGCGCGGGATTGGTGTTGTTCAATCTCTGGATACTCATCAGGCCACTGTTTATATCGATGAAGATTTTATCGGCGCCCTCAGTGATCCCACCGAAAAGGCAACTCGATTAGTCACGCGTCCGCTCAGTGCGATCGATAAGCCATTAGAGGTCTACTATGAGCAGATCGCTCACCGCGTTGCTGGCGGGCTTGCCCAGGTAGAAGAATCAAAAGAAGCCCAAGCCCAGGCAAAACAAGCATTCTATGATGTCCTCATCCATAAAGATTTCGTACCAGCTGGACGTGTCCTCTATGGCGCAGGATCAAAAACAAATGTCACCTACTTCAATTGTTATGTGATGCCTTTTATTCCGGACTCGCGCGCTGGCATCGCCGATTACCGTAAACAGGTAATGGAGATCATGAGTCGCGGGGGCGGAGTCGGAACGAATGGTTCAACACTAAGACCCCACCACACATTGGCACGTGGGGTCAACGGTCGCTCTTCCGGTTCCGTTTCCTGGCTGAACGACATCGCTTCCCTCACCCATCTCGTGGAGCAGGGAGGCAGTCGACGCGGCGCGCAGATGATCATGTTGGCGGATTGGCATCCGGATATTCTGGAATTTATCATCGCCAAGATGCAGAATCCACGTGTCCTAAAGTTTCTCATTGAAAATACCACGGACCCCCAGATCAAACAGCTAGCCGAAGATAAGTTGGACTTCACCCCGTTGACAGCCAATGAGCGCACTCTTTACGAATATATCTGCCAGGAGAAGAGGGAAGCTATCAGTCCGGCACTACTGAAGGACGCCAAAGAAAAGCTGCAATCAGGTGGCCGCTGGAGCGTAAAACAACCGGACTATTTGAGTGGGGCCAACATTTCCGTGACGCTCACAGATGATTTCATGACTGCCGTGAAGAACAATGCCATGTGGACGCTGCGTTTTCCTGATATTGAGCATTATTCAAAAGAAGAAATGGCTGTCTATGATGAAGAATGGGCCAAAGTCGGTGACGTGCGGGAATGGGAAAAGATGGGCCACGCCGTGAAAGATTACTGTACCATCCCTGCCCGCGAATTATGGCAGTTGATTAATATTTGCGCTACTTATGCCGCTGAACCGGGGATTTTCTTCATCGATAATGCCAATAAAATGACCAATGCGGTAGCGTATGGACAGAAAGTGGTGGCGACCAACCCTTGCGGAGAACAACCGCTCGCTCCGTATTCTGTCTGCAACCTCGGAGCCATCAACCTCGCCAACATGGTCGATCCACACACGCACACGCTGGATCGTCGTCGCCTCATCAAAACCGTTAAAACAGCGATCCGCCTCCAAGATAATGTCATCGATGCTACGCCATACTTCCTCCCTGAGAATAAAGCGCAAGCGTTGGGGGAACGGCGTATCGGACTCGGCGTAATGGGACTGGCAGATTTACTCATTCATTTGCATCTACGTTACGGCTCTCCCGCTGGCAACCAATTGCTAGACGACTTGTTTAAGCTAATTGCCACAACAGCCTATGAAACTTCCATCGAATTGGCTAAAACGAGAGGCAGTTTTCCATTTCTATGTGGCAAAACGCCAAAGCAAACCCAAACATTGCGGCAACGCTTTATCCAGAGTGGTTACATGCAGCGGATGCCAGAAAGCATTCGGCGAGACATTCTGAAATACGGTATTCGCAATTCTCACCTATTGACTGTCGCACCAACTGGGAGCACGGGCACAATGATCGGCGTTGCCACGGGATTAGAGCCTTATTTTGCCTTCAAATATTTCCGCAGTGGCCGTTTGGGACAATTTATCGAAGTGAATGCCGATATCGTGAACGACTACCTCGCCTCACACCCTGACCAAGACGACCAGCATCTCCCTGATTACTTTGTCTCAGCGATGGCTCTCACTCCAAAAGAACACGTGAGTGTCCAAACAACCATTCAACGCTGGGTCGATAGTTCCATTTCCAAAACTGTGAACGCACCGAGCGATTACGGCGTACGTCAAGTCGCTGAAATCTATGAAGCGCTCTATCAAGGTGGGGCAAAAGGAGGAACGGTTTATGTTGACGGCTCAAGAGATACTCAAGTGCTCACCCTCGACAATCACACCGAAACTGAAACAAAAACAGACCCTCTTTCGGACGACTTCTCATCAGTAACGCCCTCTCGCCGAAATAAAGCGACAACCCACGATCAGGAAAACGAAGTCATTTATGGTTCTGAGGTGGGAAATACCTGTCCAATTTGTCGCCAAGGCATTGTTGAAGAACGGGGAGGCTGCAATACTTGCACCAACTGTGGCGCACAATTGCGGTGTGGCCTCTAAAAAAAATTCACTATTTTTTCACAGCAGAGCGATCATTCGCCCTGCTGTTTTTGAAAGGAGCTATCATGATGCAATTTTATACACGTACAGGCGATAAAGGAACCACTGCTTTGATGGGGGGACAACGGGTGCCCAAAGATGATATTCGTCTAGAGGTTGTGGGAACTGTTGATGAATTAAACAGCTGGCTGGGCGTCGCCATCGCTAAAGGTGCCGAATTTCCCAAAATCCAACAAGAGCTTCGTACCATTCAGCATCTGTTATTTCGAGTAGGCCATGATTTCGCCACCCCAGATGCTACTGCCTACCCTTATCAAGTCGATAAGACAATCATTCACCAACTAGAAAAAGCCATCGATCGCCATAGCGACAAAGCCCCTGACTTGACGAGTTTCATTCTACCAGGCGGGCATCCTTTAGCTTGTGATTTGCACTATGCCCGCACTATTACTCGGCGTTTGGAACGTCTGGCGGTAGCCTTCACCCATCAGTATTCCTACAACGAGCAAGCATTGATCGTAATCAATCGCCTGAGTGATTATTTCTTCGTCTTGGCACGAGCAATCAATGTCAAAGCGGATGTTTTAGAACGCACTGAACCCCTCAGCAACGGTGTTTTCCATCCCTCATTCACACTAGATGATTAGGCCCACTTGAAAAAATTCATATTTATTGCAAATTATTGGAACGTCTCACTTTGAATATGCTAAACTTCTTAATTAGTTTGCGCTTTTTTCAATGAATAAAGCAACGAAAACTAAATAAATAAAGGAGGAATTGCCATGGGACTGATGTGGCAGTATATGAAACGCTACCCCGTGCGTTTGGTGATGGCTTTAATCGGCTCATTAGCCTTCGTGTTAGTGACAGTTGGTTTGCCAACGTTCCTATCATTCGTCATCAACAAGGCCCTTATCCCGGGATCGCATGAGCGTCTCTACATGTACGTCATTGGGATGTTTATCCTTATTGCCATCGGATTTTCTGGTCAAATTTTATCACGTTACTTCGTCAGCAATCTCGCTAATACAATGGTCCGTGATATCCGCAATGACATCTTTACGAAGATTCAACGGTTATCTTTTCATGAATTTCAAGAATTAGGGGTGCCCTCATTAACCACCCGCTTAACGACGGACGCATTTATTTTGATGCAATTTGCCATTATGCTACTGAGCATGGGTCTGACAGCACCAATCATGATTGTCGCTAGTGTCAGCATGATATTTAATCTCTCCTTAGAATTAGGGGTTCAGGTGCTCTCTGTCGTACCTATCATTCTTTTAATCATTTTTATTGTCGTACGGATTACCTTACCGCTCTCACGTAAACAACAAACTGCCCTCGATCATATCAACCGCATCCAACGAGAAAACATTACCGGGTTGCGGGTCATTCGCGCATTTAACCGCGAACCGCTCCAAGAAGAGCGTTTCGAAGAAGTCAATAGTAACTACCGTGGCCTGTCCACGCGTCTCTTTCAGTCGGTCGGTTCAACGCAGCCAGCCTTTACCTTCCTGATACACACCGCACTGGCATTAGTGATCTGGTTTGGGGCTAAACAAATTCAAACGAACGCCCTGCAAGTGGGGGATCTCGTTGCTTTCATCGAATATGTTTTTGAGGCGTTATTCTCATTTACACTGTTCTCAAACATTTTCATGATGTATCCGCGCGCCCAAGTCAGCGCTAACCGCCTGCAAGAAATCATCGATACGCCGATCACCATTAAGAGCCCCGAAAATGGGGTAACCGAAACGGATGGCAGTGGGACATTGGAATTCCGTCATGTTGACTTCAGTTATCCCGATGCGGATGAGCCGGTATTACGTGATATTTCGTTCACTTCAAAAGCTGGTGAAACTGTCGCCTTCATTGGGTCAACCGGATCAGGAAAATCAACCATCGTAAAATTAATTCCACGTTTCTATGATGTGACGAAAGGTCAAATCCTGCTCGATGGCGTCGATCTGCGCGATATGGATCTGGAGACGTTACGCGATAAGATCGGTTATACCCCGCAGCGGGCAAACCTGTTCACTGGGGACATTGCGGATAACTTGCGCTATGGGAAGGAAGACGCCAGTCAAGAGGACTTCCATCGAGCAACAGATATCTCCCAAGCCCATGAATTTATCAGCCGTACGACTTCCGGTTACAACACCTACCTCGCTGAAGGAGGTTCAAATCTCTCCGGTGGTCAGAAACAGCGGCTATCAATTGCGCGTTCAGTGATTGGCGACCATGAAGTTTATATTTTTGATGATAGTTTCTCTGCGTTGGACTACAAGACCGATGCAGCGGTGCGTCAAAAATTAGCGCGTGAAACCAAAGATGCCACGACAGTAATCGTCGCTCAGCGGGTTTCTACCATCATGCATGCCGATCAAATTATCGTATTGGATCACGGCACTATCGCTGCTAAAGGAACGCACAAAGAATTGCTCGAAACCTCTGATCTCTACTACGAGATCGCATCATCACAACTTAGTGAGGAGGAATTGAAGCATGCATAAGATTACTATTACCTCTAAACGGGTTTGGCGCTATATTCGCAACTACCGTTTGAAATTCATCATTGCGATGTTGGCCGTTGTCCTAATGACCGTTGCTCAGGCCGTCCTCCCATTTATCAGTGGGTTGGCCACAACGGAATTAGCAGGCGATGTTGCTGGCATGGTGCGGTCGCACGGTGCAACCGGCATTAATTTCGACTATATTGGCAAGATTGCCCTGTTGTACTTTGCTGTTGGATCGCTGCAAGCTGTGGGACAGTTCGTCGGTAACTTCCTCATGGCTGAAGTTGTCCAAGGTGCTATGCATGATTTACGTCACGATATTTCTAAGAAAACCAATAAAATTCCAGTTTCCTATTTCGATGGTCATCAATTAGGGGATGTGCTCAGCCGGATCACTAACGACGTGGACGCTGTCTCAAACGCCCTCCAACAGGCCATCATTCAGGGGGTCACCTCCATCTTAACGGTGATTTTCACCTTCGTGGCGATGTTCACCTTAAACTGGAAATTGGCGCTGATCGTTCTGGCTGCGATCTCACTCAGTGTGTTCATTGCCCGCCGCCTGATCGCTTACTCACAGCCTATCTTCCAAAACCAACAGAATGCCTTGGGTGCCTTGTTCGCTTACATTCAGGAACAGCTCTCAGGTTCAACCGAAATCAAAGCGTATAACAAACAATCCGATACCATTAAAGGTTTCGAAGAACGCAACAACACCTTGAGAAATTATGGGTTCAAGTCCGGGTTCTTCTCTTCAATCTTGCAACCCTGCTCAACTGTGATGTTCAACTCCGCTTATGCTTTGACGACCTTATTCGGTGGGTTGTCCGTCTTGAACGGCAACTTCACGATTGGGAACTTGCAAGCCTTCGTCATCTACATTATGGAAATCAATGGACCGATGAACGCGCTCACCCAATTGACCGGGATTATTCAGAGTGCCTTCTCAGGAACCGCGCGGATTTTTGCTTATCTCGATGAAGAGGAAGAACCACAAGCCACTATCTCTGATGAGCTACCTGAAAAAGTTCACGGAAAAGTGGAATTTGACCACGTGAAATTTGGCTATGATCCAGAAAATGTCTTGATGGATGACATCTCCTTCACTATTGAACCGGGACAGACGGCGGCTATCGTTGGTCCAACCGGTGCTGGGAAGACCACTTTGATCAACTTGCTGATGCGCTTCTACGATGTCCTAGACGGTGAGATTCGCATCGATGGTGTGAATATCAAGAACATCTCGCGCCATGACCTCAGAGAGCATATGGGAATGGTGCTTCAGGATGCTTGGCTCTATACCGACACGGTTTCGGAAAATATTCGCTTCGGTAACCTCGACGCAGATGAATACGAAATCGTTGATGCTGCCAAAATCGCCAACGTCCACAAGTTCATCACGACTTTGCCAAATACCTATGATATGGAAATCAATGAGGAAGGAAATAACGTCTCCCAAGGGCAGAAACAGTTAATCACCATCGCTCGGGCCGTTATCTCAGACCCAGACATTCTGATCTTAGATGAAGCTACCTCTTCCGTGGATACGCGCTTGGAACAATTAATCCAAGAAGCCATGGACCGCGTGATGGAAGGACGCACCAGCTTCGTCATTGCGCACCGTTTGTCTACGATCAAGAATGCCGATGTGATCCTGGTAATGCAAAATGGAACGATCATTGAACACGGGACGCACGATGAGTTGATGGCAGCGGACGGCTTCTATGCTGACCTATACAACAGCCAGTTCAACCAAGACCAACCTGCCGATATTCATATGAGTTACTAATGATCTATAACAAAAGACCTCACTTCCAAAAAAGCGAGGTCTTTTTTTCACGACTATTTTTCTAGGCTTGTCTACATGGTGGGGACTGTCCCCTGCTTACTAGCCATTTCATCTGCCGATCTGACGGTAAAACACAAAGAAATCATCATTCTCGTTATTTCATGCGGACAAGAAGGCATGTTATACTAATTGTGAACAAAAGCACAATTCGCATTTACTCTACTTAGAGGAGGGAGATTATGCGTTTATATACACGACAACACAAGCATTCACTCTATGAATTGGAGCGTTGCGGCCGCATCATCAACAAAGAAATCTATGTCCGCTTACATATGGCGAAAGACGCTGATTATTTCTCTGAGCGGTACCGGATTTTCGTTCAAATGGCAGAAAAACGGTTGCCCCGTCCAGCTGACAGTGACTACCCTATCTGGTGTGGGATTAGCAAGCAAACTGCACTTGTTCCTGACGAGGAGCAAGTCCTCTACTGTCTGAATGTGCCTGATGACCATCTAATCCTCTTCGATGGACTCAAGTGGGATTATGTGCTGAATTACCTCTATGTCCCACTGAATGATGCCGATAACGCTACCTTCCAACAAGACGTCAAAGCGCTAGGAGTGAGCGATTCCTTTCAGTTTTTCTATGGACGCTACGCTCACCTATTTCCTGCTATGGAGGAACGGATCGCTAACAGCTGGGAGCGGATTTTTACCATTGATTCAATGAGTCCTATCCGCACCCAAGCGAATCTCTGGGAGATACGGCAGGAATGGATTGAAGCAATCATCCACCCGGGTGAGTCCCTACAGACCAAGACGGCAAGTTTTCCTGATTATTTTGGGGAATAGGACTCCTAGCGATAATATGGGTAGCGCTGGTGAATGATAGGAGCGAGCGTAGGCTCTAGCAATAGGTAAAACACGATATTTCCTGCGGCATGCGCCAAATCAAAAGGCACTCCCACCACGTAATAGCCGAAGAAACTCGGCATATGGTAAAACCAAACATTCCATCCTGAAATAAATATTCCATATAATAGGCCGCATATCCCTGCCCATAAAGCGATCAGGAAGCGGCTTTTTTGCTGTTTTGATTGATACCAGTGCGTCATCAATAAGCGCGTGAGCAAAACAATGGCCGCATAACTGAGCAGTTGAAATAAGGTCCATGGTCCCATGCCAAGAAATACATTAGAAATCACCAATGACACCGTTGCTACCGCCAGGCCGTCCCAGACGGACATTGTGAGGGTAATAATGATCACAAGTACGGTGATAGGTTGGATGTTCGGCAGTGGCACCATCAGTATCCGTCCCACTACGGCGAGCGCACTGAGTAAGGCGAGCAAGGCTAAGTGGCGAGCAGAAAATTTCCTCTTCATGGCCTTCATCCGCTTATTACATTGCGTCTAGACGGAAGACGATCTTATCGCCCGCCTTAAGCTTGTAGTCCTTAGCTCCCACTTGCGCCGTTTCTCCATTCACCGTGTATAGCCAATACTTCTTCGCCTTTTCATCCTGCTTGTGATGGTTGATGCTGGTGATGAACCCATCCTGCTCTTCCACTGTGGCATTGGCCTTCAGCACATCCATGACACTCATGCCTTCTTTTATGTCTGGTGTAGCTTTTAACACTTCCTCGTCACCGTCAAGTACCTGTAAAGTCACGCTCTGTGCCGTATCCATTTGGCTAGAAGAGCTTGTTGCACTGCTGGAGGTGGTTGTTGATGGTTGTACTTTGTCATCAGTTGCCGTAGAACAAGCTACCAAGGTGAACAACGCCACCACCATCAGCATCACTTGCGATAAGACTTGTTTTACTTTTTTCATTGAGATCCTCCTCTTTTAAGAAACATTACTGCTTACAGCTTAGGAGAAATCGGTTTAAAAATCAAGATAAATTTCAATATGTAGTGTTATTCACCCATTAAATAACTACATATAGTTAGTATCCGCCGAAAACACAGAAAAAGACGGCTCCCTTTTTGAGGGCGCCGTCTCGTCTACTCATTATTCATTTAGTTTTGCCATTCTGCTAATTTATCCACAATCGTTTGATCAAAAGCAGGAATATCAGCAGGTGTGCGGCTGGAAATCAATTTATGCGGTTCGTCGATGACCACTTCGTCATCCACAAACGTTGCTCCAGCGTTCTTCACATCAACTGCTACTTGTTTTACCGCTGTGATCGTTTTCCCATTCAATACATCCGCATTCACCAAGAGCTGTGGTCCATGGCAGATGGAGAAAGTTGGTTTAACATCTGCGAACATACCGCGCACAAAAGCTAGTGCATCGTCATCCGCCCGCAAATGGTCAGGGGAATAGCCACCAGGGATCAGTAAAGCATCAAAATCTTTAGGTGACACTTCAGTGAACGCTTTTTCAATAGTGACGGTGGTTCCTTCTGATTTACCTGTCACTTGTTCACCTGCTTTAGTCCCGATAATCGTCGTTTCGTGACCAGCCTGTTCTAAGGCTTGCTTCGGTGAGGTCAATTCAACATCTTCAAACATGTCAGCGAGTACAATTGCTACTTTTGCCATATGGGTGTAACCTCCTTGAATCGTTCTATCACTCATAGTAGCAAGTTCTATACCACGCTTCAATTGATTTGCTCACTTTGCTTATTTTTGGTTACCAACTTTATTGACGAGATGCCTTGACGAAATAATAAAAGTGGTGCTATACTAACAGAGTTGTCACGACAATGCGATGGAGGATTAGCTCAGCTGGGAGAGCGTCTGCCTTACAAGCAGGATGTCGGGGGTTCGAGCCCCTCATCCTCCATTTCTTATGACTCGCTAGCTCAGTCGGTAGAGCATCTGACTTTTAATCAGAGGGTCGGGAGTTCGAGCCTCCCGCGAGTCATTTTCTTATTCGCGAGAGTGGCGGAACGGCAGACGCGCTATCTTCAGGCGGTAGTGTCGAAAGACGTGAGGGTTCAAATCCCTTCTCTCGCACTACAGTATAGGCACCATTCAAGGAGAGTGGT
Source organism: Aerococcus sp. (assembly GCA_030528155.1). Classification (GTDB taxonomy): domain Bacteria; phylum Bacillota; class Bacilli; order Lactobacillales; family Aerococcaceae; genus Aerococcus. Next base: position 10,520 of record JAUMZL010000021.1, read on the forward strand.
GCTTTTTTATTGCCTAGAAACCTCTCAAAAGGAGCGCAACTTTTGGAGAGGGCGGCGGTATAGTATACTGCTTCTTAGAAAGGTGGAAGTTATCGTGAGTTTAATTGTCTTTATCACATTATTAGCGATCGCGTTGCCAGTGATTGGCCTGGTGTATTTCTTCTATCGTGGTCTGTGGCAAAAACATTGGCCCAAACAAGCTCTCCTCACCCTACCGACTGGGATTGCCTTGTTCATCGCAGCTGGACTGCTCTTCTCCGCCAATCAAGCGGTAAAAGATCCGCCAAAAACAGCAAGCCGTCAAGAAACCCTCTTTGAAAAAAATAACACAGCGGCGTCTTCATCCACCACACCAGGCAGTGCGTCCCAATCAACGGACACATCGTCAGCAAAAACTAACGAACATCACTCAGCATCAACCTCTAAATCCATGACTCCATCGGCTGATGCCGTGGAAAAAGCACGCCAAGACGCCATTGCCCACATTCCTACCGTCCCTGATGACAAAGATTTTGTGCGCATCAATGACAATATTCCTTTCTTCACGAATGAGGATCTCACCCAAACCGAACCCTATGCCGACTATGGCCGCCTCGATGCGAGAGGACGGGTAACCACAGCAAACGCACTATTGGACGAATCGCTCATGCCCCCAGAAGAACGCGGGAGCATGGACGGCAGCATCAAACCGACCGGCTGGCAGCAGAAACGCTACGCCAATGTTCCGGGGAGTTGGCTATATAATCGCTCGCATTTAATTGGCTACCAACTGGCGGGCAGTGAGAATGACGAGAAGAATCTTATGACCGGGACACGCTGGTTCAACGTTGAAGGCATGCTGCCATTTGAAAATTTCGTAGCGCATTACATCGAATCTACCGGAAACCACGTTCGCTACCGAATCACCCCTGTATTTGAAGGCAATAATTTATTAGCAACCGGCATCTTCATGGAGGGGTTCTCCATTGAGGATAACGGGGAAGGACTGTGCTTCAACATTTTTGTTCCCAATCGCCAACCAGGCATCACTATCGATTACGCTACCGGAAAAAGTCACCAAAATTAACGCTAAGAACAGTGCTAGCACTGTTGTTAGTTACTGATCTAAAAACTGCATGCGAAAAGGCGGTGGGAAGTTTTCCCAACCGCCTTTTTCGTACTTTATCTATCAAACTTATTCATTAGGATTAGTTCTAGATGGCCCATGATTCCAAGTCATCATTACCGCTGCATGAAATTCAGTGATAGATTTCTCTACCTGTTTCACTAATTTCGATACTTGCTCTTCACTCATTGTAATTCCTCCTTTATAAAATCCCCTGCTTCGTCCGTTTAGCGATCCGCGGTAGTTGATATTGGAAGGCGATCATTCCCACAGCTAGCCAAATCAAGGCAATCACCATGTCCTGCCACATCCCATTCGCCTTCCCGTAGAGCCACTGATTCGTCCGCGCAAAAGGTAATAAATAACTTAGTTGTTTAAAAATTGGGGGATACTGTTCAAAAGGAAGCAGTGCGCCACCCAAAAAGATAGTAAAACTAGCGACTAAATTGGAGACAAAATAGTGGTTAACCATGCGCCAGCCGATAACCGCACTGGTAAAACCTAGGATACTCCCATAAACCAGTAAGGGGATGGCGATGAGGAAGCCCATGCCCGCATGTGGAATAAATCCAAATGCCCAACACAAAAGCAAGTTCATTGCCACCAATAAATAAGACATTCCCACACTGACTAGCCACTTCGTTCCCCAAAAATAAAAATTATAGGGATTATTCGTCACTAATTCATAATCGTTACGGCGATAAATATCACCAATAAAGGAACTGCAGAAACCGGTACAAGCCGTGACAGCACCTGTTAACACAATATTGGCCATCAATACTTCTTCCACATAGGCTCCCGTATAGTAATGGCTGATCAGTAACATAAATAATGCATCAACGAGAGGGTAAATCAGGTAATTCACCCAAAAAGTTCGCCAATTGCTGAGTTCTGGTAATGAAGAGAGCACGATGTTCAATATTTCACACCTAACCTTCCCGTCTGTTTGGCATGCTGGATAATCCAACGCGTAACAATAAGAGATAACCCACCGCAGAGCACTAAACTACCGAGGAAGGCGAATGCACTATAATAGGTGACGTTATACTGTCCGAGCAACCATTTAATCGGAATCGCAATTGGAAAAAGAATATCCATCAGTGGTTCGCCAACGTTAAATGCTTCCGGCAGTGGATATAATCCCGAACAAATCAGAATGGGAAACGTGACCAACTGCTCATAGATGATCGCATGCGGGGTCAATACGAATAGCCCAGCAATTAATAGATCCAGTGCAAAGGCCACCATCCAAAGTGCCAGAATCATTAAAAGTAATGAGGCATTTAGCTGAAGCGGTATTCCTAACAACAACGCTACACCTAACGCCACACCAAAACTCAAAACACCGAATATCGATGCCGGCGCAACCACCGCCGCTAAGGAGAGATAATCACTAACCCGATTATTTATAAGATAGGTTAATGTTCCAATGCCACGTTGCATGCCGATAATACCAGCTGCTGTCGTTCCACACGACCACAATCCAACGATGCCAGCCCGTAGCCACAATGCACTATCCCACTGCTGTGTTCCGCTAGCCACCAAATACTGCAGAAAAAACATCGACAGTGTACTTGTGCCCATTAAGGTTAAGAAATAGGAATTCTGTACATATAATTTGAGATGAAACCAGGCGAGTGCCATAAATTGACGCATTATCCTTCTCCTCCCATCTGCTGCTTGATTAAGCCGAGATAGGATTCTTCTAAGGTTGCTGGTCGTTCTACATAGTTAACGCCCGACGCAGCAACAACATCCTGAACCGAGCCTTCGATAAAAATCTTACCGTGATTAATCAATAATAAGCGATCAGAGAGATATTCGACCTCACTCATCATGTGGCTGGTTAACAAAACAGCCACTTGTTCATTCTTCGCTAATTGCTTAATTAAGTCACGAATTTCATGCGCTAATTCCACATCTAATCCTGTGGTTGGTTCATCTAATAATAGGATGTCTGGTTTCCCCAATAAAGCACGCGCAATATGTAAACGCTGATACATTCCTTTCGATAAGGTATAGGTTTTTGATTTCTTTTTGTCCTCTAATCCGACTAAGTGGAGCACGCGCATGACCTCAGACTCAATTTGGGACCATTTGATCTCTTTCAGATGAGCGAAAAAGCTCAAATTATCGTAAACTGTGGCGTTCCCGTAAAAACCGGAATCACCACCCAAGACGAGTCCAATACTGATCTTGCGCCGTTGTTTTTCTGTTAATAAGGTATCGTCTAACCGAATGTCACCACTCGTTGGCAGTAACATGCCATAGATCATTTGCACTGTGGTTGTTTTCCCAGCTCCGTTTGGTCCGATCAACGATACAATTTCGCCGACATTAACGGAAAAGGAAATGTGATCGACGGCGGTAAACGTACCACCTGCCGTCGGAAAAATTTTTGTTAGCTGATTAACTGTCAATTGTTTCAAAGTATTTCCTCCCAAGGTTGTTATATCTGAACCATGATCATTTTTCTCTTGTTCTTCTTTATCATGGCGATAACACACCGATATAAGTACTTCTCGCAGAGGATTATTCATATCAACCTGGCCAGCAATCTTATCCTGCGCTAGCGCTTGAAAGTAGCAGAAAGTAGCATTCGTTTCACTGATCATTAACGCCAGTCATTCACCAGCTCACGAGTACAACTGTTCAGTTTTCAGCTCAGCCTTTTATTTGGCCTCTTGCTGACACTTTTGCATAGCGACGGATGATTACTGAATCACGAGGTTGTGTCTAATCATTCTCGGTAAACCTTTAGTACCTTTTGTCAGTGGTGTTGTTTCGATGATAAAGTAAGAAAATGCTGTTGCAATCATTGATTGGACCTCCTTCATAAAATCCAAGTGTGATAGATAATACGATTCAAAATCAAACTACGTGATCCCATGCACGTTGATTCGATTTTAATTATTCTAACAATTTTCACTTTTTTTAGCTACTGTTTCTTTATTTTTTATTAAAAGCCCTTTTATCTTCCTAATAAAAAACTCCCTTTTGAGCAGATTATAGGCCTTCACCCATCTACTCAAAAGGGAGCACCTGCAAGGCTTCTACTTCCAGGCAGCCACATCTTATTCATCTGCTTTTTCCATGTCCAAAAATCAAGCTAAGGTTGAGGCTTCAATATCTAATCCCGGCATTGCATCCAACATCAAGTCTGAGAAGTCATCATGTTGGTATTGCGTATAAGCTGCCGCTCCGATCATTGCCGCATTATCACCACAGAGTTTGAGTGGTGGCATGGAGAAGGCGACATCAGGAAATTCCTGTGCCAAAGCCATTTTCAATCCATTGCGTAAACCAGAGTTGGCGGCCACCCCACCGGCCAGTAGTAATTGTTTCACTGGATACGCATGCAAAGCCCGCATGGTTTTCGTGACCAATACCTCGGTAACCGCTGCTTGGAAACTCGTTGCGATATTTTCCGCCACTAATGTTTCATTGCGCTGTTTCGCATTGTGTTGGTGGTTCAAAACTGCGGATTTCAATCCACTGAAACTGAAATCGAAGTTATCTTCATCGATCATCGGGCGTGGATAGTGGTAAGTATCTTCTCCTACCTGTGCCAATTCATCCATTTTTTTGCCACCAGGATAAGGCAGATTTAACACTCGTCCTACCTTGTCATAGGCCTCCCCCACAGCATCGTCGCGGGTTTCGCCGATCGTTTGGAATACTCCGTCTTTGGGCATGTACACCAGTTGCGTGTGTCCGCCGCTCACCACCAGCGTCATCAGTGGAAACTGCAGAGGCGTCACCAATTGATTGGCATAGATATGTCCGGCAATATGGTCGGTGCCAATCAGCGGTTTTTGGTGAATAAAGGCGAGTGTTTTCGCCGCTGTGATGCCAATTAATAAGGAGCCGACCAGCCCCGGCCCTTTCGTTACGGCAATAGCATCCACATCATCCCATCCTAAATCTGCCTCACGAAAGGCAGTCTCTAATACCTGGGTGATCACTTCGACATGATGGCGACTGGCAATTTCAGGCACCACCCCGCCGAAACGCATATGACTTTTAATTTGGGTAGCGATCACGTGGGATAGTATCTCACGTCCGTCTTGCACTAACGCCACCGAAGTCTCATCACAGCTCGATTCAATAGCTAAAATTATGGTCATTCTCATTCTTCTTTCTGATTCTAAGCCTATTTTTTTGTCCCAGCGCAGCATCTGTATCCATTAAAGTGACAGGCACATCTGGAGATTGATAGGTCATCCAATACGCATTTTCATGATTGTTCGCATAATAATTCTTCTCCAAGCGTTCCACCACGAAGCCGTGTCGCTGATAGAAACGCTGTGCCCGCACATTGGATTCCCTTACCTCTAATGTGAGGGTGTCACGCTCCAAGTCTGGTAACAACTCCTGCAATTGGTGGAGAACACTACTGCCGATCCCCACTGACTGCCAATCCGGGCGTACCACAAAATTGGAGATATGGACATCTTTAGCATCGCGCCGCACCCCTACAAAAGCGATCAGTTCTTCATCGATCAGCCCTTGCAGATAAAAAGAACGGGCATTGTAGACCATGTCTTCATAGAAATCGATGCCCCGCCACATGGTGACGCCTTGATAAGCGTCATGTTCAATGCGTTCCATCTCCGTTACGAGATGTGGATCGGACAATCGCCACTCTAATACCTCTCCTGTCTTTAGGATTTCACTATCCCACAGTAGTTCTAACTGCTCACAAAGCGGTGGCGCTTGTACCCACTCGAGCCACGGCTTGAGCGGCTGTTTAACTTTTTGATAGATAGTACTAATCAGCTCTTTCCACATAATGGCCACCATCACGTTTGGCTTCTTCTTGATGGAGAGCTTGCCAATGCTCCTCAGCTTCCGCACGTTTCAAGTATTCCGGAATGAATGTTGCCACATCTTCCACCTTAAGCGGTAACTTCACCATTTGGCTCGCGCGAATTAGTGTACGTTCACCGGTGAGGATCACCGCGCGATCATTGAATCGCTCCCGAATTCCCGATTGAAAGACCTCATAGTCAGGGCTGATAAAATAGAGGGGTGCATGCGCATCGACCTGTTCCTGTTCGAGCACGATTTCGATTTGGTCGAGATATTCCGCCAGCGTATAGTACTGACTCGTGAGGATTTGTTTGGCGATCGTACCATTGGCTAGCTGATACCCTGCACCAAATAAGGTCTGACGGCGGGCGTTGATAAAAGTAAAAGCGACTCCTTCTTGGCAGTGACTATTGCCAATCAATGCTTCTAAACTGGATAAGGAGTAGAGCGGAATTTGCAATGTCCATGCTAACGTCTTAGCGAAGGTCACCCCGATCCTTAACCCCGTGTAAGAGCCGGGTCCGCGCGTGACCACTATCGCCTCTAATTGCGAGGCTTCCCAGCCGATTGTCATCAATAATTGATTCACGAGCGGTAATAATTGCGTGGAGTGTTTAATCTTCGTATTAGTCGTTGTTTCTGCTTTCAATACAGCTGTCTTCAGGTCGTCTGTTGCTACCATGAGAGCAATACTCATCGCTTGCGTAGATGTATCGAGGGCTAGGATTTTCATGCGCCCATCTCCTTTGTTTAAATTCTTGTTCATTTTAACAAATAAATGTAAGCACGACAATTTCAGTACTCTTCCCTATTGATCGCCTGTTTTTTACTTCTGTCTAGAGAGAGGATTCGCCTGCTTCTATTACTCAGCGTCTTTTTCGCGCAAATATCAGGACATATGCTACACTAGAAGTATTCATGACATGGAAAGGAAGGCCATAATGGACGAACTATTGCCACGTATCAACGAGCTGTATGCCAAACAAAAAGCTGGTACTCTGACACCTGAGGAAAAAGCAGAACAACAACGTCTGCGTGCGGAATACATCAAACAATTCCGCGGAAATTTTGAATCTATTCTCCTCAATACCAAAGTCGTCGATGAAAAAGGAAATGATGTCACGCCTGCTAAACTCAAACAAGCCAAAGCAGCACGCCGTCATCACGAAAAATAAACGTCGCTCCTGCTCTTTTTAGCGGGGCGACATTTTTTTATAGAAAGGTAGACATCACTAAAACGCCCTGATAAGCGATCAGGGCGTCAAGGAAAAAACAAAAATGAAAGGATGATACAATCTCTCTCCTGAGATTGCCTCAACAAGAATATAGCACACTTTCTCAGAAAATGAAAGCCCTTTCTTTAAACTTTTTAGATATAGAGGGTGAAAAATGATATTTTTTTAGTGGTACTTGGCAGCTCACGCAGTTGAACAAAATGTTTTCTCATCATTTTGCTGTTATTGATTATTTATCAGCGGTACCAGTTCCTGTTCCCAATCAAAAAGCCGATCGCACAGCAATCGACTTCTGACTGTTATTAGCGGTTATTTCCACCAATCATCATAGACATTAATGGGCAGATGGCGTTTGTGTTCGGTTTTTGTGTACCACATTTCGATCGTTTTAGCTTCTTCTGAAGCGACTGTTTTGCCTTCGAGATAATCATCAATGGCTCGGTAAGTCACACCGAGCGCCTCTTCATCCGGACGTTGCGGCAAATCCTCCTCTAAATCAGCAGTCGGCGTTTTTTCATATAACGCTGGCGGGCAATGGAGTGCTTTTAGTAGCATCTGCCCCTGTCGCTTGTCCAACCGCCACAATGGCGCAATATCGCAGGCCCCATCACCAAATTTAGTATAAAATCCCGTCACAGCTTCTGCCGCATGGTCAGTGCCGATAACCACACCTTGTTGCGCTCCAGCAATTGCATATTGCGTGATCATACGCTGGCGAGCCTTGATATTGCCCTTGTTGTAGTCCGAAATCGTTATACCACTCATCTGCAGTGAGTCAACTTGGGCATCAACAGCTGGTTTGATATTCACCGTCAGTCGTTCATCAGGATTAATGAAATCCAACGCTTGCTGTGCTTCATCTTCATCCGCTTGAACTCCATATGGCAAGCGCACCGCAATAAAACGATAGGTCTCATCTTTCGTTTCTTGGCGCATCGCTTCTATCGCCAGCTGCGCTAAGCGCCCGGCTAAGGTAGAATCTTGGCCACCACTGATGCCGAGCACGAGTGTTTTCATGAAAGGATGAGCATACAAGTAGTCCTTGATGAAGTTAACGCTCCGCTCAATTTCCGCTTGGGGATCGATCACTGGTTTTACCTTCAAGGCTGCAATAATTTCCGCTTGTTGCTTAGGCATCATTTTCATTCTCCTCAGCTTGATTAGCCTTCACAAAATTTTTCACCATTTGGTTAATAGTGTGGATATTATCCATCTTGAGATCATAGAGTTTTTGTGACAAGTCGACCGGATAACGGGCTGGGTTGAGAATACGCTTGTACTCATCCCACAACTCATCCAAGCGTTCTGCCGCATAGGCCTTCACCTCATCGAGAGAAGGTTTCTCATAAACTAACTCGCCTTTGTCAAAAATGGTCCGCAATAACGGACGGGCTTTGAACTTCTTCACGGTCTTGTTGATATAGGTATAGGTAGGATGGAACATAAATAATTCGCCTGCTGTATCCAATGTTTCATCTTCCAATGCCACATAATCCCCCTCGGACTTGCCGTCTGAACCGCGCGTGATCCGCCAGATCTGTTTGCGTCCTGGTGTAGAGGTTTTCTCTGGAGAGGAAGAAATTTTCATCGTTGGTACCATTTCGCCAGCTTCATTTTCAATCGCCACCAATTTATAAACGGCACCAAGCGCTGGTTGGTCGTAACCGGTGATCAGTTTCGTTCCGACCCCCCAAGAGTCGACTTTTGCCCCTTGCATCTTCAAGTTGAGAATCGTCTTTTCATCAAGGTCGCTGGAAGCCACGATGGTCGCATCGGGATAACCAGCTTTATCTAGCATTTCGCGCACGCGTTTTGAGAGATAGGTGATATCGCCACTGTCAATCCGTACACCGATGAAGTTAATCTTATCGCCGAGTTCATTGGCGACGCGGATAGCATTAGGCACCCCAGAGTTCAATACGTCATAGGTGTCCACGAGAAAGACACAATTTTTGTGCGAAGCGGCATAGGCTTTGAAGGCCTCATAATCACTGCGGAACGCCTGAACCAACGCATGGGCATGCGTTCCTGAAATTGGCACGCCTAACACCTTGCCGGCCCGCACGTTGCTGGTGGAGTCAAATCCACCGATGTAAGCGGCCCGCGCTCCCCAGATGGCGGCATCCATTTCCTGAGCGCGGCGACTCCCAAATTCAGATAATGAATCATCAGGCGCTACCGTACGTACTCGAGCTGCTTTAGTAGCAATCAAGGTCTGGAAGTTGATCGCATTGAGTACGGCTGTCTCTACTAATTGCAGATCCGCCAATTCTCCTTCAATCTGCATCAACGGTTCATTGGCAAAGCACAGCTCTCCTTCTACCATGGAACGCACCGTTGCTGTGAAGCGATAATTTTCTAGGTATTCGAGAAATTCTTCAGGGTAGTTCTCAGTGGCACGCAAATAATCAATATCACTCGCCGTAAAATGCAAGTCCTTCAGATAGCCAATTACGCGCTCCAAGCCAGCATAAATCGCAAAGCCATTATCGAACGGATTTTCACGGAAATATACCTCAAAAATGGCGCGTTGCTCCGCTCTCCCAGCATCCCAATAGGCTTTCATCATATTGATTTCATACAAGTCCGTATGTAGTGCGAGACTATCATCATCATAGTGAGTCATCTTATTTTCCACTCCTAAAATTCTATAACACCGCTTAATGAGCGATATCCTTTGTCATGATCGCTACTATTGTAGCATGCTTCCCAATGAAAAGAGAAATTTGCACGAAGTTCTTGCTTTTATTTATCTTTTCTTTGCTTTACTTGCATTACTTGCACAAAAAAAGCACCTGTTAGCTACAGATGCTTCCTAATCACGGCATTCGCTTATTCCACAACTTTAATTCCCATCTCGATAATATCAGCACGGGTATTGTGTGGCGCATTGTCATCCACCCCACTAGAAGATACCTTTTCGAAGAGGATCTTCACCGTTTGGAGCATAATTTTCAAATCAAGAATTAAGGAATAGGTTTTGATATAGATCAAATCGAAATTCAATTTACTATTAAAATCAGTCGCATATTTCCCATACACCTGTGCATAACCAGTCAAGCCTGCCTTCACATTATGGCGCAAGTAGTAGTGGGGGTTTTCTTCTTGGAATTGATCGACAAAGAAGGGACGCTCCGGACGTGGTCCAATCAAGGACATGTCGCCGCGAATAATATTAAACAGCTGTGGCAGTTCATCGATACGCACCGCCCGAATAAAGCGCCCGACCGGTGTGATGCGGTCATCATGCTTGCGTGCGATAATCGGCCCTGTTTTCTTCTCGGAATCGCTGTACATGGAGCGGAATTTCAAAATTTCAAATTCCCGTCCACCTTCCGTTATCCGCACTTGGCGGTACATCACTGGTCCACGCGAAGTGAGCTTAATCGCCAACGCTGTCACCAACATAATCGGAGACGTCACAATAATCAGCACCAACGATAATAGAATATCAAATGCCCGCTTAATTAATGCCTGGTCGGCAGGAATGCTGAAATCACTCGTCTCAATAATCGATTCATCTTCGAAGTTCATGATGTTTGGATTCACCATGACCAAGTTTTCAAATTGCGAATTCAAGAAGAGTTTCTTCTTCTCACGCATCAACAAATCATAAATTTTGAGCTTTTCATTCTCATCAATGGACGATGCCAAGTAGACAATATCAATATCATCCAAATTGGCGCGCACATTGCTGTAGAAATCCGCTACTACGGCATGGGTCACGATATGACGCGCACTTTTGCTGTTCTTGAAGTTGTACACAGCCGAGAAGACTTCACGCTCTTGGCCAACAATCATAATTCGCTTGGTGCTGGAATAACGCCGATAAGCGGTGAATATCCCCAAGCGGAAGAGGTATAGCATCGCCACACTCACGAAGAAATCAATCAGAATCACCATTCGTGGAAAGGCAAAGCTACGACTGACGAAGGACAAGACCATCGTCACAGCTGCCAAAAGCCCTTGCACAATAATCGTAATAAAGAGCAAGTCCCCTTTTGATTTATTGTAGAGAACATATACCCCGGATAAAAGATTGAACACAAGAAAGATCAAAATCAACCAAGGAATGAGATTCTGAAAGGCAATCCCATTTGGCCGCGGAATATAGCGACTCTGGAATCGAATAAGAAACGCCACAATGTATGATAAGAATAGTAGAATGGCTTCGGTTGCACAGATGAGAATGCGATACCAATTCGTCCATTCGCCATTTTTTTGCATAATGATACTCCCCCAAGGATCTGCTTTAAATACCACACGCCCCATGAATCCTGCAGTTGGCATGTGCTTCATTTATCAGGGCTTCTCCCGATAATTTGTCTGCTTTGATTTTAACACAGCTGTTCTCTAAAAAGTAAAACATCCCGTTAAAAAAACTGTTAAATTAGCGTTTTCCGGCCTTTTCCCGATCAAACAGTCATAGATGATTAGGTTTTGCTCATTCGCTCCCCAAAAGAGAGCGTTGACTTTTTATAAATTTACGATAGGATATAATTGTCAATTTCATATTGGAATCCTGTCACTAGGGGCGCCCCCATATTTGGGCTGAGAAGTACCCTTGGAACTTGATCTAGATCGTACTAGCGAAAGGAAGTGTCTCTACCACAACATTCTTACTCAGATGGATTGGGCACTCGCTTTTGGTGAGTGCCCTTTATTTTTGTTTCACACGTATTATTGAAGGAGTCGACTATTCATGGAAAACAGACGTCTACAACTCATGGTTGAGGTGGCATTGAGCGCCGTCATCGCCTATTTACTTTCCTTTGTTCCATTAAAGATTGGATCGAGCTATAGTATTAACCTCTCCCTATTGGCATTATGGCTATTAGCACTGCGCCGCGGTTGGAAAGGCGGCGTTGCCGGTGGGGCATTGCTCGGTCTATTACAGCTCGTCACTGGGCAAGCTTCGATCTTGACCATCTTCCAAGCGATTATTGAATACCCATTCGCCTTTACACTTGCTGGTTTAGCAGGACTTTGGTATGTCCCAGTGCATCAGCAATTAAAGAATAGTGATAACAAGGGCGTGTTAACGACAACCGCTTTAGCGACCTTTGTGGCCTGCTTTACAGAATATATCATCCATTTCTTCGCCGGCTGGGTCTTCTGGGCAGCTTATGCACCAGAAGGAATGAGCCCCGCACTCTTCTCACTGATCGCCAATGGGGTCAGCTGTATTGCTACCTGGTTTGTTTGCTGGTTGGTCCTCTATTTCTTAATCAAGACCTCCCCGCGGCTCGTTTTGGCTAAATAATGCCGAAATTATCACGCTAACACTTTTCATCTCAATACAAGCGAACAACGCCATGGTTCACTTGTATCTAACAGGCAGTGCATGCTGCCTATTTTTTATAGGCAAAATTAGCTCTCGTTAGCTTCGATCTTCATTTTATTCACGATCGGATGCTATGCGTGTGGCTATTTTTTAACCAATGAAGCTATCATCTTTGCCTAAAGAAATCATGACCTCAACAGAATCAATATATTAAATTACACTTAAACCTCTATATTTTTCTGGGATTAGCATAGGCAGCGCTTCGTTTAAGGCGTAAGATAGAGTAAAGCGTATACATTACTCAGCAAAGGAGTTTTATTATGGATTATTTATTGGCTAATGACGAGCTAACCATCAGCGCCTCTACCAATGGTGCTCAGCTGGAGAGCATCCGGCGCAATGATCAAATGATTGAATATCTTTATCAAGGTTTTCCAGAATTCTGGAGCTGGCAAGCGCCTATCTTGTTCCCACATGTCGGTGGGTACAAGGATAATTACATGGAAGTCGATGGCAAACGCTATACCTCCCCGCGCCACGGTTTTGCCCGTCATTCGCTCTACCAGGTGGAATCTGTTCAAGCTGATCAGATCACCTTTTTACTCGAAGATTCACCCGCAACTCACGAGAGCTATCCTTATGCTTTTGCGCTCAGAATTACTTATCAGCTCGTTGGCGATGCAATCAAAGTGACTTACCAAGTCACCAATAACGATGATAAGACTATACACTTTTCTATTGGTGCACACCCAGCCTTCAATGTGCCACTCACTCCGGATAAAGACTGGGCCGACTATGAAATTACGTTCAGCCAATCCACCCTCAAACAGTACCAAATGGATGACCATGGCCTGTACCGTCCTGAAGCGACTGAAACGATTGCAGCCAAACCGCTCGCGCTCACACGTGAGCTCTTCAAAAACGATGCACTAATTTTCGAAACAGATGAGCACATGACGGTGACACTGAGTGACCACACCCATGGGATTGAACTCGACATGGGTGATCATCCACTCATTGGGATCTGGAGCCCTTACCCAGCCGAAGCTCCATTTGTTTGCCTTGAACCATGGCAAGGGATTACCGATCCGACCAATGCGACCCATCAGCTGGCAGATAAACCGTTCGACCATACGCTCGCTGTTGGTGAGAGCTTCACCACCAGCTACACGATCCGTCCCTTCTAATCGAGCATTTACCGAGTGCAGGGCAAATTTGCTAGTCACTCCTCTCAACACACAAAAAACCCCGTTGCCACTCTCACGGCAACGGGGTTTATTACTAATGAATCCTAACTAAGAAACAAATTTGCCAGCAAATTCAGCAAAGCTCTTACCAGCATTTGCTAAGAAGTCAACAGAACCAGCCGCAACGGTGCCATCTTCATTCAATGCTTGCGTCGCATTGATGTAGAGTTCTGTTTGTTGCATGGTTGGCATGTCAACGAATACTAGGGATTGGCGAATGGTGTGGTTACCCAAAACTCCAGCAGTTCCAGAGGTTGATTGTGTAGCTACCAAAGCGGGTTTGCCTGCCCACATATTTTGACCAACTGGACGAGAAGCAACGTCAATCGCATTCTTCAAAGCCGCTGGAATGGAACGGTTGTGTTCTGGTGAAACAATGATAATTGCATCTTGTTTCTTCACTTCTTCACGGAATGGAGCATATTCTGCTGGTTCATTTTCAGTATCATAATCTTGGTTGTACAGTGGCAAGTTATCAATACGTAACCATGTCACTTCTGAACCAGCTGGCAACCCAGCCACGATTCCTTTTGCAATACCTTCTGAACTAGAATTTTTACGGATAGATCCTAAAACGACACCAAATTTCATTCGACTGTCATCCCTTTCTTCATTTGTACATTTTTATGTAATGACTGCTTTTCATAACTTACTTATTCATAGTAACTCACTTACTTTGAAAAAGCAACCTTCAGAAGATATTTTCTCTAACTTTTTTATAGCAATATGATGTATCCGGTTACATTTCTCCACTTAAATATACTGCTACCCACACGTCATCACAACTCATCCGCTTGACTAATGATAACCATCAGCGGTAAGCAGCTGTTCCCGCAATTTGCGATGTGCACGATAATAAGCACTGCGGACAGACGCACTCGGCTTACGGAGGCGAGTCGCAATCTCTAAAAAAGTCTGCCGGTGCGTCACAGACATGAGCACCTCATATTCGAATGTGGATAGTTCGCCATAGAATCGGTGCAGTTCCTCTTGTACCAAAAACGCATGGTCAGGCGCATAGGTCGTCTTACTCTGGACTGTGTCTGCCAATTCCATTCCCTCTCCAATGGGCGTATTTAATGAAGTCACCCCACTCGCTGTATAGCGCCGGGGATGACGCGTGAAGCGAAATAAGTCTAAACAGCGGCGATACAAGCGGATGGACAAGTAGGCACCAAACGTGACATTGCGCTCCGCTTTATAGGTGCGAAGGGCTGCCCACATGCAGATACTCATTTCTTGCTCAAAATCATCCTGCTCAAATTGCAAATTATAAAAGCGGCGGTAATAACTTCGAACGAGTGGCCGAAAACGCACTAATAACTCAACAAAAAGTGCCTCCCTCTCATCACCTGAGGCTTGTTGATAGCGCGCCACCAATTCATTAACACACAACACTTGCAGTCTATCCGTCTTCTTGGACATGCCGTTTCCTCAACTTTCTAATGAGTGAAGAATAATGACAAATAATGCTCGTAAGGAACGGTATCAAGACTGTAATGACTATCCACACAAAATGGTGAAATTTCACCACCTCATGTCTTTGGGTCAACCCTCTCGCTGGATCAATCCTCATGCGAGAGATGATCCAGTAACCCTTTTAATTGTTCTAACTGTAAATAAGACCATGGCACCCGGCGCCGATACCCACTACGGTGATAATGATCATCCCCCTCGCGAATGGTTTTCTGCGTGTGCTCTACGTCATTCAATAATTCGCGGGCAGATTTACGAATGGCACCCTGTTGAAAAATTAAACGCTGTTCTGCTAAATCACTCGTCGCAACGGTAACGGTCTTGAGCACCCCAATTTGGTCTTTGATCATGGCCTCAATGTAAGAATCGGCCGTCTGTCCTTCTGAAGTGAACACGACATGACAGTTGTATTTTTCATACGACTGGGAAAGCCCCGGAACAAATTGCGCATCGAAGACAACCCATGTTTCAATCCCTTGATAGGCAGAGTAATTAGAAATTTCTTCTAACAGTAGATCCCGAGCCGCCTCAATATCATCATGTTGCTTTAAGTAGTTCAATTGTGGCCAAGCTCCAATCATGTTGTAGCCATCCACAATTAATCGTTCTTGCATCTTGTTCCTCCTTTCCCCGTTTTTTCCTGTCGTCTCACTTCTGTAGGCGTTTATGAAAGACTTCATACATCATCAGCCCAGCCGCGACACTGGCATTCAGGCTCTGCATATGTCCTTTCATTGGGATGGTCAACATCCCATCGATATGTTTCGAAACACCTTTCGAAATGCCCTTACCTTCATCTCCAATAACCAAAGCGATTGGCAAGGTAGCGTCCATCTCCCAGAAACTCTGCCCGTTCATGGCGGTCCCAAACACCCAAATGCCTCGTTCCTTCAGCGTTTCAATCGTTTGACTAATATTAGTCACTCGGACCACTGGCACATATTCTATCGCGCCTGTGCTGATTTTTGCGACAGTCGTCGTTAATCCCACGGCGCGCCGATTAGGAATAATAATTCCATGCACCCCGGTGACATCAGCGGTTCTGAGGATACTCCCCAAGTTATGGGGATCCTTAATCCCGTCGAGAATCAGGATAAAGGGATCCTCGTGGCGGTCTGCTGCCAGCTGGAACACATCATCAAGCGTCTGATAACGATATGGTGCTACCGCCAAAACCACCCCTTGATGGTTACCATGATCTGTCATTTGATCGAGTTTCTGCTTAGGCACCCATTGAAGCGGGATTTTTTGTTGTTTGGCAGCCTGCTCCAAACGCTGGATTTTGGCATCTGTGAGTCCTTTTTGCAAGTACATGCGGTTAATATCATGGTTTGAACGCAATGTTTCTTCACTAGCATGAACACCCATAACAAAGTCGTCCATTACGCTCTGCCGTCCCTCATTGTCCCGTCTTCTTGTCATCCGTCTGCTCCACTCTTTCTATACACATGCTGGCAATTGTTACAAACCGTCCTTGTTCATCGGCCAAATAGAGGTAGCCCATGAGCGCCTCAAACCCTGTTGCCAAGCGATAGGTAGCCATCGAGGCATTCTTCGCCGAGGAATGAGGGCTGCTGTTGCGCCCCCGCTTAAACGCCCAAATCTCGTCCTCCGACAATAATTGTTCGTTTTGTAACCACACGATCAACTCCGCCTGCGCTGCTGCACTGACATAGCGAATCGCCGCTTGATGGAGATGCTGGGGTTTCGTTAACCCCTCCTCAATCAAATGCGTGCGCACCATTAATTCCCAGCTACTATCCCCTAAATAGGCGAGAGCTAGTCCGTTCAACTGTTTAATGGCTAATGGACTCATGATAAACGTTTCCACCGTGTCCCTTGTGGTGTATCATCGAGCAAAATCCCTTGTTCCTTAAGTTGGTCACGAATGGCATCACTCGTCGCAAAGTCTTTGGCTTGACGAGCTGCGGTGCGCTCGTCAATCAAGCGTTGAATGTCCTCATCCAATAGCCCTTCTTGTGCAAAGCTCACCCCAAAAATGCCAGCTAAGGTCACATACAAGTCACGATACGCTTCAAGCACGGGTTGAGATACCGTGTGGCGTTCGGTGTAGCGATTCATCTGTCCCATCAACTCATACAAAACCGTTAGCCCATTAGGCACGTTGAAATCATCATCCATCGCGTGAATGAATTTTTCCTTAGCTGTTTCGATTTGCTGGAACTGCTTTTGATCGTCCTCTGCTTGTGTAGCGGCATCTTCCAAGCGATAAGTCAAGCTGCGATAGGCATTCGTCAAACGTTCGAGGTTATTCTTAGCGTCATCAAGGTTAGCTTCACTGAATTTCAATGGACTGCGATATTGAGCACCGGCGAGGAAGAAGCGTACAATGGCAGGATCAACCTCTTGGATCAAGTCATGAACCAAGACAAAGTTCCCCAGCGATTTACTCATCTTCTCGCCATCATCGCCCATCGTCACAAAACCATTGTGCATCCAGTAGCGCGCAAATTTATGGCCCGTTTTAGCCTCAGACTGCGCAATTTCATTCTCATGATGCGGGAAGATCAAGTCTTGCCCACCCCCGTGAATATCGAAGGTGTCTCCTAGATACTTCGTTGACATCACTGAGCATTCAATATGCCAGCCCGGACGTCCTTTGCCCCATGGTGACTCCCAGGACGGTTCACCTGGTTTGGCCGCTTTCCACAACGCAAAATCGGCACTGTCTTCCTTCTTCATTTGGCTATCGATCGCTACCCGTTCGCTGGCTCCTTCGCGCAGATCAGCGAGGGATTGATCGCTCAATGCCCCGTACTTTTCAAAACGACGCACACGATAATACACATCGCCATCCAAAGCATACGCATAGCCTTTTTCTACTAAAGCGCTGACAAAATCAATGATTTCCTGCATATTATCCACCACGCGTGGATTGACAGTTGCCCGTTTAACCCCCAAGGCATCCGTATCCGCATAGTAGGCAGCAATATATTTATCAGCAACCTCGCTGGCCGTCAGTCCTTCTTCATTGGAACGTTTGATGATCTTATCGTCGACATCGGTAAAATTAGAGATATAAGTCACCTTATAGCCACGGAATTCCAGGTAACGACGCACCACGTCAAATGCTACGGTACTGCGCGCATTACCAATATGAATATAGTTATAAACAGTTGGCCCGCAGACGTACATGTGTACCTCGCCTTGATGCAGCGGTTGGAACGTTTCCTTCTGGTGGGTCATCGTATTGTAGATCTTCAACATATGAGAACTTGCCTCGCTTTTCACTTCAAATCAATCGTACGGTCATTCTATCATTTCCACAGTAGAAACTAAAGAAAATCATGAGTCACCGCTCTCTGCTTTACATTCCCTCTCTCTTTTAATGACTTATTAATTAACCTTTCCTTACGATATATCAAGTATAACAGATAAAAAATAGGACTCAACTAATATTTTTAGTTGAATAAAATTAATCAATAAATTAATTATTTAAGTTATTTAGAAAGAAATCAGCTATCTGTTCAGCGGTTAGAAACACAGCAGCGGTTGCCTATCACTTACAGTTCATGATCCTTCACACACAAAAAGCTAATCATCGGCACTATTTCCCTACAGAGCACTATTGGTCAAAAATCCTCTCACGTGACTTATCCTCATGAGCAGATATTTTTAACAATAAGATGTCATTTTCATGCACTTTATTGCCATGAAAGGTTGTTTTGAAAAAAGCATGAGTTGCCTACCTATCGCGGTGTTAACACTGATACATTCACTGGTCTATAGCCGCTGTTTTAGTGAATCATTGGCTTTTTCCAAATAAAAAAGGACCGAGTTTCCTCAGTCCCCTTCTTCACGTTAGAAACGCGATTATTTAAGTTCAGCAGATCCGCCGGCTTCTTCGATAGCTGCCTTGAGGGCTTCTGCTTCTTCTTTAGGCATTGCTTCTTTAACAACTTTAGGTGCGCCATCAACTAAGTCTTTAGCGTCTTTCAAACCTAAACCAGTTGCTTCACGAACAGCTTTGATAACTTTGATCTTAGCTGCACCAGCGTCGGTTAATTCAACGTCGAATTCAGTTTTTTCTTCGCCTGCACCTGCATCAGCAGCTGGACCTGCAACTGCAACTGGGG
>JAUMZL010000036.1 GCA_030528155.1 Aerococcus sp.
TAATAACAGGTCTAGCTAAACAATCTTCTTTCGTTGGAGTCTTATTATAATCAACCGTTAAATCACCCTCACCGCCTTCAAATTGCAAACCACAAGAGAGCCATTTTTCTTTTTTTGTATCCCACACTCGATAGGACGACCACCTAGTCATAACAAACTGACCAACTGTTGATGGAGCTTGAGACGTTTGAATTGCAGGAGAAGAGCCACAATAATGATTTAACCCCGAACATGCATGATAACCACTACAAAACATATCCGGGTCATAACGAGCTAAGCGAGTTTCAATAACAGGAGAACTATAAGCAGTACGGCAAGAACCACCATAACCACAATAAGCAAGCTCACTAGAGTCAGGTTTCTCCGTAGAAGATGTCTCTGCAAAAGAAGGTGTGGAGAAAAAAATAAAAAGAAAAAAGCTCACGATAAACATAACTATGCATTACCTAAGCACGAATTAAACCCAAGAACACAGCAATAACCACAAATAAGCCCAATAAAAAAAGAGATTAAATCCATTAGAGACCTCCAAAATGGGGCCGAAACCCCATTTGAAAAATAAAATTTAACTTACACCTCTAATAGCTTTATATACAAATCGGCCACCAACCAATGTAAGTATCAAAGTTACACCTCCAGCAAGAACAGTTAAGACAGCTCCATTCACTGAAGAAAAGTCAACAGCACCAGTTAAAGATGAAAAATCAACCGCCTTAGCTGTACCAGCAGCATTAGCAAAACCTGAAAAAACAACAGTACCAAAAACAATTAATCCATTTTTTAACTTCATAAAAAGAACCTACTTAATATTACCTATATCAAAGAAAGCCCTCCAAATCATCGACACACAAAAACCAAGTGAGAACGATATTAGAGGGAGTGAAAAACCATAAGCAAACACCTTATGGTTTATATTGAAATTAAATAACCCCTCGCATATTGCTGAGATACTAGAATCCATTATCAACTCTTTATTTCAGTGATTCCGCCGTTTAATGACATATAATAAGTCAAGCCTGGTTTACCATTAGAAATCCAACATTTGACGTAAACAGGTATCTGAACTAACTTTCCAATAAGTGCATTTGCCTGATTCATAACACCTGCATCCACAAGAGAATTAGGAACTCTAATGATGAACGATTCTTGCTTAGTACCTCCAAAACCATTCTGCATATCTACATCAATACCAATCTCATTATAATACCCTTGACCTTTAGGGTTATTTCGCTGGCGAGAACCAAGCATTTTTCCTTTTATAAAAAAACCATGACTAGACATACTAACACCCCTTAAAAATCATTCATGTAATAGATCATTCACCACTAGTACATAACAACACGAGACACACGGTTATAGTCAAAAATCAATCCTTTTTCATAAACCCATGAGGGGATTTCAGCTGGTTTTGCTTCAAGAATACGAAACAAAGGAATAACATTATTAGAATCCGGAGATTCGCAATAAAAGTTAATGTCTATCCCGAAAGAAAGTAATTCTTTACGGTGTCGGTAAAATGTAGGTCTCGGTAACATTTCTTTCATGTTCGCGCCCTGCTTCCACAATAAATATGTAGACTGTATTCCTCTTGGGAGATTATTTATTTTTTCATCAGTTAATATAGTGTTTTGATTCATTTCTATTCTCCCTACATAGTCAGAAAATAATTTATTGGGAGTCTCAATATTCCAGCTATTACCAAGAGTAAGATTCAAATCAATTAATTCAGTTGTTCTTAACGTTAATTCAATACGTAATTTATCTTTTGACCAGTCCAGTAAACCAGCTTTAACGAATTCGTATGCCATCTGGTGCCCTTTTTTACCAGATGTGTGTTCATCATATTTTGAATAAAACTTCAAACTCCAACGACGGGAGTTTTTTCCTAAGTAAACAGTGCCACCTTTACCACAGGCGCGACCGTGGCGAGTTTTCGCTTTAAATTCTGCGGCATATAACCATGCGCGGACATTTTCTAATGTTGACAATGAATACATGTAGTTGATATCGATGCGCGAGATCTTAAATTGCCCTGCCATTACCTGTCGATAGGATGGAAGATCGTGAGGAATATGAAGTAATGACAATATTCTGGCGTAAACTATTAATACCAACCCTTGCAAATCATCGGAACCGATAACAGAGTGACCTTGCAAAAACTTTGATGGATTGCCGTCAATATAGAGATGTGTTGCCCGACCTTCGCCATCAGATCCAACAGATCTTACTTTCATTGTGGATTCATACGAACCGCGAACGGTCAACCGTTTTACTGTTTCCCACTCCACTGCACCGTCAGCATCAACGCTGACGACACTACCAGCCGGTAACGGTCGGTGTGTGCAAGGTAGGATTCCAGTAAACCAGTCAATCATGTATCACCTAAAAGAACAATTTTGTGACCAAAAATCCTGTCAAGAGCTTATAAGTACCAAATCAGTTACACAAATGTACCATTCAAGATCTCACCTATCAAATGATTTTGTGCTGGATCAGTGACACATTTGTTCTTTTGAAATGAATCAAAAAAGTAGGAGATAGAATGAGCAACAACTTCAATAGCAATGGCTACCCGGAAGAAATGGCAGAAGACATAGACTTACAACGGGCCGAAAGGATAAAAAAAGCGATCCTGGGAAAGTTCACATACGAAAGGATGGAAGAGCTGTCTGGCATCAACATTGGCACACTGAAACGGATCGCAAACGCCCAGAGGGATGCGAAAATCAGTGAGCTGGAAAAAATTGCTGAAATCACTCAGACAGACATATTTGAACTGATTTTTGGCTCCAGTAGCAGCGATATCTACGATTCCAGCAAGCGCTTCTTTGAGACGAGAAGTAAAGATGCGGCTCAGGCGGCTCATTTCATCATCTACAATCTTCGCACCCTTGATGATGAGGACATCCTTTGTTTGGGGAGAGTTTCGAACGCCCTGCAAACAGCAACAACATCAAGAAAATGGGATGAACTTTTCGGAAAGAAGAAAGGCTGAGTCTCAAAAATGAGACAAACGTGCAGTATTACCTACACTGCACGATGACAAACCGTCACAACTATGCGTCGACCTATTGACATCTAACTAAGTCGTCCTGCGGTGCGTTCGTGCCTCCGTCCTCCACAGTGCGGGCGGGGGCGCGAGCGCTCCTCGGACTCCTCAAAAAGCCCTCACGGCACAACCGCATCGCTATACCGCGCTACTAGCTTCAACTTCCCATCGCATTCAATGAGAGTTTAAAAGCGCTCGGCAGGAGGCGATGTGCATCTTGCCGCTCTGCGCGTATGCTGTTCTACGGCGTATCAGCAACTGCGTACACGATTTACCACCGAGCGCGCCTTACATGCCCTGCTACGCTGGGCATCATCCATGCAAGCATCAATTTTCACATAGCAAAATCTGATGTCCGGACATCAAAATAGTCAACTCAAAAAGGGTCACAAAACGGTGGTTTTTTGACTCCTTATAACAAACTTCATTGTGATATATAGCGAAAAGTGATTTGATTTGCATCACATTACATAAATGTCAAGAGTTGACATAATGAATTATTGGAGCAGAAAAATGATGTACATACCCCCTCAATGCGCGCCTTGCATGCCCTGCTACGCTGGGTATCATCCATGCAAGCATCAATTTTCACATAGCAAAATCTGATGTCCGGACACCAAAATAGTCAACTCAAAAAGGGGCAAAGAACGATGGTTTTTCAACCCCTTATAACAAACTTCGCCATTATATATAGCGAAAAGTGATTTGATTTACATCACATTACATAAATGTCAAGAGTTGACATGATAAATCATGAGGGCGGAAAAATGACGTGCATATCCCCTCAATGCGCACAATGCAGATTATGATAAATACCCGCCGCGGGCGGCTAGCGCTGGCATCGGAGATTTTGCCAGCGCGGTATTCACCATAATCTTGATCACATTGTGCGCACT
>JAUMZL010000022.1 GCA_030528155.1 Aerococcus sp.
GAGCTATGAGTTTTTTTGCATATAAATCTGTTCCGTTTTATTTTACAAGTCACCTAGCAAAGACCTGTCTTGTGGATTCGCTTTTTACTTGATCACGACAAGACGCTTTGCAGGTTTGCTATTCATTTAATAGTGAAATCGTCTATTGCAGATTTCTCATTCCCTCAATTGCAAAATTTTCAGCGTTAAGCTACCATTATCGCTCAAAGTACCATCTTATCTTCATTTCGGATCATAGTAATGGTTTCACCACATCTCAAGTCAGTTTACTCTAAAAGTCCTTAAAAATCACCCTTATCGCGTCAACCTTTAGCCCAGTCTTTCCAGATTTCCTTGCTAATGAAAAAGGTTCCCACCAACGCGAGAACCTTTTCTTTAATTGTGCGCTAAAATTGCTTTTGCATTCAGACGCTAATCACGATTTGATCTAGTTTTCCGAATGATTGCGGCTCTTTGATGCAATGTCTTCAGCGAACAGTTGCTTGAAGGCATCCCAACTCATCGTTTCTTGTTGACGCGAACCATAGCGACGAACCGTTACGCTGTTTTCTTCCACTTCTTTGTCCCCAAAGACCAATTGGTAAGGGACTTTTTGGGTTTGTGCTTTCCGAATCTTGTAGCCCATTTTTTCATTACGATTGTCCACTTCTACTCGTAAGCCTTGGCATTTCATTTCGTCAGCAAGTTTGTAGACGTAATCGGCATGGGCCTCATCGTTTACCGGAATCATCACGGCTTGTACGGGTGCCAACCAGGTTGGGAAGGCGCCCTTGTAACGTTCGATCAAGTAAGCAACGAAACGTTCCATAGTGGACACAACCCCACGGTGGATCATCACCGGACGATGCGTATCTTGGCCATCTTCACCCACATAAGTAATGTCGAAGCGTTCTGGCAAGAGGAAGTCAAACTGAATCGTTGAGAGAGTTTCATCCGTTCCTAATGCCGTTTTTACTTGGACGTCCAATTTTGGTCCGTAGAAGGCGGCTTCTCCTTCTGCTTCATAGTAGTCCAAGCCAAGGTCATCCATTGCGCCTTTCAATTGTGCTTGCGCTTTGTTCCACATTTCATCGTCATCGAAGTATTTTTCGGTGTCGTTAGGGTCACGATAGCTCAAACGGAAGGTGTAGTCTACGATATCGAAGTCACGGTAAACGTCAATGATCATCTGCAACACGTTGCGGAATTCTTCCTGAATTTGATCAGGGCGAACGAACAAGTGCGAGTCGTTGAGCATCATTTCGCGAACACGTTGCAGGCCAGAGAGTGAACCGGATTTTTCGTAGCGGTGTTGCATCCCAATTTCAGCAATACGCAGTGGTAATTCTCGGTAAGAACGTACATGATTCTTGTATACTTGGATGTGATGCGGGCAGTTCATTGGTTTCAATACCAATTGTTCGCCATCACCCATGTCCATTGGCGGGAACATGTCATCGCGGTAGTGGTCCCAGTGACCAGATGTCTTGTAGAGTCCCACATCCGCAACTGCTGGCGTGTAAACGTGTTGGTAGCCATTCATTAATTCTTTATCGATAATGTAGCGCTCGATCACACGACGGATGGTTGCCCCTTTTGGCAGCCAGAATGGTAACCCCTGTCCGACTTCTTTAGAGATCATGAAAAGATCTAATTCTTTGCCAATCTTACGGTGGTCACGTTCTTTCGCTTCTTCGCGGCGTTTGAGATCCGCTTTCAGGTCATTTTCACTGTAGTAAGCTGTCCCATAGACACGCTGCATCATCGGACGATTGGCATCCCCACGCCAGTATGCCCCAGCGAGAGACAATAATTTGAAATGTTTGATGTAACCGGTAGATGGCACGTGTCCTCCCCGGCAGAGATCAACAAATTCTCCTTGTCGATAGATGGTTAGTTTCTCATCTTCTGGTAAATCGGCAATGATTTCTTGTTTGTAGGGATCGTTTTTGAAGAGTTCTTTCGCTTCTTGGCGAGAAATTTCTTCACCCACAATAGGGAAATTCTCTTTAACGATTTTTTCCATTTCCGCTTCAATTTTCGGCAAATCTTCATCGGAAACCTGTTGGCCTTCACCATTGTCGGTGTCGTAGTAGAATCCGTTTTCGATAGCTGGCCCTACACCAAAATGAATATTAGGGAATAAACGTCGCAACGCTTGAGCTAATAGGTGAGCGCTGGAGTGACGTAAAATATCCAGTGCTTCTTGTTTGGTGGCTTCGTTCTTTGGATCGATTAAGGCAATTTCGCCATCCTTTGCGATCACTTCATCTAATCCTTTTAATGTGCCATCCAATCGATAAGCCACTACGCGTTTTGCGAGGGAATTGCTGATTGATTTAGCCACATCACGTCCTGTTACGCCATCATCAAAAGCCTTAACATGACCATCTGGAAATGTAATATTCACCATGATTCTTCCTCCTCATATTGTGATCACCTGCCCAGTTTAATTGGACACGCCATCCATAAAAAAAGTCCCTCTCTAGCGATTTACTCACTAGAAAGGGACGTCATCTCTGTTGTATGCGTGGTTCCACCCAAATTCGATGCCAAAAAGCATCCTCATTTTCCTGATATCGGGTGGGCCCGGCCAGCTTACGAGGGAATGCCTCCTCACTGGTTACCTCTAGGAAGTGGTGACATAATTTCAATCAAGCGTTTCAGCTACAGCTTGTCTCTGGTTGGGTGAAATTATTAAAGCTTCCTTCATCGGTATATGGGTACATTATAATCACCAGAAAAGGCCTTGACAAGCTAAAACACTAAAAATATTTTTGAAAGCGTGCAGCAATTGCTCCGAGCTGGTGATCACTTTCTGAGTAAAACACTTAAAAATTGCTAGTGCCTTAGCTCTCGTAACGCCGGTTAGTCAGCGCACTCATGGCGACAGGGCGTGCCAGATAGCGCACGCGTTCCATGACACGTCCCGCTTTCACAGGCTCTACACCCTGTGATGATTGCGTAAAGTGCCTCTCCAAAGCATCCATATCAAAATTTGAACTGAATAAAGTCGGGCGTCCTTCACTCATGCGCGCCTGCAGAATGACACCGAGCACTTCATCACGCGTCCAAGGCGTATTATTCTCCGCGCCAATATCATCGAGCACGAGGATTGGGGTCTGAATTAATCCATCGATTCGCTCTTTCACCTTATTATCACCAATAGCGTCCTTTAGATCGGTAATAAACGTTGGATAATATAGCAATAGCGAGGGAATATCTCTTTCTGCAAAATAATTCGCGATAGCCCCCAAGAGGTAGGTTTTTCCTGCTCCAAACGGCCCGTAAAAATACAACCCTTTCACAAATTCACCAGGATGATCAATCACTGCAGCAGCAAAATCGATAGCGGCTTCAAAAGCTTTGACCCGCCCAGGATCTGATTGATCAAAATCAGAAAAGGTGGCCTTATGTAGATCCTTCGGCAATTGGTACAATGACACCCGCTGAATGCGTTCGCGTTCTGCCTGTCTGGCTAAGTATTCCTGGGTTGGTACGTACTCCAAGTCAATATAATTCACGTTCAGCATCAAACGCGGATAGTAATTAGGGAATTTCGGTGTTTTTCCCGCTTGAATACGCGCCTTTTCCTGAACATATTCATAGAGTTTTGATAATGAGCGATCGACCGCCTGATCGGTGAGTGCCTCTTTGTTTTCATTGAGAAAATGCTGGACGTCTGGATCAGCCAACACATGCTGGCGCATCTGCTCCAGACGCTGGCGGTAATCGGCTTTGTTTAATTCATGACTAATGTCTTGCCCAATATTACGCATAAGCTACTTCCCTCCTTTTTTCATCAATTCCTCCAATCGGCGCTTGAGATCGTTCTGATTGGTCGCTGGTGCTGCCTTGGTAGTAGACGGCGTTTCTTTGTCTTTTTTTTGTTGGCGTGCCTTGTTCTGGTCGATCAACCACTGTGGCACACTTTCCTGATAGCCTTGTTTCGGCTTTTGATAGCGTTTGGTTTCTTTTTTCTGTTTTTGTTTTTCCTGGCGCTGTTTCAAATACACGAGGGCCGCTTCCGCAGAATCCACCTGATGCTGTAGCCAATCATCCTCTGTTCGCTGTAAGGTGCTCGGGGGCAAACTTTCGCGTTCCTGTTCGATCAAATAGAAATACACCATAATATTAATGACTTCCGGTTTGAGACGCCCGCTCTGCATCATATCACTCAATACGCGTGTCTCCTGCCTGGTGAGGAACCCATTTCGGCTCTCTTTGAGGTAGCGCGCAAATGGAATCACCGCATAACTTCTGGCCCACGCTGCTAGCGTCAGCTGATCTTGCGTAAGCCCTTGCTGCTGCCAGTGAGCCTGCTGCTGTTTTTGCTGGGTTTTATTCTGCTGTTTTACCACACTGACCCGCTCCGTTAAAACAGGCCCGGCTTGATTTGAGGTGGCTTGCTTGAGAGCAAGCATTTGGTAGCGATGAACATCAATCGTATTGGTTCCAACATCTGCGGCTTGATAGGCGAGGCGAGCGAGATCCATCTCACTGATTCCGTACAACTGATAGAGGGTTTTCGACATAGCGAGGACTTCATCCGTTACGGCTTTTTCACCGAGAAAACTCTGCTGCAAATACTCTACAAAGAACTTTTGATCAAAATCACTCCCAGAAAGAGGCAATATAGCCGTTTCCTTGGCATCCTGCAAACGTGAAACCGATGCGCTATGATAATTAGGGTGCTGCATCGGCAGACGATACACATCCTTCAATTGCGCGGTGGTCTCCTGCCAATCATCCTCCTGTAACTTGTCGAGGAGCAAGAGGCGATCCTTATCTGCCAATTTTTGATACTCTCCTTCCCCCACAGCACTGTACAGAAGCGAACTGAGTGTGGGGTCAGCAAAGAAAGCCTGGCGCGTAACTGGCGCATAGAGCATCACCAACAACTGCGGATCTTGGAACTGCTCCTTACGCGTGTAGACTTTGATGAGGCCGAGTGCCTCCAAACGCATGCGAGATCGCAGATAGGTTTCCTTTCCCCACACCAAGCGGTTCATAATCGCACTGTGACGCATCACTTCAGACTGGAAGGTTTCCTTATTAATCTGCTGATAAAAAGCGTGAAACAAGGTATATGCCTCGCTCCCAATAATAGGTAGGTAGAGCGTCAACAACTGCTCCCAGTCGCGATCGCTGATCCACTCACGCTGTACCAATTGAAACGTATCATTTGGTCTCATATTTTCCCAAGGGTACGTTGGCATGCTTTTGTTTCATCCTTTCCTTTGTCATTGAGCCATCACGGAAGCGACCCGCTTAGCTAATCCTCATCGGTCGCCTCGGGGGTATCATCAAAATGCAGGCTAGTCTGCCCCGCACTTTCTGTTTGTTGTTTTTTCTTCAACTCTTCGATTTCTTTAAGGAAGACCGAGGCATCCTTGAAATCGCGATAGACGCTGGCATAGCGAATATAAGAAATTTCATCGACTTCAGGTAAACGAGCCATCACCATTTCACCAATAACTTCAGATGGAATCTCACGCTTACCGCTCTGGCGTAATTCAGACTCAATGTCACGCGTCAACTCTTCCAACTGTTCAATCGCTACCGGCCGTTTTTCCGCCGAACGCACCAAACCGCGTAATAATTTCTGACGAGAAAATTCCTGACGATTGCCATCTTTTTTAATCACGAGTAATGGTTGATTTTCAATGCGCTCAAATGTCGTAAAACGAAAGCCGCAATGTGGACAGGAGCGCCGTCTTCTAATGGCCGTTGCCTGCTCAATAGGACGACTATCAATCACCTTGGTTCCTTCTTCGTGACAATTCGGACACTGCATGATACCTCTCCCCTTTTCTCTGGATTATGGATTGCTCTAAAGCAAACGATCAAGTCACGCTTATTTCACGTGTGATTTATCCGTTGTGATAGTCTATATACAGCTATTATCATATCACAATTAGGCGACTGAAAATAGTGAGGGGACGGTCTTCAGTCGGATTTTATGGGAATATTTATGATCTACATGTAGTGGTTAAATAGCCTACGCATTCAGTGATCTCATCATAATCGCATAAACAGTTATCACGAATTTTCCAAATGGCTCACTGGCAGATCTAAGAGCCATTCATCAACCTGTTGATAGGTGTTCATTAGGCTTTCGCTGTTATCGATGCAGTGTGTCGCACGCGCCATCTTGTCTTTTTGTGGCCACTGACTAGCGATTCGCTGCTCGGCTTCTGTCTGGGTCAGATGATCACGAGTCATCAAACGCTGAATTTGGATAGGTTCTGGCACACTGACGACGAGCGTTTGATCACACCACCACTCATACCCCAATTCAAACAATAACGGAATATCCAAAACAACGAGAGGCGCATGATTCATCTGATAGGCCGATAGTTGTTCGCGCAATGCGGTTACGATGAAAGGACGCATGGTTTTATTCAGTTTTTCGCGCGCCTGATCATCATTAAAGATGAGAGAACCGAGGTGGTGGCGATTTAATGTGGCCTGATCCGTTAAAATCTCCGACCCAAAAGCCTGCACTAATGCTGCCATTGTCTCTGTATTGGGTTGTTGGAGCGTATGCACAATTTCATCTAAATCAATCAACGGCACGCCCGAATGTTTGAGATAAGCACTCACTGTTGATTTTCCCGTAGCGATTGATCCCGTCAAGCCAACGACAAGGGTATTATCGGCAACTAGTGTTTGACAAGCCGGACAGAAATGCGTGCCGCGCTGGGTGACACGCTGTTTCTCAATCAAGGTATCGCAGCGCCAACAGGGTTTTCCCGCGCGCTGATAGACAGCTAATTGATGTTGAAAGCCACCAGCCTCACCAAATGTATTCTTGTACGTTCGAATGGTGGTTCCACCAGCTGCTATGCCTGCTTGGATCACCGTTTTTATTGCTATAACCAAACGCATAATTTCAAGTGTAGTGAGCGTATTAGCGATGCGTTCAGGATGAATCTTAGCGCGCCACAACGCCTCATCGCAATAAATATTACCGATACCTGCGATCACATGTTGGTCGAGCAGGACGGCTTTTATCGTCCGCGTCGTTTTATGAAGTTTTTCAATCAGATAATCATTCGTCAATGCTCTGGGCTCCACACCTAATTTTAATTGTGCAATGGCTTCTGGCATGGCTTGTTTCGCTACCCGGTGAATACGGCCAAACTTACGCACATCTTGATAACGCAAATCTTCCCCACTATCTAATTGAATCACCACATGCGTATGGCGATTCACGGGGACATCGCGATTGACGACTAGCCACTTGCCTTCCATCCGTAAATGACTAATCCAACCGTCCTCGCTCCAATAGAACAAAAGGTATTTCCCACGCCGTTCAACTTTTTCTAGCGTTTGCTGGCGCATTTTCTGTTCAAATCCCGCTACGCCATTATCGTCTTGAATGATGCGATCCCACGTCACATGAACGGCTTGAATCGTTTTACCGACCACCGTGCGCATTAAGCCTTGTCGCACGGTTTCGACTTCTGGTAATTCTGGCATGTTCTTCTCCTTCAAAAAGAGGCTAGATCTCTCCAGCCCCTTTGCTATTGCTGATTTATTTGGCTTCGTACCAGGTTGGCCCGTAATTGGCATCGGCAACCAATGGCACATCGAGGTCTACCGCCTGTTCCATGACAGACTTGACCACTTTAGTTAATGTTTCTAGTTCTTCTTCCGGCACTTCAAAAATCAATTCGTCATGTACCTGTAGCAGCAAGTTTGCCTTGAGATGGTGTTCTTTGAGGGCTTGGGCCATCTTCACCATGGCAATCTTAATAATATCCGCTGCCGTTCCCTGAATTGGCGAGTTCATCGCGGTCCGCTCCGCAAAGCTGCGCACTGCAAAGTTACGCGCATTGATGTCCGGCAAGTAGCGACGACGATGGAACAATGTTTCCACGTAGCCTTTATCCTTTGCCAAGGCGACAATGTCATCCATGAAGCGTTTCACATCTGGATAGGTCTGGAAATAACGATCGATGAAGGCTTGAGCCTCCGCTCTGGGAATGCCAAGGTTTTGACTGAGGCCGTAATCACTGATCCCATAAACAATCCCAAAGTTCACGGCTTTGGCTTGGCGCCGCTGATTCGCAGTGACCTCATCGTGAGGGATGCCAAGCACCTTGCTCGCAGTATCCGTATGAATATCCTTACCATCGATAAAGGCTTGTTTCAAATGTTTATCCCCAGAGATATGCGCCAACACCCGCAATTCAATCTGCGAATAGTCCGAGGAAAAAATCAGCCAGCCTGGTTTATCAGACATGAAAGCACGACGAATCTGACGACCTTCCTCCGAACGAATGGGGATATTCTGCAAGTTAGGATCCGCGGAACTCAAGCGTCCCGTTGCTGTCAGCGTTTGAATGAACCGCGTGTGCACTTTTTTATCATGCGCGTGAATTGCCGTCTGCAGCCCTTCGACATAGGTCGACTGCAGTTTTGCCAATTGTCGGTAGTTTAAAATCAAATCGACAATCTTTACGCCCTGCAATTTCTCTAATTCACCCTGTGCCGTTGAATAATAGGCATGGCCATCATCGGCCTTCTTCTTGAGTTTCTTGCCACCTTTCAATCCCATCTCTTGGAAGAGCACATCGCTCAATTGATAAGTAGAATTCACGGTAAAGGTATGGCCAGCTTCGTTGTAGATCGCTACTTCTAAGTCATCGAGGCGCTGGGCAAAATCCTTTTTCAGCTCATCGAGAACCCCTTGCTCTACATGAATCCCTTGCCACTCCATCTGCGTCAAAACTTCTGCTAATGGGAGCTCCATTTCACGATACAAGTCCATCATCTGATCTTGCTTGAGATGCTCATGTTCTAGTGGAACGAGGGTTTGGATCAACTTAATTTTTTGCGCTAAATGATCGTACATCACCGTGCGCTCATTTGGCACTTGGCGTTTCTTGCCTTTGCCATAAATCGCTTCGTCATGTGGGAAAGCCGGTAAATTCTCCGCTTCACTCACCAAAGCAATATCATCACTGAGGTCTTTGGCATGACTCAAGTAGGAACCAATCAACACATCTTCATTGATTCCCTTCAGAGGTGCTTGGTAGCGGTGAAACATGATGGATTGGCGCTTGCCATCGAAGACCCATTTCTGCTGCGTAGCGTCATTCAACCACTGTTTGAAAACATCAGAGGCTAAAGCGATGCTGGCATCCGCCACATAGATCTCTTCATCTCTGCCCCAAGCCACAGCTACCAGCGTGCCTTCGTGGTAGTTTGTCTCCAGCATCTCTCCGTATAGGGCTTGTGCTGTTTCACCAAAACAATCCGGGGTGATCGCATCCGCATTCTCAATCAAGGTATACTCTGGAACTTCTTGATTTTCTGTGACTTCTGGTGTGGCCTCTTCGCCTGTCAAAGCTGTCAAGAATTGGTTGAAGTCCATATCCTGGTAGAATGCTCGCAATTTCTCGACATCACGCGGTTGTTTTTCAATGTCCTCTAGCGTGATAGTTAGCGGTGCGTGAGTTTCAATGCGTGCCAATTTTTTCGATAAGAAAGCCTGATCACGATCATTAATGAGATTCTCGCGGCGCTTCTTGCCGGAAATGTCATCAATGTGTTCATAGATCGTCTCGATAGAGCCATATTCTTTGATCAATTTCAGTGCAGTTTTCTCGCCGATACCGCTCACCCCGTGATAATTATCGGAACTATCTCCCATCAACCCTTTAAGGTCGATGATTTGTTCTGGCGTAATCCCCATGCTTTCTTGGATGGTTTCTGGTGTGTACACATCCATTTCACTCACTCCGCGCCGATTTAATTGCACACTCACATGCTCGCGTGCTAATTGCGTTAAGTCCTTATCACCAGAAACAATGACCACCTCATGCCCAGCGTCCTTTGCCTGCATGGCCATTGTGCCGATAATGTCATCGGCTTCGTAGTTGGCCAATTCATAATGAGCAATCCCGAAGCCCTCTAACAGTGGATTGAAGAAAGGCATCTGTTCACAGAATTCCTGGGGCGCACTCAACCGTCCCCCCTTATAATCTGCATACATTTCGGTTCGAAACGTCGTCTTACCCGCATCCCAAGCCACCAGCGCATAGTCCGGCTTTTCAACCTCCAACACGTGCGTCAACATCCGATGAAAGGTATATAGCGCATTCGTATGACGGCCGTTACGATTCGTAAATTTACTGAAGTCGCGAATTGCGAAGAACGCCCGAAAAGCAAGCGAACTACCATCGAACAAAACCACCTTTTTTCGATTAGTGCTCAATATCCTCGCTCCCTTCCTCATACATTGTCCTATTTGGGTTGTCAAGTTGGCTAGATGGATCCTCAAAACGGTTCTCTTCGTCACTCGCTTTGGCTTCTTCCTCAGCCTCGTCGAGCATTAAGACTGTCAGCATGGCATCCAATACATTCTGTTCACCTGTTTTTTCATTGTTAGCTGTCACGTGAATCAACAGCAAATTTTTCCAGGTTTCCTTGCGAATGGCTTCAAAGTTGTAGGTCAAAGTAGAGCCCACTGGTACGCGCTCGCTCTGAGAGAAATTCAATTCCACCAAGGTTGAATCTAAACCGGGGAAGTGCATAGACACCGTGCGCGTCAATACGCCCAGTAAAGCAATCACTGGCACAGCCCCAATCGTCGCTTCCCCCACGCGTGCTTCTCCTGTTGCCACGGGTCCGAGATAACGCGGATTGGTGTCACCGGTAACCCCCATATATTGGAGAATATCCTGTGGGCGAAAAGATTCTGTCACGCTGAAGGTATCGCCAATTTCAATCGTATCGAAGGCTTTAGTAATCGGTTTGGTGTTTAAATAAGATTTATCGCTCACGCTATTCACTCTTTTCTGTTGTTCTGCCTCTCCTAATCCCTGACAATCACCAGTCAAACGACGGTATTTATTGGCACTGCTGGAAAAATCTTACCTCAAGTGCCTTAAAGCATTAGGAAGGTGCTGTAGTCTCATCTAGTGTAACATAGCCATTCTTTAAATTTTAATGTGAGGCTATCGAAAGACGACAGCAATTTCGATCAGTACGTTTTGTTGCAATCGTTACCAATATCAGTAGCTCAGTCTCTTGACGCACTAAAAATTATCGTTTACTAGGCGTATCCTTGCTCCTGTGTTAAAATACGAGTAAGAAATCATATTAGAAGGGAGTGCTACCGATGCAAGCGATCCATTATTACTTTATCCGGCACGGTGAAACTACCGGCAGTCGCGATGGCATCATCGAAGGTTGGCAGGATACCCCGCTAACACGTCAGGGCCAAGCGCAAATGAAAGCCCTCAGTGAAACATTTCAATCCATTCCGCTGGCACTCGCCTATTCCAGTGACCTTAAGCGGGCCGTTGACAGTGCCGATCTACTCTTAATGAATCAACCAACGCCAATCACCGCTGAACCGATGAGCGATTTTCGCGAATATCACTATGGCTCACTCGAAGGCGCCAATGAAGCGGATACCTTCCACCCTGCCATTGAGGAACGCATCAGCCAAATGATCGAACAGGGCATCCCGAGTTCAGAACTGTTACCGCAATTGATTCACCAACTTGCCCCGATTGATCCAGAAGGGAAAACCGAGCGTTTTGTGGATTTCTGGAATCGGATTGAGAATGGGATGCTAACGATTCACGATGATGCGTTGGAATACCGCCTGGACCAGCAAGTCTCTGAAATTAATGTAGCGATCGTGACTCATCAAATTCCGATCCGTGCCTTCTTACATGAGGTGCTCGCGCATTTTGATCTAACGTCACCGCTCGATTGCGGCCACTACGCTAAAGTCACCTATGCCCATGGCCAGTACACATTAGAGGGCTGGAATCTTCAATAGTAACTGAGCGCGGAGTCCACGCGTTAAAATCAAAAAAGGCAACCGTCTGAAAATAACTGTCAGATGGTTGCCCTTTTTTATTATCTATTTGTTTTCTTCCGCTTTTAAGCGCGGAATAATGTCTTCTTTCAGCAGGGCTCTAAAGCCTTCTTTAATTTCCGGATGATTGAGGGAGTGCTGGATGCTGGCTTTCACCAGTCCAAATGGTTCTCCCACTTCATACCAATCTCCGCTAAAGTGGCAAGAGAGCAAGGTCGACTGTTCCGCCAATTGGCTTAAGGCATCGGTGAGTTCAATTTCGCCCGACTTCGCGTTTGCGGTGAGGTTTTCCAACACTTCAAAAATCTCGCTAGTCAACACATAACGTCCACAAATCGCTTGCGCATCAGCAGTCGTTTCACTCGGTTTTTCTACGAGGCGTTGGATCTTGGCTACGTTGTCGCTCAAAACTTCCCCTTCATAAACCACGCCGTATTGATGAGCTTCTTCTTTAGGAACTGTTTGCGTTAAAACAGTCATAGCATCATGTGTCATGGCTGCTTTGATGACTTGTTCAGAGGCTGTTTCATCGCCAGCCACTTCCAAAATATCGTCACCGAGCGTCAGTAAGAAAGGCTCGTCACCAACGAATGATTTCGCTTGCAGCACGGCGTCGCCTAACCCTTTTGGATAGTGTTGGCGTTTGAATTGGATATTGCCGAGCGTCGAATTGCGCACCATTTCTAACATCGTTAACTTCTGTTTGGATTCCAGGTTGTTCTCCAATTCAATGTTGGCATCAAAATGATCTTCAATGGAGCGTTTATTACGCCCAGTGATCACGAGGATTTCCTCAATCCCACTGGCTAACACTTCTTCCACAATAAATTGAATCACGGGTTTATCGACAATTGGCATGATTTCCTTCGCCATCGCCTTGGACGCCGGTAAAAATCGCGTTCCCAAACCGGCAGCTGGGATCACAGCTTTTCTAATCTTTTTCATCTCAAAACCTTCCCTTTCCCAGAGTCTTTTAGTTTTTTGTTGCGAGTAATTCCTCATAGTGGTGCGCATATTTCATCACATCGCCGGCACCCATAAATAGTAATACCGCATGATCATAGGCGAGTAATGCCTCTACTCCGTCCATCATCAAGAGTTGCGATGGAATCGTCATCTTTTCGATAATGTCTTGGCTGGAGACTTCGTGGTGATCTTGTTCCCGCGCCGAAGCAAAAATTTCACAGAGATACGCTTCATCAGCATGATCCAATGCCCCCGCAAACGCCGTCAATAATGCTTTGGTGCGTGAATACGTATGCGGTTGGAAGATAGCTACAAGCTTGCGATCAGGATATTCCTGGCGTGCCGCTTGAATGGTGGCTTTAATTTCTTGAGGATGATGCGCATAGTCATCGATCACGACGTTTGACCCCACCACGCGTTCATTGAACCGCCGCTTCACACCATGATAGGTCTTGAAGCTCTCGGCAACAACTTGGGCTGGGAACCCTTCGAAGTAACAAAAGGCAATTACAGCCAGTGAGTTGAGGATGTTATGATCACCAAATTGATGGATATGGAAACGACCATAATAGTCATCTTTCACATACACATCGAAGGCAGAGCCCGTGGTGTCACGAGTGATATTCTTTGCGGTAATATCGTCATCATCGCTAAAGCCATAGTACCAAATATCACGTAGATCGCGGAAACGTGCCAATAGCGGATCATCCCCGTATGCGATGACTTTCTTCTTCACTTGTTCAGCAAATTGACGGTTAGCGTCATACACTTGCTCAATATTGTGATAGAAATCCGGATGATCGAAATCAATATTGGTGAAGATAGCGTAATCCGGGTGGTAAGCTAAGAAGTGTTCACGGTACTCGTCCGCTTCCAGCACAAAGTATTCGGATCCTTTCACGCCACAGCCTGTTCCATCGCCAATGAGGTAGCTAGTCTCGATATTGTCACTCAACACATGGCTCATTAATCCTGTCGTTGAGGTCTTGCCATGTGACCCGGTAATTGCAACGCTAGTGAACTGTTTGATCCACTCTCCGAGAAATTCATGATAACGAATCACGGTATTATTGAGTTCTTTTGCACGCAATACTTCGGGATGGTCATCAGGAAAGGCATTTCCCAACACAATCGTCATCCCTGGTTTAATATTATCAGCAGAGAACGGATAGATAGGAATATCAGCCTCAATTAGTCCATCTTCCGTGAAAAAATGCTTCTCGACGTCTGAACCTTGTACCGTGTAACCGGAACCTTTCAACACAAGTGCTAGGGCACTCATCCCTGTCCCCTTAATACCGGTAAAATGATAACTAACTGCTTTATTCATCCTTATTTCCTTCTCCATTCGTTTCCTTTTTTAAGTACGGTGGTTGCTTTTTCCTTTGGGCATGGTCATCGTGACTCAAAAACGGTTGCCCAGAAACAGGGCGTTCATGCGCCATAATTTCTGACAAATTTAAATTTAAGCCGCGTTTTTCCTTTTTCGCCGTCACAGGCTCGCTCGGCGGTTGGTTAGCGGCCACTTGTACGGGGGATTCTTGTCTTTTTTCTCGCTGGCGAATCGCTGGTTCGTACGTCGCATTCGACGAGCGACTAACCGTATGCTCATGTGCTGGATCTTTCTTCCAGATGGTTGGCACGCTGGATACCTTAAATGGTTGGCGTGAGCGGTAGAGCTGATAATCCATTAACTCTTGACGCAACTGTTGATAGTAAGCCTCCTTATCCGGTCGCTTCCAGGTCACGTCAAAATGATCCTCACGTTCCGTATGTGCTGGCGCGTGGGGAGGTTCACTCTCATTCACTTGCGATGAATGGGTCCGATCATTGCGATACGGATTGAGATAATTGGGAAACTCACGTTTGCGCTGTAGTCGAGGGGCTTCCTGTTCATAAAAAGGCACAAAATTCTCCCGCTGATCGATGCGTTTGTCTCTCCAATCCACTACCGCCCCTCCTCTCTAACTAAAACGATACTTCACCTAGGCGATGGTAATCTCTGCCAATGGGGTACCCGGAGCGTACGGTGTCGCCAAATCCACAATCCCCTTCATTTTATGTTCTGGATCAAACCCTAATTCATAAGCGGAACATAGCATCCCAGCGCTCTCAATACCACGCAATGCTCCTGGACGAATAATCTGTCCATTTGGCATCACAGCACCTTCCAACGCAGCAATACTGGTCATGCCTTCATGCACGTTCGCTGCCCCGCAGACAATCTGTAAGACCACATCAGGCGCTACTTGGCTCTCCGTGATCGACAAATGATCTGAATCCGGATGTGGGGTGACCTTGAGGACTTTTGCTGCCACTAAACGTGGAGAGCGGTCCAATTCAATAGGATCAAACCCAAATTCATAGAGGCGCTGATTTAATTGTTCTAATTGGGCATCGTCCATAATGACATGTCCTGACCCATTGATAGCAAAATAATCCGAAATATGGTCAATGTTATAACCAACCGTTTCATTCGTCTCGCGATCAAAAATCCGCGTAATGTTCGCTTGCGTTTCTGTTGCTGTCCGTTCTCTCGGCAGGTCCCCATTCACTAGCATCAGCACGTCACCGACACCCTTGGGATTATAGAAACTTAACCACATGCGATAAAACTCTCCTTCATCAAGCGTCAAACAAAAAGTCTAGCCTAACGCTAGACTCTCCATTAACGTTATTTCTCCAACAATTATAGACTTATCCACCATAAAAGGCAACGTCACATCTCCCATCAACTGGTCAGATGCAAATCACTCAGCCGCTTGCTGACTGATGGACACTCTTTGACAGACATTGATCTGCCGATAAAAAAATCAGCTCCCGCTGATGCGAGAGCTGATGGCGCGTGGAAGGTGCATTAAATCACCCTCGCTTTAAATGCCAAGCTTATTCGGTTTTGCCTTCAATGGTTTTGAGATCGTCTTTACCATCGAAAGCAACGATGGCTTCCAATGCAGCCACAATCCCCTTAACAATATCGTCCAGGGCCATCGATGGCGTGTTTGGGCGTCCTAGCACCTGTTCTGGTAAGAAAGGAATATGCATGAAGCCGGCGCGTTTGCCTGGGAATTCCGTGTGTGTCAAATAGAGCGATTGATACATGATATGGTTGCAGACAAAGGTCCCTGCTGTGTTGGAGACTTCAGCAGGTAACCCTGCCGCTTTCATCGCTTTCACCATCGCCTTAATCGGCAACTGGGTGAAATAAGCCGGTGCTCCGTCTGAATGAATCACTTCGTCAATCGGCTGTTGTTTTTCATTGTCAGGAATCCGCGCATCATCAATATTGATCGCTACACGTTCCGGCGTCAGAGCGAATCGCCCTCCAGCTTGACCGATATTCAGAATATAGTCAGGATCATATTCTAACACTGCTTCCTTCACCCTCTGTGCGCTCTTATAGAACACCGTTGGAATTTCTAGCTTGACAATCTCTGCCCCCTTAACGGTATCCGGCAGGCGTTTCACTGCCTCGATAGCCGGATTAATGGCATCATTACCAAATGGATCGAATCCTGTCACTAAAATTTTCATCAGATGGCCTCCTTTGAATAAATCCGTTACTCTCATTGTGAGCAATTATGTGCGCGCTGTCACTTAGAATGCCCAGAAATACATCACGACAATGTGGAACACCAGTAAAACTAAGGCGAAAGGAATTTGCGCTTTCAAGACGCCATTTTCGTCCTTCATCTCAAGCAAGGCAACCGGTAGAACGTTGAAGTTCCCTGCCATTGGGGTCATCAATGTCCCACAGAAACCAGCCGTCATCCCTAAAGCTGCCACCACGACGGGATCTCCGCCCTGTGCGATCACGAACGGAATCCCAATTCCAGCCGTAATCACGGTAAAAGCTGCAAAGGCATTCCCCATGATCATGGTAAAGAGCGCCATGCCTAACACATAAGCAACCACACCCCAGAATGGACTCCCCACAGGTACGGCTTGGCTGATCAATTGGCTGACCACGTCGCCCACACCGGCGGCTACGAAAATCGCCCCTAAAGCCGCCAATAATTGAGGCAAAATGCTCGTAGTCCCGACTTGTTGCACCATACGATCAGATTCTTTGATTAATTCGCGTGGGGTAGGTTTGAAGATCACCAAAGCCACCAACAGTCCGGCCAAAGCTCCAAATGCCACCGCTGAGGCCCCTGCTTCTTGGAAGAGAAATGGCAACACCAATGCCACCACAGCCATCGTAATCAGTGGGATAAAGATTTTCCCTCCTAATTTTTTAGCACTGGTTTCTGCTTGTTGGTCGGTATTTTCAAATTGATGCCCAATCCCAACCTGTTTGAAGAGCGTCAAACAACCGATCAATACCACTAAAATGCCTGAGATCCAGCTCGGCAACCATTTCCCTGCGATGAAAATAATCACCAGCAGCCACCAGAATAGGGCCGATCCGACCCGTTTAGTGTTGGTGTGATCATTCAACGCCGAATAGCCACTGTAGAGGAACATGATCCCCATAATGATGTAGAAAATTTCTAATGCTACATTAAAAAACGTCGCCATCCTCTATCCCTCCTTCTTCATAAAATGGGCTTTCAACCGTTGATCGAAGCGCCAATTCCAAATCCACCCGATAACCAATGAAAAAATCGCTACCGGGAAGGAAGCCAAAGCCACCTGGACATTCGTGACCTTAAAGCCAAGCTCCGTCAATGCCCCTGCCACTAACAAAACCCCCGCACTCCCGGCAAAGGTCTGCTGAGCAAAGAAGTTTCCGATGTTTTCCACGGCAGAAACATGCCCTTTGACTTGTTCCTCCGCATAGTCATCGCTCTTACCGTAAGACGCAATAACCGCGGCTTGTGTCATCGGTTCAATCAACGGACGGGTGAATTGCGGATGCCCGCCAATACGAATCGATGTCATCCCTGCGATCTCACGAAAGACTAGGTAGAGCATATTAAATTTCCCAGCGCTGGGATTTTTGACCTTGTCGACAAGACGAATCGCTTGCTGCTTCATCCCGTAGCGTTCAGCCAGCCCAATCATTGGTAACGTCACGATGAAAATCGTCACCAACCGTTGCTTCACGAACGCTTCCCCAATCAACGTCAGGAAATCCATCACTGACAACCCACTGACAAAAGCTGTTGCCAGACCGGCAATGATGACCACCGCGATCGTGTCCAATTTAAAGGCAAAACCGATCACAATGATCAAGATCCCAATCAATTTAATATAGGCCATCGCTATAACCTCCTATAATTCCTTAGTCCCTAGATTTTTTAATTTTTAATCAAAAATCAGGGCGACTATTATTACGTTGATCGCAGTATACCATAATTATCGTGTTTCGTAAGAATATTATAACAAATACCACACCACTCTTCCCCTAGCTCATCCACGCTCTTCTTCAAAGCATTGCAGACCCTCTGCTCTTTTTTGCTCTGAAACGCTTCGTCAATTAACCGCATTTTAAACAGGTACGCGGCTACTATGATGTTTTCTTTGGGTAACTTTAAAGAAATAAAACCAGCAGAAACTGCCGCTATAATGTACAACTGTGGTACACTAAAGACAATAAGTAAAAAGGAGTGAAGCAACATGGCTCTCATTAATCACTTATTTGCCACCCAAACGCCACCGGTTGCAGAAAAACCGGAACGCAGCCTCTGGGATGAGCACTTGCCGGCAATTTTACTCGCCTGCGGTACCTTGGCTGGCGCATGTTTTGGTGCCATTTTAACCGATCACTATCTCACCCATCGCCACCTAGCAGCGAAAGATGTTCTCGCTCATGTCAAACAACATGTGAACGCCCAGGAACATGAGATTGAAGGTTCATGGATTGAAGTGGAACCCGTCACCGTCGTCCGTTTCAATCAGGAACAAACGGTTTACTACGGGGGATTCGCTTATCGTGAAGACAAACAGATGAAGCAATTTGAATTCTACGTTAATCCAAAAGATGGTCAGATCATCGATATTTTTCCTGCAAACGCTAAGAACGAGCTTTAATCTGCATGAAAAAGTCCACGGATGCGATCAACACGTGATCGTATTCGTGGACTTTTTCTGTCTTTAATAGTCAACTAGTCGGTTTGGTGTTGGTGAAAAGTAGCACTAATGCCGAGCGCTTCATCTTGCGCCAAGGCGCCAGCCGTATTGAATATGGCTTCTACGCGATAAATCGGTTGTCCTTTCGCGCTGAATTTATCCTCGTATTCCGTTGTAATATTGCCGACGAAATGGCTGTGATGCAAGTCGAGCGACACATCCACTAGCTGCATCCCAAACTGGGAAAAACTGCAGAGGGAATACTCAAACAAGCCACGATTGTCAGTCTTAAAGATCAAAGAGCCATCCGTTGCTAACACCTGTTGATAATGTTTCAAGAAATCTGGATGCGTCAAACGCCGTTTAGCGTGTCGGCGTTTCGGCCATGGGTCAGAGAAATTTAAATAGAGCTGAGAAACTTCACCAATCATAAAAAATTGATCGATATGCTGCCCATCACTGCGCACAAAACGCAAATTGGTCAGTGGTTCATTGTCCAATACCTGTTGGAGGGCCATAACCAAGACATCCGATTGCATTTCAATACCAACGAAATTCCACTCAGGATGGGCCTTAGCCATCTCAATGATGAATTGTCCCTTGCCAGTCCCTACTTCTACATGCAGTGGCTTATCCTCCGCAAACAATGCTTGCCAATGACCTGCATGTTCTTCTGGGGTTTGGATGACCCATTCTGGATGGGCATTAATGAGATCCTGTGCCCATGGTTTATGCCTTACTCTCACAATTCTTCTCCTTTAGGCTACACGTTAGAACGCTGATAGTAGCGATGCGTGTAGATTTGTTTCATTTTTTGAATCCACTGATTGAATTCGTAGTAGCGATCTTTCTTGAAATCCGCTTGCGCTAAATAGAGCAGATTCATCAACGAATACCATTCTAAGCGGCTGTACATCTCCGTTGACATGGTTAACCCATATTGATCAAACCAGCGATTCCAATCCGCCATAGGAATATATTGAACCAAAACTTGAGTCAAATCTACCATTGGATCGGCAATCTTGACCATCTCCCAATCGACCAGATAAAGCCGATCATCTTCTGCCAAGAGAAAATTCTTACGGTTCAAATCCCCATGACAAACCGTCTTCTTCGCGTGGGTGGCAAATTGCACGGTATCGGAAAGATAGGCTAATACCTCACCTACGAAGGACAACTGAGCGAAATCCTCGGGAAGATTTGCCTTAAAATCAGCCAGAAAATCCTCAGCCGACCACACTTCGCCTCCGATGCGCTTCAACATGCTGTAGAGATTTTCAGAATGCTGATAATGATGCATCAGGCGAATGACCTGCATGCTCTGCATCTCCTGCTTCGAGAGCAGGTGACCATTCATCCATTCCTGAGCCGAAAAAACATCGCCATTGGTGGTTCGTTTCGTCCAGATCAGTTTGGGCGTGAGTCCTTCCATCGACAAGGCGGCGAGAAAAGGTGAAGAGTTCCGCTTCAGGAAGATTTTTTCTTGATTATGTGTTCCCATGAATGCCTGCCCTGTGTCGCCACCCACAGGATGCAACGTCCATTCATCGTTGAATTGATATTCCATACGGCCCTCTCTTTCCTTATAAAGTCAAAAACGCCCCATTTAGCGCAGAATACTTACTATTTTAGCGAGTAGCGAGGCAATCGTCAACCAATGTTATGCCTTTCCTCCGTACCGTTATCCTCCCGACTGAGACCTCCTCATGCGCATGCTTTTCTAGATTGCTTTCCTCCATGCCGTTAACGTCTCAGCGCCACTCGTCGCCGTGGCTGGTTTAATCGTTTAGGGACATAAGCATAGATAAAGGCGCCCGCCACCACTAAGAGGATGAACGTCCCTATCACATTATACTGCCATTGTCCCCAGTGGCTGAGCGTGAGCAATAATGAAAAAATCACGACTTGGATGAATAACAGGGTCCCTAAAAAGCGCTGAAAAGCTGAGGACTTCATACCAAAGTCAATGGGATAAGTATTTAATAGGGGATGACGATCATAAGTGTTTGCGAGTGGCAATAATTGGATCCCACTCAATACCAAAAGCAATGCCCCCACACCCCAGCTCAGTGGATGAACCGGTAAGAAGCAAAGCAATACCCCACCAACTGCTAATAACCGACTCCATAACCCCAACCAGGCGCCCATGCGGAAGAATTCCCGCCAATAGAGGCCGTTGAAGAGAGCGGTTGACTTGGAAAATTTTGGTAACCAGCGATCAAACAGCCGACGACGATGAACGGCTTGCTCCCC
Organism: Aerococcus sp.; assembly: GCA_030528155.1. Lineage (GTDB taxonomy): Bacteria > Bacillota > Bacilli > Lactobacillales > Aerococcaceae > Aerococcus. Next base: position 21,059 of record JAUMZL010000022.1, read on the forward strand.
TTTTTGAGTCTCTACGAATAATCCTAGTATCGTTTGAATGGTTTGCTGACGTGAGGACTCCTGATCCAATAGATAGGCCCAATCCCACATGCGTCCCGCTGCGAAAGGGCGAATGAACCAGCGCAACCCTAAATAGAAGCTCCCTGTCAATGCCAGTGCAATTAAAGGTTGCTCTAACACACCGACACTCAGCAAGGTCAAATTGACGATACTCACGCCAAAACGCAAGGTCAAACGCTCCTGCGTCGTATGATGATGACCATTCTCACTCTGGACTCTCAAATCGATGCCTTTCATCAATAGGAGAGTCACGAACAAGACCGCGAGCATCGGCCAACTCACAACCGTCACGGCCCGCAAGAATGGCACACTCGCCAGCAAGGCTAGAAACAAGACCCCCGCCGGCAGTAATAGACTGTAGCGAAAGGCTGAAGCCATGTAATCCGCCACCCGCTCTTCTGCTGGCAAGAGAAAGACTAAATCCGCTTCAGTAATATAAGTTGCTAAACGGCCAAAGCGGACGAGTAAGGTCATCACTACCACCCATAACCACAACCAAGCAGTTGGATGCGGGGTATTGGGAAGGACTTCCACCCACTTTGCATATTGAAACATCAGCGCTCCGAATAGGAACATCAAGGCCACCACGAAATGGTCGTTAAAAATATATTTAAAATAACGAAAGATCTGTTGTTGTTGCTGCGCGCGTCTTTTGGGAAATAATTGCTCAATCAATCGCCACACGCCCCTTTGCTAAGGCAAAATACAGCTCATCCAAAGTGGCATTTGGCAGATGGAGTTGCGAACGAATCTCACTGAGCGTGCCATTAGCGCGGAGGCGTCCGTCCTTTAAGAAGAGAAAACGATCGCAATAGCGCTCCGCATTTGCCAAAATATGTGTCGACATCAGAATGCCTTTGCCCTCGGATTTTTTCTGTTCCAATAGCTCGATAAAATCATGAATGGCCAATGGATCCAGCCCTACAAACGGCTCATCGATCAAATAAAGAGACGTGTCTGTCAACAAACTACAGATGATCATCACCTTTTGCTTCATCCCCTTAGAGAAATGAACTGGCAGCCACTCTAAACGATCCAGCAAGCGAAAACGCGTCAGTAGCGGTTTCGCACGCGCAATGATTTCTTCTTCATCTAGCCCATACACGGCTCCGATCATTGCCAAATGCTCCTTCAACGTGAGTTCCTTGTAGAGAATGGGGGTTTCTGGAATGTAACTGATTGCCTGACGATACGCGCGATTGTCTTCCTTGAGGGTCACGCCATTGATCGCGATTTCCCCTGCTAAGGGTGTCAACAACCCCATCACATGTTTAATCGTCGTACTTTTGCCTGCCCCATTGAGCCCAATGAGCCCGACAATTTCGCCTTTATTGACACTAAAATTCAAATCTTTAATGACTTCACGGCGGTTATATCCCCCAGTGAGATTGGTTACTGTTAATAGCTCCATGCCTTCGATTCCTTCCCTAAACCAGTTACCGTCATTTTAGCAAATGTCCTCTTGAATAGAAAGTCACCCCATCTGTACTGAGCACTCATTTTACTCCTCCCTGTCAACCGCATCATCGTTTCCACCGTGTATACAATCCCCCATTATGATAAACTAGAACAAAAGTAACTCACCACCATCTACAAGAAGAGGCTGCTCTTCTGTGGATGACCACAATCAAAGGAGTGGATCAGTAATGAAAACAACCGACCCCGATTGCATTTTCTGCAAAATCGCTAATGGTGAAATTCCTACACATGTTGTTTATGAAGATGATGACGTGATGGCTTTCCTCGATATGAGCCAAGTCACCAAAGGGCATACCCTCGTGGTGCCAAAACATCACCTCGCTAATATTTTTGACTACACGAGCGAAGACGCCGCTATTGTCTTCCAACGCCTACCAAAAATTGCGCAAGCGATGCAACGCGCCTTCCCCGATATGAAGGGGATCAATATCCTAAACAACAACGGTAGCATCGCCTTCCAATCAGTGTTCCATTCCCACATCCATCTTCTGCCCCGTTACACCGATCATGACGGCTTTGGCTTGATCTGGCACACCCATGAAGACCACTACCAAGACAGCGACTTAGAGACCATCGCCAAAACGATTCACGACCACATTGAGGAGGTATAATGAATGAAACCATTTTTGAAAGGACTGTTCTTCGGCGGCGGCGTCTTTGGATTGATTGCCTTACTGAATAATCCGAACCCCGGAGAAACTAACCGCAAGAAACTCAAAGATTGGAGCAAAGACACAGAAATGTCGCTCCGCACCCTCACGCAGAATCTCAAGAGTCTACAAAACGCCGTGCAGGAACTGAGTGAGCAGGGAAACAGCACCCTCGTTGAAACGCAAAAAAGTCTCGCCGGACTGGCAGCGGACTTCATCGATAGTTCTGAACCACAAATGCTGCGCTTGAAAAATAATATCGAACGTCTCAAAACCGATTTAGCTGACATTCAGGAAAAAGTAGAAGAACTCAAACCGGCGTCTTCCTCAAAAGAAGCGCCCAAAGACGAAGAATAATGCTTAAGTAGCGGTTAAATTACATAATGAAAATACTAAGAAAGGATGAAGTTTCCCCTTGAACAAGAAATTTCATCCTTGTTATTTTTCTCGCTATGGTATGATCAATAACGACATTTATTGAATTGAGGAGTAGACCATTATGACGATTACAAAACATCATCTCGCAGTGACCGGACTGACCCTCCTATCTGCCCTCAGCTTAGCGGCTTGCCAATCCAACGAGGAAAAAGTCGTAACGGGGAAAGATTTCGAGATTACCCAACAGGATTTCTACAATCAAATGAAAAAACAATCGGGGGAATCGGTCTTGAATCAAATGTTACTCACCGAATTGTTCAAAAAAGAAGTGGGTGACGACAAGTACAAAGAAATTGAAAAGAATGCAGAAACAACGATTGCTTCCTCCAAATCTTCCTTTGGTGAAGAAGGTTTCCAACAACTGCTTCAACAAATGAGCATCGGTTCAGAAGATGCTTACCGTCAAAACTTAATCTTCTACAGCTTGATGAACGAAGCCATGCCGAAATACGTCGACGTGACGGAAGATGAATTAAAGAAAGCTTACGAAGATTATCAACCAAACGTGGAAGTTTCCCACATCCTGGTTAAAGACGAAAACAAAGCCAAAGAGCTCATCAAGGAATTGGACAACGGCAAAGACTTCGCCACCCTCGCCAAAGAAAATAGTGAAGACCCTCAAACCAAAGATAAAGGCGGATCTTTGGGTTCACTCGATGCTGACGGTGTGGCGCAATTAGAGCAAGCCTTCCAAGATGGAATGAAAGACCTCAAAGCTGGCGAATATACGAAGACGCCAGTGAAAACCAGCTATGGCTACCACATTATCAAGGTCACCAAACGTGATGAGAAGAAATCCTACAACGATATGAAGGATGAACTCACCAAACAAGTGAAGGATAACAAACTAAAATCCGACAGCATGACCCTAGTCAAAGCGGTGCATAAATTGATTGAGAAATATGACGTGAAGATCAACGATAATGATCTGAAAGCCATCCTCGACGACTACGATCCAGAAAAAGTCGAGAAGAAACAAAAAGAAGCCGAAGAATCTTCCAAGAAGGCAGAAGAATCTTCCAAGAAAGCCGCTGAAAGTGAAAGCTCATCCGCTTCTAGCACTTCCGAGAGTTCCGCTACTAGTGAACAAGCATCCTCTAGCTCGGAAAGCAGTAAATAGTTCCCGATTTTGATCAGTTAATAAACCCCCGTTCGGATTTTTTCGAACGGGGGTTTTTGTGTAGCTATTCTAGAGCGATAGAGGCGTTGCGTAGAGATTCTGCCAGGTGGCATAGCGAATAAATTTTCTATTTTGGCTCTCTCTTTTCCTCTTCATCGCGCGCTTTCTTCCTATCCATCCACTTTAAATTGCTTCGTTATTGTCTCTGTTCATCTAACAGCCCTTCATCCTCCAGCTGTTCAGCGGGCGCCGCCATGACACGATTGAGTAGCGCTTCCTTCTCCTTCAACGCAATCAAATGATAATGTACCGTGGCGTCCTCATCACTAATCGGTATCATGACCCGTTGTTTTAAGTGTTTATGCGCTGTCAGATTCGTGACAAAATTCAACAGCGTAGAATTTTTGACTAATTCATTGAACTCAAACCGATTCGTCTGCACGAGAAAACGTGAAGCTGGCATTTTTGTTCTCACCATTGCCTCCCAAAAACCAATATGATCCTGCAATAAACAGTTATAGCCGTTAAGTTGTGAAAATGTCACCGTAGCTAATGACGCTAACGTATGGTCTGTTGGCACACAGATAGAAAGCGCCTCTTTGAGATAAGGACAAGCGATGAGATCCGCTGCTTTCTCATGATACGGTAAAATGCCCACATCCGCTTTTCCCTGGCGCACGCTATTGATCACTGCTGTAACACTCATAATATTTGAAGATAATGTCTTATTGGGAAAGTGGTGAGATAAGGTAGGCAAAATCGTCCACAAGGGGGCTGGCGCACAGGAAGAAACCGTAATTGTTTTTAACGTCTGGTCATATCTCTGCACGGCGCTCACCGCTTTTTCAGCAGCAAGTAACACCTGCCGTGCCTGCTCTACTGCAAAACGTCCCGTTGTCGTGAGCTCAATGTGATTTTTCTCGCGCAAAAATAAGGTTACACCAAATTCTTCCTCTATGTGCTTCATCGTACGGGTGAGCGTGGGTTGCGATAGATGTAATACCTCCGCTGTTGCGGATAGCGTGCCTTGTTCAGCATAGGTAACAAATTGTTGGAGTTTTTCTAAATCAAGCATGGGGGCCTCCTTACCCTATTCATTCTAAGAATAGCAGATTTCACGATTGATATTGTACAGATCCATTATAGATCTCTAGAATAAGCACTGTAAATCAATGCGTTATTCATTCATCAAGTGTATACCTAGGAGGAGTAATCATGAACTATGTCACATTAAATAACGGTGTTAAGATGCCACAACTTGGCTATGGCGTCTACCAAACGCCACTCGAAGATACGGAACGCTGCGTCTTGACAGCCATTCAGAATGGCTACCGCAGCATCGATACGGCTCAAGCTTACGGTAACGAAGCTGGTGTCGGTAGAGCCATTGTCAAAAGCGGTGTGCCTCGTGAAGAACTGTTTATCACCACTAAAATTTGGATCAGCAATGCTGGCTACGAAAAAGCAAAACACTCTATCGAAGCATCTCTGAAGAAATTGCAAACCGACTACGTTGACCTTTTGTTAATCCATCAACCGTTTGGTGACTATTATGGCACTTATCGCGCTATGGAAGAAGCCTATAAAAAGGATTAGCACGGGCGATTGGTGTTTCTAACTTCTATCCTGATCGCTATGTTGATCTCGTTCATTTTGCCGAAGTCACCCCAGCTGTGAACCAGGTAGAAACCCATATCTTCCAACAACAAAAAGCGGCGCGTCCTTACCTCAAAAAATATGGCACGCAGCTGATGAGTTGGGGCCCATTCGCAGAAGGGAAAAACGACTACTTCAATACCCCACTCCTCAAAGAAATTGGAGCGAAATACCATAAAACGGTGGCTCAAGTGGCACTACGCTTCCTCTTGCAGAATGATGTGATTCTGATTCCTAAATCGGTTCACGAAGCACGTATCAAAGAAAACATAGATATCTTTGATTTTGAATTAACCAGCGACGAAATGGCACAAATTGAGACGCTCGATACAGGGAAGAGCCTCTTCTTCTCACACTATGATCCAGAAACCGTAGAATTCCTCGTTAACTATGAAATGCCTCATTGATTATAAAGGTGTCTAAACCCACCACGGCAGGCCACTTTGCCTGTCGTGGTTATTTTTTACCGATTGCTCATCTTATTCATGTCCAAAAGCGATT
>JAUMZL010000023.1 GCA_030528155.1 Aerococcus sp.
TGTAGCTGCTGCTCAAGCACAAAAACAAGCCGAAGAAGAGGCAGCAGAAAAAGCGGCTCAAGAAGCTGCAGCTCAAGCTGCTCAGCAACAGGCTCAACAACAAGCTCAATCGCAAGTTCAACAACCAGCCACACCAATGGGCAACCAATCTCAATCACAAGTATCCGGTAGCGTCTTAGATATCGCTGCTTCATACCTAGGAACCCCTTATGTTTGGGGCGGATCAACGCCAAGTGGTTTTGACTGCTCAGGATTCGTTCAATATGTATATGCTCAAGCTGGTCGTCAGTTGAGTCGTGTGACCCAAACGCAAGAATTTGAGGGCCCACGTATCTCTGTTTCAGAAGCAAAACCTGGTGACTTACTCTTCTGGGGAAGTTATGGTAACTCTTACCACGTAGCTATTTACGTTGGTAACGGGCAATACATCCATGCGCCACAACCAGGCGAAAGCGTGTCATACGGCACCATCAACCAATACTTCATGCCTTCTTTCGCAGTTAGCATGTAGGCTGGAATCATTCGTATAACTAAATAAAGTAATGAAAGGTCGAAGCCGCGGAGGGTTCGGCCTTTTTTGTATCAAAAAAACGCTAACCATGTTCATCGTTAGAGCCTTCATAATAATATTTAATAAGTATTGATAGTATAATAAAATAGTGATACTACTCGATCGCTTACGATAGATCACCCGTCTTGGAAAAATGACGACAGGAAAAGAAGACTTTCCTTAAGTGAATACGCAGGACGAAGGCAGGGCCCAATTTGTTGCATACACAATCAAGAACATTTAAGGTAAAATAGGCATGATAGTTGCAACGCTACTATTCGCTCATAGTAGCAATGAGGCGGATTATCAAGTGAGCGAGTCAAACACTCATGCTGATCTGATAAATTCAATCCATCGTCTCCATTGAAGGAGAGTTAACACGAATAGAGAGATAAGGGAGTTTGAAGATGCGAAAGATTTTAGTCGTGGATGACGATAAACCAATTTCTGATATTATTACCTTTAACTTAGAAAAAGAAGACTACGAAACGGCTACAGCTTTTGATGGCGATGAGGCTTTAGTTGTTTTCAATGAGTATCAACCAGATCTTGTTTTGCTGGATGTCATGTTGCCAAAACGCGACGGATTAGAGGTCTGCCGTGAAATAAGAAAAACCAGTCAGGTACCAATTATCATGCTGACAGCCAAAGGAGAAGAGATTGATAAGGTGCTTGGCCTCGAGATGGGGGCCGATGACTATATGACCAAACCATTCTCGAATCGAGAATTATCTGCTCGGGTCAAGGCCAACTTACGCCGTTATGATTCGCAACTGACGATGGCACAGGAACAACAACATGTAGAACATAAAATTCATGTGGGTGATCTAACTATTCATGAGGATGCTTATTATGTTACGAAGAATGATGAAGAGGTCGACTTGACCCATCGTGAATATGAATTATTGCATTACTTAGCGCAACATCTGGGACATGTGATGACCCGGGAGGACTTGTTGCAGACGGTGTGGGGATACGATTATTATGGAGATGTCCGCACCGTTGATGTGACGGTGCGCCGCCTGCGGGAAAAAATCGAAAACAATCCGAGCCATCCGACGCTATTAATGACCCGGCGTGGGGTGGGATATTTCCTCCAAGATGATAGCCAGGGGAACGAGTGATGAGACAGAAACGACAAAAGACAAAAATTAGCTTTTTTAGTTCGGTGCATTTTAAACTGCCACTGATTTTAGTATTAATCTTGCTTTTGTCTTTGGAGTTTGTCGGTGCTTACTTTATCCGTCAATTAGAAGGGGAAATGCTAGAGAGCTTTGATCGCCAAGTATCGGATCAGCTGGTGTTCCTTGAGGACAGTGTTCGTCCCTTGCTGCAGGCAGAGGACGGATCGATGAACGATGAACGTCTGACGCAACTGAATAATACGTTGCGTCGTTTTGATATGAATAACGTGATTGAAGCGCAAGTGCTCGATGAATCGGGGATTTTGCTTGCGACTAGCAGCCCGACAAATCAAGGAAATATTGGCCAACATGCGACAGACACAGTGATTGAGCAAGCATTATATTCTGGGACGCAGGTGAAACGCGAAGTTTACGATCCCAATCAAAATATCCGATTGAAGAAGTATGCCGTGCCAATGTTTTCAGAATTGAATTCAGGGATTGTTAACGGGTTAATTGTGCTGACCGTCAATATTGAATCGGTCTACGATCAAGTGCAGAGTATTGTAGTGATTTTTGTTTCCACCTCTCTGCTCGCGCTGGTATTGACATTGATTTTGATGTTCATCGTTGCTCGAGGATTGACGCGCCCACTTCAGGAGGAAGCGGATCAAATTGAACAGATTGCCGAGGGAAATTATACCGACCAGGTTGCTATTTACAGTGAAGATGAGATTGGTCATTTGGGTCGTTCTATCAATTATCTTTCTCGGCGTGTCAAAGAAGCACAGGACTCCACGGAATCTGAACGGCAGCGCCTGGATTCGGTATTGAAACACATGAGTGATGGGGTGATTGCGACCAACCGTCGTAACCGCGTGATGTTGATGAATGACCGCGCCTTAGAATTGATCGGCAAGACCGAAGAAGAAGTCATGGGACGTTCGATTTTGGATGTTCTTAATTTGAAGGATAAATACACCTTCCGCGATTTAATGAGTAGCGATGGCGAAGTGTTAATGGACTTTGATACCGAAGAAGGCCATTACTCTATCATTAAAGGGGAGTTTTCCGTTATTCAGCGCGACTCAGGTTTTGTGAGTGGGGTTGCTTGGGTGTTGACCGATGTTACGGAACGCGAAAAAATCGAGGAAGAACAGCGTGAATTTGTCTCTAATGTTTCACACGAATTACGCACCCCACTGACCAGCGTGAATAGCTATACGGAAGCCTTATTGGATGGAGCTTTGGATGATCCTAAAGTAGCCAATGAATTTCTCGATGTTATTCAGACCGAAACACATCGTATGATTCGGATGATTAATGATCTGTTGAGTCTCTCGCGGATGGATGACCACCGTGAAAAATTAAATCTCGAGTTGCTGGATTTCAACCAGCTCGTCAGTCACATTCTCGATCGTTTCGATATGATTATCGATTCTGATGCCTACCGAGACCTTGATTTTGTATTGAAACGCGAGCTTAATGATGATCCTTATTGGGTGGAAGTCGATCAGGATCGTATGACGCAGGTGGTTGATAATATTTTGAATAATGCCCTCAAATATTCGCCGGATGGTGGAACCATTACCGTACGTTTGATGTCTACCCACAACGAACTCATTTTGAGTGTTCAAGACCAAGGATTGGGAATGTCACGCAAGGATATTCCTAATGTCTTTGACCGTTTCTATCGGGTGGATAAAGCGCGCTCGCGAGCACAAGGGGGAACCGGCTTAGGGCTTTCCATTGCTAAAGAAGTTGTGGAATTGCACGGCGGTAAGATGTGGGTGAACAGCATTGAAAATAAGGGATCGACATTTTTCATCTCTCTCCCTTATGATTCATCACTGTGGGAGGATGATTGGGAAATATGAGAGCATTTTGGAATCGATTAGTACACATCCTACTTGGCACAGTGGTGGTCGTGAGCATGCTGGTGTCATTGTTGATTTTTCATCCGTCATTATCATTGATGGATGATTTAGTCCATGGTTCGGACAATACCATGAATAACGGACCACGTGTCACCGAACAGACGGGGGAACAAAAAGAGGAGCCGACGCTCGCTGACGTGACCCGTCCGGAACGTGTGATTGCCTCTAGAAATGGTGTGTTGCAAGCGACAGCCAATCAAGAAGTGCTTGAACAGGTAATGCGTGCGCTCACTGCCCAATTGCCGGATGATGCGACACCTAACGACAAGGATAAGCAGAGTGTCTCAAATTACCAAACGGCTATGCTGAATCATGCGACCTATATAGAATTAGAATTTCCGGATAATATGGATTTTTCCCTGCTACAGCAGAGAGCGGATGTGGGCAAATACCATTTCAATCGATTGGGATATGTGAGTGGCGAGCCGATAATGTATTTGATTGATGATGATAAGAATGAGGTCTATCCTTTAACGTTAATGCAACCAGCGGAGAAGATCGATACGACCTTCTCCAAACACAGAGGCGACTTTTACGGTGTCGAGCAGGTTTTACTAAATAATCATGTGGCCTATATTGAAACGGAAGCACGCACCTTAGCGACATTGCGCTACATGATGGAACGGCAGTCAAATAGTAAATTATTGAATGCCTTGTTCCCGGCCTCCGAAGAAATTCATGACTATAGCGACACCCAGATGTCACGTTATTTCTCAGGGGGACACAGTTTATTAGTCAACAACAATGATTTTCAGAGTGAATATCGTGAAGAATTTGAAGATAGTAAGCAGGCCCCGAGCCTAGTTGACGCTTACAAGTATTTGCAACGGATACAGCCTGCCAATGAAACCTGGCTATTTACTGATAATGATCAAGAGCATGCAACCTGTACGTTTCGTCGCTACATTGATGGGATTCCAGTCTTTGGGGATCACTTTGTTTCACGCATTAATCTCAGCAAACCGCGTGAGAATACCATTCAGATGCAATTTTCCGCTTTGTCAGCCCAGACACCCGTCACGGACTTGGCCACTGAAAAAACATTGCCGGATGGGAAAACGGTGCTCAATGCCTTGAATGAACAAGGCTATGACAATAATGCCATTCAAGCGTTGAAAATTGGCTATTATTGGCAATCTAGTGCAAAATCTAATCGTTTGATTGATCTCGATCCACAGTGGATGGTTAAGGTCAATGGCTCATACTATGCCTTAGATGCTTTGATTGATCTTTCAGCATACCCAGCGCTCAAGCCAATCACTCAAAATATTGCCAAGGATACCCCCTTAGAGCAAGATGATAATGACTTGACGCAAGCGGCATTAACGGCGCAAAACGCTGCCATGCAAACCCAAGCCATGGCAATGGGGACATTTTTATCGCACCTGATCGGTAAAGGAGGCATGACCAATGGATTTTAGAAAGATTGAATACTTTTTAATTATTGCCTTTCTCATGTTGGACATGTTTCTTCTGTATGTTTTTGTTGGGAAAAACACGACACTTCTTACAGCTTCGCAGGCCCAAGCCAATGTCAATATCATGGAAGAAATCAAAAAAAAGAATGTGACACTGAAGTTCAAGGGCGATGATTCCAATCAGAATTTACCCATGGTCGCAGCGAAGAAAGACACCTTCAAAGCGAGTGAGATTGATCAATCTGCCCTCGATCGTTGGCAGTTAGAGAATAATGATACCCGCTTATTTGCGCAGTTGCGTAAACCGGTAGCACTGACATTGGATCAAAAAGATCCAAATGCTTTGAGTGATAAAGATCAAGAAGTGCTGCAAAAAATGCTGACGAGTGGCATTATCATCAATGGCAATGATTATGCCTTTTCTTATTATGACGCTGGCCAGGGTGTGATTTACTGCGACCAAGTGATTCACGGCGATGACAATTACGGTATTCAAGACAGTAGCGCGCAACTGCTGCTGCATGTGGATCAAAATCATCAAATTGTCTCCTTTGAACAGACGCATATTAGCCAAGCAAAGAAGCAGGGGGATGCGCGCAATCTCGTGAGTCAGCAGCGTGCCATTGAAAGTTTGTATTTGAGTAATCAGATTCCCCAAGACGGAACCATCTATCGTGCGACCTTGAGCTATCAGAGCACACTGGCGGTCGATGATATTATTGTATATCGGCCCGTTTGGCAGGTGCTTTTAGCCGGAGATGACCATGCCTTGATGATCGAGTTTGTGGATGGGATTAATGGGAATACCATCCAGTCGAGCAATGCAATGACAGCACAGAGTATGACGAGTGCCACTCAGAGCAGCCAAACAGCGAACACCGATACATCCGCAACCTCCCAGCAAAAGCAGGATAGTCAGCAAACAGAGGGGGAGCAAGTGTCGTTATCGTTGAGTAATGACCGAATTAATCAGCTGGAGACCGCACCGCGGAAAGGGGTAAATCAATGAAAAAAAGTTCTAAGCACACGCTGATGAGTATCATTATGGGCTTTTTATGCGCTGGATGGTTCTTCGTGCCCGTTGTTCACGGTGCGGAACAGATTCCGGATTATCAAGCCACCTATACGATTAAGAAAGATGGCAGTATGACGATCAAAGAGGAGTTCACTTATCCAGTGAGTGATCCGATCGATCATATTGATCATCGCATTGGTACAAATGACACCAGTCAACTGCAAGACCTTGCCATTTCAATGCGAGCTTCTAATCAATCACAATCCTTTCCTTTTGTAGAAGGCGAGGCGAAGGATGTCGGGACGTATCACCTAGCTAAGCAAGGCAATGATATTAATCTGACCCTCTATAATCAAATGGCTAAGGATAATGAGATTATTACCACAGCCGTTCAATTGAAGAATGCCTGGGTGAAATATGATCAGACAAATATTTTGGAATTTCCGCTCTTGCGTTTACCTCACGATGTGCAGCAGGCAAAGATTACCTTTAGCTTTCCAGGAGATGTCTCCAGTCAGGACGTGCAGCTACTGGCAACGGGGGTGAAGGGAATTGAGCATTGGTGGACAGATAAACGAACGCTGGTGTTTGATATTCCTAAGGCGAGCGCAACCGAATCGGTGAATCTGACCTTGGGGGTTCCTAGCAGCTTATTGAAGGATAATCAAAATGAAGGACCGGAATCGAAAGGAAAACAGATCCTACAACGTATTCAAGAGGAAAAACAGGCCCAAACGCAACGAAATCAATGGAAGCGTGTCCTGATGTGGGCCATTGTGGTCTTTTCAGGGATTATCTTAGTCACTTATACTGTGTTATTGATGAAAAAGAAACAGCAATATCGCCAGGATGCGCCTGCCTATACGTCAGCGCGTACCGATGCAACACTTTATTCACCCGTGGTTTTAGCAAAAGTATTGAAATTTCCTTTGACACCAGAGCGTGGCTTATGGATGACGCTGTTTGCATTGGTAGCACGAGGGACTATTCTCGTACGCTGGCAATTAGATAAAGATAAGCAATTGGTCGATGCGCACTTCACCATTCGTGAGCAAAAAACAGATGATAGCGTTGCTCAATACGTCTTGAATGCCCTGATCAGTAAGCAAGCAAAAGAAGAGGTTTCCTTCCAAGAACTGAAGTATCAAAAAGAAAGCGCGAAACGCGGCAGTCGCTCATACCGGCAATTATTGCGCCAAATTCAGCGAGAAACCAACCGTATTATCGATGAACGGGGATTAATTGAACGGCGTGCAACCCTGATCTTTAGCATTGGGTGGTGGATCTGTGGTATGGTGTTACTCACAGGGCTACTGGGACTCATAGTATTGATGTCAATGGTGCAACAATTGTACTGGCTATTAGCGATTATGGTGATTTACGGCGGTTGGTTATTCATTTTGAAACATCGTGCTCTTCCTATCTACACCGGATATGGGGTGAATGTGCGGAAATATTGGCGTCACTACCTCAATCAATTACCGAGTGGCCAGAAGAATGACCAAGCCGCTTGGGAATGGACGATGGACTATCTCTATAGTTGGTTGATTCAGAAGAATAAAGAGCAATATCGCGCCCTACAACATCAAGGCGTTGCTGATCAGGTGCCATTTGTTCGCCAGCTACAGCCAGTGACCCATACCCAATTGAAAAACTTTAAATAATGGAAGGAAGATTTGACTTCATGGAAATGACAACGTCGACTGACTTTTCCATGCGCATCTCATTGCTGGCGAGCGGAAGTTCAGGCAATGTGACTTACATTGAAACGCCAAAAAAGAAAATCTTGATTGATGCCGGCCTCACCGGTAAAAAAATTGAACAATTGCTTCAACAAGTAAATCGTGATGCTAAAGATATTGATGCGATTTTTGTCACCCATGAGCATAGTGATCATATCAAAGGGTTAGGTGTCATGGCACGTCGCTATGGCATGGATATTTATGCGAATGAGGACACTTGGCAGGCGATCGGCGATAAATGTGGCAAGATTGCGCCTGACCAGAAGAATGTGATGGAACCGGGTGAATTACTGACACTGGGAGATTTAGATATTACGAGTTTTGCTGTGAGCCACGATGCCGCCAATGCACAATTTTACGGCTTTCAGAAAGATAACAAACAATTTGCGATGATGACCGACCTCGGATATGTCAGTGAGCGGATGGAAGGCTACTTACGCAATTGCAACGCTTACCTGATGGAGGCTAATCATGATCCGGATATGTTGCGGATGGGCCGGTATCCGTGGCATTTAAAACAGCGGATTTTTAGTGATACGGGACATCTCTCAAATGAAGACGCAGCAGAAGCATTAGGTGAGATGATTGGGGATAAAACGTCCCGCATTTACCTCGGTCACCTCTCAAAAGAAAATAATATGAAAGCTATCGCTCGGCAAACAGTAACGACAAGCTTAGAAGCGCAGGGGCTTGGTGTCGGTGAAGACTTCAATATTTATGATACCGACCCAGATGAAGCGACCCCACTCTTTACTCTATAATGGTGCAGTTAAATTACCTAATGCAATGACAATTAACGTCAAGCAGCTCAGTTTTGAGTGCTTGGCGTTTTTGGTATGGCAGCAAAAGGCAATGGATCAGTAAATTTTCTTTTAAAAAAGATGAAAGTCAATGAATATCCGTCGTAAATGGCCAACTTTGGGCTAAAATAAAGGAGTATATTAACAAGTACCTTAGGAGGGAAATATTATGGCAGATAATCCAAACACCAACCCCAATAATGATCCTAAAGATGCCCCAAATCAAACGATGGAAGAAGCATCAACGAACAACAATCAGTCAGCTCCTACACCTGAGCATAACAACAAGCCAACCAGATCTCATCATTATTTGAAGACACTCATTGCACCGGCAGTGATTGGTGGGCTGTGTGGGGTATTACTGTACGGCGTCCAACAGCAAGTGAGCGGCGGGAGTGTTTCTCGCAGTGAAGTGGAAAGTATGCTGCAATCTAATGCTCAAGATACCACCTCCAATAAAAAACAATCTCAATCCGCTAATCAGGAGCAACAAGCGTCCCTGGATGTGACGACAGATGTTTCAGATATCGTGAGTCGGGTAAGTGGTGCGGTCGTTTCAGTAGAAAATCTTTCTCAGAAGAATGATGTTTACGATTTGTTTGGATTTGCCAATCCGAACAACCGAAACGAAGAGCAATCAACGACGGATAACGATAGTGATGAATACTCCACCGCTTCAGAAGGGAGTGGGGTCGTCTACAAGAAGGAAAATGGGAAAGCCTATATCGTTACCAACTATCATGTGGTAAGTGGTAGTGACGCATTGGAAGTCATCATGCCGAGCGGTAAGCAGGTGCGGGTGAAACTTGTCGGCGCTGACCCATGGACCGACTTGGCGGTAATGGAAATGCCAGAAGCAGATGCTGAGGGTGTGGCCGAATTGGGGGACAGCGATGCACTGAAAGTCGGTGAACCAGCTATCGCTATTGGCTCTCCACTGGGGTCTGATTTTGCTTCCACAGTGACCACCGGCATCATTTCCGGCTTGAAGCGTCAGGTACCAACCGATATTGATGGAGATGGGAAGTCTGACTGGACAGCCACCGCAATCCAAACAGATGCAGCGATTAACCCGGGGAATTCCGGTGGTGCACTTGTCAATTCAGCGGGCCAATTAATTGGAATCAACTCTATGAAGATTTCCAACTCACAAGTTGAAGGCATGGGCTTCGCTATTCCAGCCAATGAAGTCAAAGAAATCGTTGAACAATTAGAGAAGAATGGCCGTGTGGTTCGTCCAGAACTAGGTGTTTCTACTATGAGTCTTTACCAATTGCCACTGGATCAGCAGGAGAGTGTTCTCAAGTTGCCATCTAGTGTGGAAGATGGTGCCGTAGTGACCGATGTGAAAGCCAACTCTCCAGCTTCTTCAGCTGGATTGAAAGAGTATGACGTCATCACTAAGGTAGGCGATACCGCCATCAAAGATTCTGTTCAATTACGGCAAGTGCTCTATAGTCAGAAGAGCAATGCCAAAGTGAAAATTACTTACTATCGTGATGGTAAAGAAGCAACAGCGGACGTACAGCTTAAACCGATGGAAAATAATGTTGAAACTAAAAGCAACACCGGTCGCAACTAAAATGTCTATTGACTAAAGTAAATGCCAACCCCAGCAGACCAGTTGAGGTTGGCATTTTTTGTTGAAAAGCGGTAAAGTTGTGCACAGCTGTGGAATAAAATTGTGGATAATAGTTTGTGAAATTGGGGATAGAGGAAGATGTAAGCGATGGAAATTAGACCATTAAGCTATTCACACCTGTGGAAATAAATGTGCAAAACCTGTTAAAAAGCCGTGGAAAAAGCAATGAATGACAGAGTAACTAAGAGAAATCCCCATTTAATCGCATTAATCATCCACAGGTGTTAATAAGTCTGTGGATAAAGTTTGTGAAGTTCGTTAAAATGGAAA
Source organism: Aerococcus sp. (assembly GCA_030528155.1). Lineage (GTDB taxonomy): Bacteria > Bacillota > Bacilli > Lactobacillales > Aerococcaceae > Aerococcus. The sequence continues at coordinate 10,499 of JAUMZL010000023.1, forward strand.
ATAAAAGGAGGTAAGTGATGAAAGTACGTATCATTACTGTTGGAAAACTCAAAGAGAAATATTTAAAACAGGGGATTGCTGAGTATCAAAAGCGCCTGCAACGCTATACCAAGTGGGAAATGATTGAAGTAGCAGATGAACCGACACCAGATGAGGCCAGTGAAAAAGAAGAAATGCTGATCAAGGAAATCGAAGGGGAACGCTTATTGCGTCATGTACGTCCGGATGATTTTGTCTTTGTGTTGGCATTGAATGGGGAATTAATGACTTCTGAAGCTTTTGCTAAGACGATTGAGCAGGCGACCATACATGGGAAGAGTACGATTGATTTCATTATTGGCGGATCATTGGGCACTAGCCCGGCTGTCAATCAACGCGCAGATCAACTAGTTAGCTTTGGGCACATGACTTTTCCCCATCAATTGATGCGCTTAATCATGAGTGAGCAGATCTATCGTGCCTTTCGCATTATCAACCATGAACCCTATCATAAATAAATATAACTTAAACAAAAAGGACTGCCACGCAAGCAGTCCTTTTTTGAGAGAACAGGGAGAGATTAATTAAAGATGTTGAGCAGTGAATTCCAGGTGTCTTTGACAAATTGAACGATTTTGTCCCAAAGACCAGTGACTTCTGCCTTCTGATCATCACTGAGATTGTTCCATGTTTCCTTGGCCTTGTCAGCGATGCCTTGTCCGGTTTCACGAATCTTATCCCCGAGATTGGAGAGGGCTTGTTTTTGTTCATCACTCAATTCGATTTTACTGAAACGTTGCATTAATTGATTCAACTGATTGAGGTTTTCATCAGAGAGGACCCCATTCAGATTGTAGTTGTTAATCACATTGTTAATGATTACTTGAATCTGGTTATTATCAATGCTACCACCGTTTTTGTCCTTGTAATTTTGAATTTGCTCTTTGATGTCAGCAATTGCAGCATTGAGCGATTCATCAGAGTAGCCTTGCTTGTCCTTGTTGTCAGCTGTAATCTGGACTGCCGTGTTCAATTCATCCTGTGCCACACCGACCGCTTCAGAGTTGAGAGTCTTGCCGGACTTTTGGAAGGCTTTGTAAACTCCAGCTAGGGCACCAGAACCATCGACAGGGACCGCGGAAGCCACCTTGATATCTACATCCACGGCACCAGCTGTGATCGCGGCATTTTCATATTGCAGACGTGTAATAGAGGTGATTGTATCTGGGGTTTTGATTTCAACGGTGACCCCACCGTTATTATCGGCTGGGGTGATATAGGTGGAAGAGTAGACTTGGTAATAAGGGTAGTTATCCTGCAATAAACCGTTTAGTTCATTGATGGCTACTGGAATTTCTGTTGTGCCGTTTGCAACCCCCAACAGTTGTTTGGTTTGATTGAACTGACTCGTGTTTAAACTCTCACCATAAGTGAACATCGGTTGAATTTTAACCTTATCGGCTTTAGCACTTTGAGCGGAGAAGCCGATGAAGGTGAAGAGAGCGGCAGTGGCGACACCGAGTTTCATCAATCGGCGTTTAAATGGAATTTTCATAGTGTACCTCCTTGGTAGTTTCTCCGTGTTATCCACGTTTAGTATACCATGGTGAGATTGTAGAGTGATTATAAAAGGATTAACTTCTGCTAAAGATACCATTAAAGATCTGACATGATTGCTCGAGAGATTAGAGAGACTCTCTACTAACAATAATGAATACCAGTGTCATCAAACGCTGAGTCATTCCCACGCGTACCAGCAACGCACAGTAACCACGGCAGAGAGGCGTTGAGTCATAAAAAATGCGTTAGTATCAATGCTTCCGTTCATTAATCTGGCAATTTGCTGAGGATAGTAGCCAAAGTCATTAGCTAAGACATCGCTAGCAACGAGGGGATCGACTTCAACGATTTTAACGTGGCGTATTTCCAAAAAAGAAATTACTTGAAATGGGGAAGACACAAAAAACACGCACCGATCGAGATCGCATGCGTGTGTAGTGCGTATTATTTGTAATCGACATTAGGATCATAATCATTAGCGGCATTCCATAATAAATATTCATGAATATCATTATCAGCCAGAGCATTAATCTGATCCTGAACAGCCTGAGTGTCATATTCCATGTACATGCCACTACCGAGGTAGTCTGCAGTGAAGGCCTGCAACCAAGGACGTGGTTTCTTCGTCGCATTTTTTCCTAACTCTTCTAGGTTGGCTTTTTCAACTTGAATATATTGGTTAACGACACCATATGGCTCTTTGTCAGGAGCGGGATAACCGAAGTCGCCAGCTTGCCAGTGTGATGGATAGATCATACCTGAAATATGGTCGACTTGTTCTGCCATCATTTGGTAGTTTTGCCCAATCCCAGGCGCGCTCTTGGTTGTTGCCACATAACCGAAGAGATCGGCGGAAACGTCAACGCCGTATTCACGCAGCTCCTTGTTAGCATAGCTTAAGAAATCAGCGATAGCATGTTGCCGCGCTTCAACACTGCCTTTACCATATTCGGCATAATCCCCCATGTCATAGTTGAGTGATTCTGCGAAGGTTTCAAATCCTTCTGGGAAGCGGACATAGTCAAACTGAATATCCTTGAAGCCAAGTTGAGCGGCACCTTTAGCGATATCGACGATGTATTTCCAGGCATCTTTGTTGAAAGGATTAAGGAAACTTTGCCCGCCTGCATCCGTCCATACCTCACCAGACGCTTCACGAAAACTCCACTCTGGATGTTCTGATGTCACCGTGTTGTCCTTGAAGGTAGTGATTCGGGCGATCGGGTAGATTTGACTCTTTTCCAAACGCTTCATCAATGTTTTGCCGTCGAAGGTTTGATCGACATTCTTATTGATCAGCTCATTATCCGTAGTGAGCGGCGTAGCAATGGATCCCCAGTCACTCTTCACATCGATAACCACGCTGTTTAAACCGGTGTCTTCCACTAATTTCAGGTTTTTCTCTAACAATTGGGGTTGCCCCATGCCATAAGCGGAAAGGTAGATGCCCTTCACACCATCATTAGGGTAGCTGATGTTGACATCACTTTGCCGGTAGAATTTGCTTGGTTTATTCTTTGGGACACTGAGAAAACCTTGATTATTCATCTTGATGCTATCTTTGGGCATCTCACGGAGCGCTTGTTGATTAGCTGTAGGCCCGCCAATACCCAATGAACCAAAGAGACTTGGCATGCGCCAGGCTAATAGAAGAACTAAAGCCCCCAAAATGAGAATACCAGAAACGATCCATTGCCAACGCGAATGTGGCGCTTTGTGGTGGCGATATTGACGTTTTTGACGCTGTTCAAATTTAGGCATCTTTACCCTCCTCTTTTTCAATGGCGTTGTTGAGGTTTGTTAATTTGCCTTCAATGTTTTGCAACTGTTCTTGCACCTGTTGATGCTTTTGATCGAGGTCAGCTAATTGATCTTCGAAGTCAGCGGTTTTAGCCTCATCACTAGCGATCAATGCGTAGTAGTTAGCTTCTTGTTGGAGTAGCTGATCATAATCATTAAGATAACCTTCAATAGTTTGCAATGTGTCGCGTGACGTGGAGCGGAAGGTAGAATCATCTGTTTTCTTCTGCTCGGTACTTTCGCGCAACTTGTTAAGGTCTTCCTTAGCGCTAGCAAGGGCTTCTTGCCGCTTCTTCAGGTTTTGTTGCACGCGAGCTTTACCGTTAGTGAGCGTCGTGAGCTCGGGGTTATCCTTAATGTCGGCTTCAAAATCTTCTTGCAAGCTCGCTTCATTCACTTGAATATAGTTAATTTGTTGCGTCATGTCTGTCATCTGCTGGGTCATGTTGCTATCTTCACGGGCCGAACAAGCGGCCAAAGCTAGCGCACTGATTCCCACCAGGAGCAGCTGGCGTGGTTTCATGATGAAACTCCTTTCTTCATAAACGTAGTTATTACGTCTCAGTATAACGAATGAGCAAATAAAAAGTAAAGAGAGGAGAGTCAGAGAGACAGGGAAAAATAGTGAAAAAAGCAATTGTTGAAAAAAGTTTAACAAATGATCAATTTGAAGCTTAATCTCGCTGAGTAGGGAAAGGATTGGTATAATGAGCAGTGAAACATAACTAGGAGAGGTGAACAAGCGATGATGTATCCATTTCTTTTCTTTGATCGAACCTATATTTTAATCTTAATCGGAGTCGTTATCTCGGGACTTGCTTCATGGAATGTGAAGCGAACTTTTTCATTGTATGATCGCTATACCAATCAGCGTGGGCTTACAGGGACCGATGTGGCTAAACAATTGCTAGCAGCTTCGGGGATTAACAATGTTCGGGTGGAGCGCGTTGGCGGGAATTTGAGTGATTATTATGATCCCACCAATAAAGTATTGCGGCTGTCCGATGCTACTGCCAACTCCACCTCGATTGCAGCATTAGGGGTGGCTGCGCATGAATGCGGACATGCTATTCAGGATGATAAGAATTACTTTTTCTTGAAGTTTCGTAATAGCATTGTGCCTGTCGTTAACTTGGGGACCAATGTTTCCTGGGGGATTTTAATTCTGGGGGTGTTCATGGGGTATAACCAAACCCTGATCAATTTAGGGATCATCCTTTTCTCTCTAGGTTTTATCTTCCAAGTGTTGACCTTACCGGTAGAGATTAATGCCTCGATGCGCGCGATTCGCATTCTCGATGAGGAGCAATTACTGACTCGCGATGAACTCCCCTATGCCAAAAAAGTTCTACGTGCAGCAGCAATGACTTATGTTGCCGCTGTTTTTGCCAGCCTTCTGTCCCTATTGCGGGTGGTTATCCTGTTTGGCAACCGCAATGACAATTAATTATAACTAATATTGGCTGAATGATCGCCATAAAAAAATACGCGCCCTCGCACAGGCGCGTATTTTTTGTGGGTAAAATTAATAAGTTTTAAGGTAACGATCCAATTCCCACTTAGTCACTTGCATTTCGTAATCTTTAAATTCGATCGCTTTAGCCGTGATAAAGCTGGTTGAGATGTGTTTGCCAAGAGCATCCATAATGACTTGATCATGTTTGAGTTCGTGAACAGCTTCACCGAGGCTGCGCGGTAATTGATCGATATTCGAATCATTGATCGCTTCACTGGACATGCCATAGATGTTTTCATTAACCGCAGATGGCACGTTCAAGTTGTTGGTAATCCCATCGATAGCGGCGCCGATGCAGGCTGCCATCACCAAGTATGGATTAGCGGAAGGATCAATGGAGCGCAGTTCGATGCGAGTAGAGTTTCCACGCGACGATGGGACGCGGATTAATGGTGAACGGTTGTGCGAAGACCACGCGATATAAACCGGGGCTTCATAGCCAGGGACTAGACGTTTGTAGGAGTTCACGAGTGGATTCCCAATCGCAGTAATGGCTTTGGCGTGTTTCATCAATCCAGCGATGAATTGGTAGGTTAATGGAGACAGTTCATCTTTGGCTTCGGGATCATACATGGCATTGCCACTTTCATTGAACAGTGACATGTTGCAGTGCATCCCAGAACCAGCAATTCCATAGATTGGTTTTGGCATAAAGGTCGCGTGTAAATTGTAACGACGCGCAATGGTCTTCACTACTAATTTGAACAACTGAATCTGGTCACAGGCTTCGACCACTGAAGAGTACTTGAAGTCGATTTCCTGTTGACCATCAGCCACTTCGTGATGAGAAGCCTCGATTTCAAAGCCCATCTCTTCCAATGTAATGACGGCTTCACGACGGACATTCTCACTTAAGTCAATTGGTGCTAAGTCGAAGTAGCCACCATGATCGTTCAATTGCGTCGTTGGTTCGCCATTTTCATCGAGTTTAAGTAGGAAGAATTCGGCTTCAGCTCCTAAGTTGAAGTTAGAGAAGTTGAGATCACCGAGTTTTTCAACCATGCGTTTCAAGTTTCCACGTGGATCTCCTTCAAATGGACGACCATCCGTCATGTAGATATCACAGATCAACATCGCAATGGAGCGATCATCACTGGCTGTCCAAGGGAAAATCGTCCAGGTATCGAGGTCAGGAACCAAGTACATGTCAGATTCTTCTATGCGAACAAAGCCCTCAATGGACGACCCATCGAACATCATTTTATTGCTGAGTACCTTGTCTAATTGGCTAATAGGTACTTCGACATTTTTCAAAGTACCATTGACATCACTAAAGGCTAAACGTAAGAAATGAACATTTTTATCTTCTGCTTCATGCCGAATATCTTCGGCGGTGAAATGTTTCATCAATTAATCTCCTATCATTAGTAATGGGTATCGTTATCACCCATTATTGTTTTATCCAATTAACAGTGGCCTCACTCGGCTTGTTGTAATAAAATGTAACACAAAAAAGAACGAAGTGCACGGATTTTTATCAGATCTTGGCATTTTTTTAGGTATTAACGTACAGAAAGTGGGAGATTGCACAAGAAATACTGGCGGAAAATCTCAAAACAATGAGGATAAACAGCGATATAACAATGTTTTTCTTTTATGTTAACAAACGTTACATTTAATTAGGGGAGAATCAGCAGGCAAGTTCTTTAGAAAATAATTAAAGAAAATTGTAAAAATATTAGCACTTTATAAAGGAATGTGATATAGTCATGCACAAGACATAACCGTCTTAAAAATTTTACAGCGAAGGAGTTGGGAATGATGAAGAAAACATACGGGATTAGCCTCTTATTATTAGCGGTGGTAGTCTTGATGTCAGCATGTGGTCTAGGCGGCGGTGATAGTTCGATGCAAACGATCAAAGTGGGCGTCGTTGGTGATCAGCAAGATGCATGGGAACACGTCAAGGATAAAGTCAAAGACCAAGGCATTAAGTTGGAGCTCGTGAAGATGAATGATTACGTGACCCCAAATACCGCTTTGGCTGATGGTAGTATCGACCTCAACGCCTTCCAGACGGTACAGTATTTGGAAGAGTGGAATAAAGAGCGCCATACGGATTTGGTGAGCGTTGGTTTCACGTATGTTGAACCGATGGGCATTTACTCTGATCAAGTCAAAGATCTCAAGGATGTTCCTGATGGTGGGCAGGTGACATTGCCAGACGACAAGACCAATGAAGCGCGTGGGTTACGTACTTTGGAAAAAGCAGGCTTAATTAAATTGAAGGAGAACGTTGATTTTCCTACCGTCGCTGATGTGACGGAAAATCCTCACCATCTGAGTTTACAGACGATGAGTGCCGAACAGTTGCCACAAGCGAAGAGCGACCCCAAAGTAGCTCTGGCTGTGATCAATAACAACTATGCCGTTGAAGCTGGCCTGTCCATTGACGACGCGCTCTATAAGGAACCTTCAGAAGGAACTGAGCCATTCTGGAACATTATCGCTGCTCGCGGTAAGGATAAGGACAATGAAACCTACCGCAAGATTGTGGATGCGTTCCAAAGTAAAGATACCGCTGACGTCCTCAAAAAAGCGAGTGATGGCAATCAAGTTCCGGTCTTTGATAACTAGTTCCTCATTAAATGAATAAGAGAGAGCTTTCCGTTTGGCGCGGGAAGCTTTTTTTGTTTGGTGACAAAGCAAGAGCTGTTAGAATAGCAACGCACGCTAATCATAACGGCAAATTTTCAATAGAAAGGGAGACATTATGCAGACGGTTATTTTTTGTGGACATCCGGATTTAGCGACGTCTAGTAGCCATCAATTCCTCAAGGCAGCTACCCCCAAGACGGTTCCCTTTGAAGAAATTCCGGATCCACTGACACCTGAAATTATCCACAAACATCAACAGCTGTTAAGACAGTGTGATCGTTTTTTTGTTCAATTTCCACTCTACTGGTATCAAGCGCCTGGTCGTGTGTCGAAGTGGTTTGAAGCTGTGCTGGCGGATGATTTTATGCGCACGATGGGACATCATTGGCAAGGGAAGGAAATGGGAATTATTACGTCAGTTGGTATGCCTTTGTCGGAATATCAAGCTGGCGGTAGTCAGGGGTATTCGATCAGTGAATTATTGAAACCTTTCCAAGCACTAGCAACAAATCTAAAAATGACCTATCTTCCTCCTTTTGTCTTGGCGCAACATCAATATGCTACTGAATTAGAACAGCGGCGCAGTCTCGTGAAGTACCAAATGGCATTAACCTTGCCGCGGGGAGCACATTTTGGGGAGCGCTCGCGTTGGTTGATGACACAGCTAGCTGAACATCGGGAGCATTTTCCGGCTGATTTTTTGGCAACATTTGATGCTTTTTGTGCCAATTGGGAGACAGAGATTGATGAATGGGAAACACTTCAAGCGGAATTGCCACATAACCCATGGTAGGAGGCTCATATGAACGACGCATTGCAATGGCAAAAGGATCTATTAGAACAGGCAAAAGCAGAAGTTATGGACTATGAAACGTGCGCCTTTATGGAAGCGTGCGAGGAGGCCGTGGTCGAACTCGCTAAACGCCAAAAGCAGGCTCAGGGACAATTGGATGGCATGATGTGGGATCATGAGGAGTGGTAGTTCTCTCTGTTCTTTTTAATAGGGAGCAAGTACGTTAAGGTATGAATTGACACATGCCCGTTTTCTTCGTTATACTGATTTCAAAGTAGACGGTCCGCGTGAAAGTAGCAACAACAGGGGACATGAGAGAGTTAGTGGGTGCTGAAAACTAGCCGAGCTGTTGTGGTGAATTACACACGCCAAGCAAAGGATTTTCGGTCGGGTGCGTTATAGCCCATGAGTGGTATCTTAACTGAGAGGTTTTGATACAAGTTGGGTGGCACCACGGAAATATCGTCCCTACACGTTTGAACGTGTAGGGATTTTTTTATGGTGGGACTGTGACTGAAGAAGGTAATTCCCTTTAATAGCAAAGGAAAGCGAGTGAAATTAATGAATATTATGGATGAATTAGCCTGGCGCGGTGCGGTGAACCAACAAACCGATGAACAGGGGCTTTATGATTACGTTGATAAGCAGCCAATTACCTTGTACTGTGGAGTAGATCCAACCGGTGATTCACTACATATTGGGCATTTAATCCCCTTCATGGTGTTAAAACGATTCCAAATGGCAGGGCATCATCCAGTAATTGTTATTGGTGGGTTAACCGGGTCAATAGGAGATCCATCTGGGAAATCGGAAGAGCGCCAATTGCAATCGATGGAGCAGGTGCAACACAACGCTGAGAAATTGACAGCCATGATGAAAAAACTCTTCATTGAGAAGGACACCACGGGAGATTTCCAAATTGTTAATAATTATGATTGGACACACCAACTCACGCTGATCGACTTCTTGCGCGACTTTGGGAAACTGTTCAACGTCAATACCATGCTGAGTAAAGATATTGTCGCTTCGCGTTTGGAAGTGGGGATTTCTTACACAGAATTCACTTACCAAATCTTGCAAGCGATGGACTTCCTACACCTCTACCAAGAAAAAAATGTTCGCCTGCAGATCGGTGGAGCGGATCAATGGGGGAATATTACGGGAGGGTTGGAACTCATTCGTAAGGTAGAAGGCCCTGAGGCACAAGCGTTTGGGTTGACGATTCCGTTACTTTTAAAAGCAGATGGAACAAAATTCGGCAAAACAGCTGGTGGCGCTGTTTGGTTGGATCCAGAAAAAACCTCACCTTACGAGTTCTACCAATTCTGGATTAACCAACAGGATGCGGATGTGATTCGCTATTTGAAGTACTTCACGTTCTTATCAAAAGAAGAAATTGATGCCTTGGCAGAAAAAGTCGCCACCGAACCGGAAAAACGAGCGGCACAAAAAGCGTTAGCACGTGAAATGACCTTGTTTGTCCATGGCAATGCGGGTTTGCGCGATGCTGAGACGATTACGCAAGCACTCTTTTCTGGTGACATTAAATCGCTGAGTGCCAGCCAGATTGAACAAGGCTTTGGCAAGATGCCGGGCAGTACGTTCAATGGCGAAACCATGGATATTGCGAGCTGGTTAGTAGCAATGGGCGTGGACAAATCAAAACGTCAAGCGCGCGAAGATGTGACGAACGGCGCTATCTACCTGAACGGTGAAAGGACGCAAGATTTAGATTACCAAGTGAGTGCTACCGATGCGATTGAAGGACGCTACATCGTGGTTCGACGCGGAAAGAAAAAATACTTTTTGATAACAATTGTTAACGACTAGATATATAGTAGAAACAAACAGCGCGTGTTCATGTGAACGGCGCTGTTTTTCGTTGGTTAGGGTATGCCCTTATAGCTAATACCCCTCATTAAAAGAGAATTAAAGGACTCGGCATTCCACCGGTCGAGACGAGGGCAATGCCATCCGTTTTAAAAATTCCTTATTAACATTTGAATGCCATCAGCCGAGACAAGAACAATACCTCTCACTAAAAGAGGATTAAAAGGTTAATAATAAAGGGGAAAAAACGAAGAAATAGAGGAAAATCAACTGGTGAGAAAAAGTCGGCGAAGAGGGAGATTTTGAATTGACTTTCTTAAATTAGGGTGTTACTCTGTTGAAGGTGCTTTTTGTATGCAGATTCCTGTATATGAATCAGATACAGTCGTGCTGACTGATACATAAGTACACTACACGAAACGTTTGAAATGGCGTTTCGATTAATTTTAGCCTTTTATGACACGCGCGGAGCTGTGGATCATGGAAGGCCAGCAATTAAAACCCAGTAAGGGAAGGAGGAGCAAAAGTCGATGCCTACAATTAACCAATTGGTACGCAAACCGCGTAAATCATCGCAATCCAAGTCAAAATCACCTGCATTGAGCTATGGTTATAACTCAATGAAGAGCCGTCCGACTCACACACACTCTCCTCAAAAACGTGGAGTATGTACTCGTGTTGGGACGATGACACCTAAGAAACCTAACTCAGCGTTACGTAAATATGCGCGTGTTCGTTTGTCTAACTTACTCGAAGTTACGGCTTACATCCCAGGTATCGGTCACAACCTTCAAGAACACAGTGTGGTCTTGATTCGTGGGGGCCGTGTAAAGGACTTGCCAGGGGTACGTTACCACATCATCCGTGGTGCTTTGGATACTGCCGGTGTAGATGAACGTAAACAAGGCCGTTCTAAATACGGGACGAAGAAACCTAAGAAATAAAAATTAAACGTTAAAAATCCTAACTATGAAAGGAGGATAATGAATGCCTCGTAAAGGACACATCGCTAAACAAGATGTTTTGCCAGATCCAATTTATAAATCTAAATTGGTGACCCGTTTGATCAGCCGCTTGATGGTGGATGGTAAACGTGGAAAGGCTGCTACAATCACTTACAAAGCTTTCAATATGATTAACGAAGAAACAGGTCGTCAACCAATGGAAGTCTTTGAAGAAGCAATGGAAAATGTTTCACCATTATTAGAGGTTAAAGCTCGTCGTGTCGGAGGTGCGAACTACCAAGTGCCAATGGAAGTTCGTCCTGACCGTGCCCAAACCCTAGCGTTACGCTGGTTGGTGACGGCTGCACGTGGTCGTGGTGAAGGCGAAATGGAATTACGCCTCAGCCGCGAAATTATGGATGCTGCTAACAATACGGGTGCTGCTGTTCGTCGTAAAGAAGAAAGCCACCGTATGGCAGAAGCCAACAAAGCCTTCGCACACTTCCGCTGGTAGGAAACAATGGAGTTACTTTTCCGTCGCATGATTAAGTATGGAAGAGTAGCTCTTTTCCCACATATGCGGTGGAAACGTTGTTACTTTCAATCATAAGAAAAGGAGCAATAAACAAGATGGCAAAGAGAGAGTATCCTCTTGAAAAAACAAGAAATATCGGGATCATGGCCCACATCGATGCTGGTAAAACGACCACCACTGAACGTGTTTTATACTACAGTGGTCGTATCCACAAAATCGGTGAAACGCATGATGGGGCTTCCCAGATGGACTGGATGGAGCAAGAACAAGAACGTGGGATTACCATTACCTCTGCTGCGACAACTGCACATTGGAAAGGTCACCGCGTAAATATCATCGACACCCCAGGGCACGTGGACTTCACGGTCGAAGTTGAACGTTCCTTACGTGTTTTGGATGGTGCGGTTACTGTTCTTGACGCTCAGTCTGGGGTTGAACCTCAAACTGAAACAGTATGGCGCCAAGCTGACACCTATCATGTTCCACGTGTTGTTTTTGCCAACAAGATGGACAAGATCGGTGCTGACTTCCTCTATTCTGTTAACACCATTCGTGACCGCTTAGGCGCGAATGCACATCCAATCCAATTGCCAATTGGTGCTGAAGATAACTTCACCGGGATCATCGACTTGGTAACGATGAAAGCTGAAGTCTACAAAGACGACTTGGGTACCCAAATCGAAGAAGAAGACATTCCAGCTGAATACGTTGAACAAGCCGAAGAATGGCGGACTGACTTAGTCGAAGCCTTGGCAGACTTGGATGACGAATTAATGATGGCTTACCTCGACGGTGAAGAAATTTCCGTTGAACAATTAAAAGCTGCTATCCGTAAAGCTACCTTGAACTTGGACTTCTTCCCAGTAATGTGTGGGTCTGCGTTCAAGAACAAAGGGGTACAGATGATGTTGGACGCAGTTATCGACTACTTGCCAGCACCAACAGACGTTCCTCCAATTCAAGCAACGGATATCGATGACCCAGATAAAACCATCGAAGTACGCGCTAACGACAATGCACCATTCTCTGCATTGGCCTTCAAAGTGGCAACTGACCCTTACGTTGGTCGTTTGACCTTTATCCGCGTGTACTCAGGGACTTTGAAATCTGGTTCTTACGTACAGAACTCCACCAAAGATACGCGTGAACGTGTTGGTCGTTTGCTCTTGATGCACGCTAACTCCCGTTCTGAAATTGAAGAAATCTTCTCTGGAGACATCTGTGCGGCTGTTGGTTTGAAGAACACCACAACTGGTGACACATTGTGTGACCCAGATCATGAAGTGCTCTTGGAATCCATGGTCTTCCCAGAACCAGTTATTGAAGTAGCGATCGAACCTGACACCAAAGCTGACCAAGACAAGATGCAAATCGCCTTGGGTAAATTGGCTGAAGAAGACCCAACCTTCCGTGCAACTACGGATGATGAAACTGGTCAAACAGTTATCGCTGGGATGGGTGAATTGCACTTGGACATCATCGTTGACCGTTTGAAACGTGAATTCAACGTTGCTGCTTCTGTAGGTGCACCTCAGGTATCTTACCGTGAAACCTTCACCAAACAGACCGAAGCTGAAGGTAAATTCGTTCGTCAGTCTGGTGGTAAAGGGCAATACGGGGACGTTTACATCGAATTCATCCCTAACGAAGAAGGTGGCGGATTCGAGTTCATCAACGAAATCGTCGGTGGTGCTGTTCCTAAAGAATACATCCCATCTGTTGAAGCTGGGTTGAAGGATGCTATGGAAAATGGTGTCTTGGCAGGATTCCCATTAGTTGACGTTAAAGCTCGTCTGTTCGATGGGTCTTACCACGATGTCGACTCCAGTGAAGCAGCCTTCAAAGTTGCTGCTTCTCTCGCTTTGCGTGAAGCTGCTAAGACTGCTAACCCAGTTATTTTGGAACCAATGATGAAAGTTGACGTTGTTGTTCCAGAAGAATACTTAGGGGACGTTATGGGACATGTTTCTGCACGTCGCGGTCGCATCGAAGGCCAAGAACCACGCGGAAACGCGCTTCAATTGCATTCCATGGTACCTCTTTCTGAAATGTTCGGTTACGCAACTACCTTGCGTTCCAGCACACAAGGTCGTGGGACCTTCACAATGACATTTGACCATTATGAAGCTGTTCCTAAATCTGTTCAGGAAGAAATCATCGAAAAATACGGTAAAAATAACTAAAGCTAACTAAACGCTCAGTGCAAAAGGCTTGATGTCTATAGCATTCCTTGACTTTTGCACTTGACGTTTTCTATAATAGTGTTGTCCTACGCTATTTATAGCTCGATCTTTTTAAATTTAGGAGGATTATATCAATGGCTAAAGAAATGTACGACCGCAGCAAACCTCATGTTAACATTGGGACTATCGGTCACGTTGACCACGGTAAAACCACGTTAACTGCTGCTATCTCTACTGTTCTTTCAAGACGCGGAATCAACAAAGAAGCAGCTTCTGACTACGCTTCTATCGATAAAGCACCTGAAGAACAAGAACGTGGGATCACAATCAACACCTCCCACATCGAATACGAAACAGAAAAACGTCACTACGCACATATCGATGCTCCAGGGCACGCGGACTACGTTAAGAACATGATCACTGGTGCTGCTCAGATGGACGGCGCAATCTTGGTTGTTGCTGCTACTGACGGTCCAATGGCTCAAACCCGTGAACACATCCTCTTGGCTCGCCAAGTTGGTGTTCCTTACATCGTAGTATTCTTGAACAAGACGGACCAAGTAGACGACCCAGAATTATTGGAACTCGTTGAACTTGAAGTACGTGACTTGCTCTCTGAATACGACTTCCCAGGCGACGATATTCCTGTAATCGCAGGTTCTGCTTTGAAAGCCCTCGAAGGCGACGAAGAACAAGAAGAAAACATCCTCAAATTGATGGATGCTGTTGACGAATACATCCCAACTCCACAACGTGACACCGAGAAACCATTCTTGATGCCAATCGAAGATGTCTTCACCATTACCGGTCGTGGTACTGTTGCTACTGGTCGTGTAGAACGTGGGACCATCAAAGTTGGGGACGAAGTTGAAATCGTTGGTATTAAAGATACCGCTAAGACTACTGTTACCGGTCTTGAAATGTTCCGTAAAACTTTGGAATACGCTGAAGCTGGGGACAACGTTGGTGCTTTGTTGCGTGGGATTACCCGTGACCACATCGAACGTGGACAAGTTTTAGCTGCTCCAGGAACCATCACCCCACATACTACCTTCGAAGCTGAAGTTTATGTATTGACGAAAGAAGAAGGTGGCCGTCATACGCCATTCATGGACAACTACCGTCCACAATTCTACTTCCGTACAACTGACGTTACCGGTATCATTCACTTGCCAGAAGACACGCCAATGGTTATGCCAGGGGACAACGTGACAATGAAAGTTGAATTGATTCACCCAATCGCTATCGAAGAAGGTACACGCTTCTCTATTCGTGAAGGTGGCCACACGGTTGGTGCTGGTACTGTTTCCAAGATTGACGCTTAATTAATAAGCTAGTCGGTCCTTAGCATTATTTTTGATCAGACGAGATAACGATGAGGGATTTTCCCTCATCGTTTTTTTGTTGGGATTTTTAATGGATGAATCATGAGACTAATCATTTTGAAAAATAATAATAATAATATGGGATGCTGTAGCACAGCGTGAATGTGGTGGGAGAGCAACTGCCAATAGCGTTGCGACAACAGCTACAGAGGGGTTATCACGAGATAATCAGCCGCTCTATCACTGATACGCGATGAAGAAAACGCATACGGAAGAAAGTCGCGATTCCATGCGATTTTTTGAGGAAAATCCTTGCTATCGGTGACAATTTCCTCTATACTCGTAAGAGTGCTGTTCATTTTTACTAGGGGGCTACTATGCCCTGAGTACGTGAGCGCACACGAGCGATGACGTATAAGGTTGCGACACACCCGGTTGCATTGTCATGGCGGGTGGTTGGGAATTTATACTGAGCCAGTCACTATATCAATTCTGACGAGGAGGAAATATCATGGCAAATCAAAAGATTAGAATCCGTTTGAAAGCGTACGAACATCGTGCATTAGATCAATCTGCACAAAAGATCGTTGAAACCGCAAAACGTACAGGTGCTCAAGTTTCAGGGCCTGTTCCATTGCCAACCCAACGCTCATTGTTCACCGTTATTCGTGCAACGCACAAATACAAAGATTCTCGTGAACAATTCGAAATGCACACGCACAAACGTTTAGTGGACATCATCAACCCAACACCAAAAACTGTTGATGCTTTGATGAAACTCGACTTACCATCTGGTGTCGACATCGAAATCAAACTCTAATTAACGAGTTTCTTCTATATTAGTTGTTAATAATTTAATTATTAAAAAATCAAAATTCGGAGGTGTAATCATGACTAAAGGAATCTTAGGTAAGAAGGTTGGAATGACCCAATACTTTAACGAAGCCGGTGAACTTGTTCCTGTAACTGTAGTTGAAGCAACCCCAAACGTTGTTTTACAAGTGAAGAACATGGAAACTGACGGTTACGAAGCTATCCAATTAGGTTTCGATGACAAACGTGAAGT
>JAUMZL010000024.1 GCA_030528155.1 Aerococcus sp.
TTAAGATAATACTTTCTATCAGAGTAAAGTGTTCCATTTAAAGTTGCAATCTACGCAACGAAAAAAAGTTTATGGGGTGCACTATAAAATGACACATAAGGAGGACAATAACAATGGTAAAGGAAAACAATAATCGTTTATTTGTAGAGGTTCATGCACTACAATCTGTGCCACCATCTTGTATCAACCGTGATGATATGGGAAGCCCTAAAACCGCATTGTACGGTGGTGCTACGCGTGCTCGTGTATCCTCACAAAGCTGGAAACATGCAATGAGGGTGATGTTTACAGAAGAATTTCCAGAAGAACAGCTTGGAGTACGAACAAAAAAACTTGAAGATATAGTTAAAAACAGATTAGAAGAGGGTGACAATAGCGAAAGCCAATTGTATCTAAAAATAATCAAAAAGGTCATCCCTGATAATAATGTATTGATGTTTATTGGAAAAACAGCTATCGATGAACTGGTTAACAAGTATTCCGATATTATGGATAAATATAACTCATATTTAAATGATATGACTAAGAAAAAAGCTCAAGAGAAAGCGGCAGAGGAAATTGTAAAGGTTATTAAATCAAACGGCAGTATAGACATTTCTCTATTTGGTCGAATGGTCGCTAATACTCCTCAATTGAATGTAGATGCTTGTGCACAAGTTGCCCATGCAATCTCTACACATGCAGTTGAGAACCAATTTGACTACTTTACAGCATTAGATGATGTTATGGATAGTGACAATGCTGGAGCAGCTCATTTAGACACTGCGGAGTTCAATTCATCAACACTATATCGATACACAACAGTTGCTATTCATGATTTTAATTCCAAAATAAAATCTATTGATTCCATTGATTTAGGCTATATTGTTAAAAAATATGTAGAAGCCTTTATTAAGAGTATGCCGACTGGAAAGCAAAATTCCTATGCGAATCGGACCTTACCAAGCACTGTTCTTGTGACTTTCAGAACGGACCAACCAATCAACCTAGTGGGAGCTTTTGAGAAGCCAGTAGTTAGCGACCGTGGCTATATGGAAGAGTCAGTGGAAAGATTGGCGAATCAGTATAAAAATTATTCCAGTATGTTTGGATCACCAGAAAAATCCTTACTACTTTCACAATCCAGTAATGAGAAATTTGATCAAGTAACAGATGTCGAAAATTTTGATAAACTACTTGATGCTGTTGAAAATGAGATTCAAATCTTTGCTGGAGAGCGAGTGATGTAGGATGGCTACCTTACTTTTACGGTTGGCAGCACCAATGCAATCTTACGGATTGGCTTCCAAGTATGAACAACGGATGACTGAATCACTTCCTACCAAGAGTGCAGTAATTGGTATGATTGCTGCAGCATTCGGTTGGTCACGTGAACATGATCTCAGTGAACTGACTGATTATTTACGGTTTGGTGTGCGCGTAGATCATCCAGGACAGATTGAGGTAGATTTTCATACGGCGATAAGATCATATTATGAAGAGGGAAAAACAGGTATAACTTTAAAGCGAGGCACTCGTAAAGAAGATAAGTATATTACCTATCGTTATTACCTCCATGACGCTAAATTCACTGTGGGTCTTGAAGGAGAAGAGGAGCTACTGAAGAAGATTCGAACAGCTCTGATGCATCCCTACTACCCTTTATTCCTTGGTCGACGCTCATGTCCTCCCGCAGAACCTATGCATCCGGAGTTAGTTCCTGATATGGATCTAGTATCTGCACTTAAAAGTGCAGAAATGGATGATGAGGAAACTAAAGATGATTTTGAATCAGAACGTATTCGCCTCGTTTATGAACCGCTTCCTGGCGAAGCGACTGTCTTCTGGCGAGACAATCCCGTGACGTTTAGCAGTAGACATCGTAACTTAGACAATCGGGGCATTAAAGAGATTTATTATTCACGAAAAATAGAGGATAAAGAACCAAACGTAAATGAGCATGACCCATTTAGTGAGTTAGGAGGGCGACAAGATGTACATGACTAAACTCTCCTTAGATGTTAATAGTCGTGCGACGGTGAGTTACCTTGCCAATCTGGAACGTATTCACGGGATGATTGAATCGGCGTTTCCTGGTGGCCGTAAACGGCGATTATGGCGGGTAGATACGTGGAATAATCAGCCTTTTGTATTGGTGGTGAGCGAGGATAAACCGGATTTTTCCAATAATTCGCATCATGCTCCTATCCAAGAATGGGAAACACGCGATTATGCCCCACTTTTAGAAAAATTAGAGGCAGGGCAACAGTGGCGCTTCCGCCTGTGTGCAAATCCGACGCATGCCGTCTCCCCAGGAAAGGGTAAACGAGGTAAAGTCTACGCCCATGTGACGACGGAACAGCAACAGCAGTGGTTGTATGAGCGTCAAGAACAAATGGGGATAAGGCTGGATCCGGAGGGGTTCAGAGTGGTCGGCTCACAGTGGAAGAATTTCAACAAAGGAAAAAGTCGTCGTCACACCGTTCATGTCAAAACAGCAGTGTATGAAGGGGTACTAACGATCACTGATCCAGAGCGTTTTCGTGAGATATTAACGACAGGCGTTGGTAGGGCTAAGGCGTATGGCTGCGGCCTATTGACGATTGCCCATATGTAGGCGTTCACCATGAAAAAAGCGGATATTCAGCTGCAGCCGCGTGTGAGCGATCGCATCACTTTTCTCTATTTGGAACACTGCCGAATTTCACGCCAAGATGGAGCGATTGAAGTCCTGGATGAGCGGGGGAAGTGCTTGATTCCGGCGGCTACCGTCTCAGTCTTGTTGCTTGGACCTGGGACAGAAATTACCCATCGTGCGGTCGAGTTGATTGGAAATGCGGGAACGAGTCTCGTCTGGGTAGGTGAACAGGGGGTGCGGTATTATGCGTCCGGTGTACCGCTGACGCATCGCTCCACCTTGCTTGAACAGCAGGCAAAGTTAGTATTGAATCAGCGTACTAGGCTACAGGTAGCTAAGAAAATGTACCAGATGCGTTTTCCTAATGAGGATGTTAAGCACTTATCCATGCAGGCTTTGCGCGGCAAGGAAGGCACGCGAATGCGTAAAGTTTATGAACGCATGGCCCAAGAAACAGATGTGGAGTGGCATGGACGGTCGTATCAGGTGGATGATTTTTCCAAAAGCGATGCGGTCAACCAAGCACTCACAGCTGGGAATGCGTGTTTGTATGGAATTTGTCATAGCGTTATTGCGGCACTCGGGTGTTCACCTGCCTTGGGGTTTGTGCATACCGGTCATGAGCGGTCATTCGTCTATGACGTGGCGGATTTATACAAGGCACAGATTACCATTCCGCTGGCGTTTGAATTAGCAAGCGAATGTCCGAGAGAGGAAATTGCAACGGAGATGCGTCATCGTTGTCGGGATCGCTTTCGTGAGATGAAGCTGTTAAAGCAAATTGTGAGTGATTTATTCTATCTTCTGGATGTCGATGAGGAGCTGCGTCACTTGGATGTTAATGTTTTAGAGTTGTGGGACACGCATGGAAATGTATCAGGTAGAAAAAGTTATGCTTCACGACCCTCTGACTCAGATTCTGAGGAGTGGGATGAGCGATGATTGTGATTACACTGAAGAATTGTCCCAATGCCTTACGTGGTGATTTAACGCTTTGGTTGCAGGAAATTGCAACGGGAGTTTATGTCGGTGACGTGAGCGCTCGTATTCGCGAGGAATTATGGCAACGCGTGACGAAGCATTCAGCTGTGGGTGAGGCAACATTATCTTATAGTATCGACAATGAGCAACACTATACCTTCCGCACCTTCCAAACCGCGCGTCAGGTCATAAACTGCGAAGGGCTGGATTTGGTTTATATCCCGCAAAAGCCTACGAATGATCTGGTCAAAGAGGGGTTCAGCAATGCGGCTAAAAAGCAAAAAGCGAAGCAGTTTAAGCGTTTGAATCAGGAAAAAGCAGCGGGCAATTATACCGTCATAGATGTGGAAACCACAGGACTTGATTTTACTAAGGATCAATTGTTGGCTATTGCGGCTCTTCGTGTACGTCAGCACGCTGTTGTTGATCAATTCAAAGCGTACATTCTAACGGATGTGGCTATTTCTGAAGAGATTACGCAACTAACGGGGCTTACCTCGACCTTTTTATTAGACAACGGCCGATCGATTCAACAGGTGTTGCAAGATTTGCGTGCATTTATTGCTACGGATGAACGGCTTGTTGGGCATAATCTTGCCTTTGATCTAGGCTTTATCAATCTGGCGTGCGAGAAGTGCAGCATTCCCCCGTTTGCCAACAAAACGTGGGATACGCTAAAGCTAGCGAAAAAGCAGTTGAAGTTTTTGGATAATTATCGCTTGGAGACGATCGCCAATCATTACGGCATTGTCTCGTCAACTCTTCATGATGCCCTGTCTGATTGTGAACTGACACAGCAAATTTTAGAGCACCTGCTTGCTGGCAAAAAGTAAGCAGATACCACTTCTTGAAGAGAGGCTGACTTGCCAGCCAATGTCCTTTCAATTCAGCACGCTGCTGGGAGATTTTTGAGGCAGTTAGCGGTGCCACTCCCCTCTCCCCTTTTTACTATCCATACCTAAAAAAGCCTGTGACAGTGATTATTAACCATTGTCACAGGCTTTTGATTTCCATCAATTGACTATTTTTCGTCTTCCTTCTGCTTCAAGGCGCGATAGAGCGGGAAGAAACGAATGAGCTGAACAACATTACTTGCTGCAAAGCAAACGAAAAGAATCTTTACAAAGTCAAAGCTACCAGAAGTAGAGGTGGCGCTGTTGATCGCCATCATGATAAAGACCAGCGCGAATAGGGCGCGCAACCCCATATTGGTTAAGATAACTTTGGATGACATTAAGCTCCCTCCTCATCTATTTAGGGAAGAATTTCCTAGATCTTTCCCTTAATGTAACGAAAAGTAAGAAAGAATGCAAGCGTCATCATAATTAAGGTCAAAAAAAGTCAACCTTTTCTGTTGCAATCCCTACCAAAAAGGGTTACTATTATTAATGTCAATTAGCACTCTAATGATTCGAGTGCTAATGATGCGTATCATACGAATCATTAAATGTAAATGATGGAGGGAACGTTAATGTTAAAACCATTAAATGAACGTGTCATTGTTCAAGTGAAAGAAGAACAAGAAGAAACAACAGCTTCCGGTTTGGTATTGCCAACTGCTGCCAAAGAAAAACCACAAATTGGTGAAGTAATTGCAGTAAGCGATGCCACCGATGACTTCACTCCGCAAGTGAAAAAAGGCGACCATGTATTATTTGAAAAATATGCAGGTAGCGAAGTAACCTTCGAAGGCGAAGACTACTTAATCATGAAAGAAAAGGACATTGTGGCAGTCATTGACTAATTCTTCTCGCCCAATGTAACCCGTATCTATTAAGAAGGAGAGACATACTATGAGTAAAGACATTAAATTTTCTGAAGACGCAAGACAAGCCATTTTACGTGGGATTGACCAATTAGCAGACACCGTAAAAGTAACACTCGGGCCAAAAGGACGTAACGTTGTTTTGGAACGTAGCTATGGTTCCCCAGTGATTACTAATGACGGGGTAACTATTGCGAAAGACATCGAATTAGAAGACCATTTTGAAAACATGGGTGCGAAGTTAGTGACTGAAGCTGCGTCAAAAACTAATGATGTTGCTGGTGACGGAACGACGACTGCTACCGTTTTGACCCAAGCTATTGTGCATGAAGGGTTGAAGAACGTGACAGCAGGTGCTAACCCAGTTGGTATTCGCCGCGGGATCGACAAAGCTGTTGAAGCAGCTGTTTCCGGTTTGCGTGAAATTGCGGAACAAGTGAATTCCAAGGAAGCGATCGCTAATGTTGCTGCCATCTCTTCTGGGGATGAAGAAGTAGGACATTTGATTGCTGAAGCGATGGAAAAAGTAGGCCAAGATGGTGTGATCACGGTTGAAGACTCCAAGTCCATCGATACCACATTAGACGTTGTGGAAGGGATGCAATTTGATCGTGGTTACTTATCTCAATACTTTGTTACCGATAACGATAAAATGGTAACTAACCTGGAAGATCCATACATCTTGTTAACAGACAAGAAGATCACCAACATTCAAGATATTTTACCTGTATTGGAAAAAATTGTTCAACAAGGGAAATCCCTTTTGATTGTTGCTGATGATGTGGAAGGGGAAGCTCTCCCAACATTAGTCTTGAACAAGATTCGTGGGACATTCAACGTTGCTGCGGTTAAAGCACCTGGCTTCGGTGATCGTCGTAAAGAACAATTGGAAGACTTGGCAATCTTGACCGGTGGGACTGTCATTACCGATGATCTCGGGTTGGAATTGAAAGACATGAGCCTGGAACAATTAGGTCAAGCTGCTAGCCTTACCATCACCAAAGACAACACCACGATTGTTGGTGGCAAAGGCAACAAAGAACAACTCGAACAACGTGTCGCACAAATTCGTCGTCAGATCGAAGAAACCACTTCTGATTATGACCGTGAAAAATTACAAGAACGCTTAGCTAAATTAGCAGGTGGGGTTGCTGTGATCAACGTTGGTGCAGCGACCGAAACTGAACAAAAAGAACGCAAATGGCGCATTGAAGACGCATTGAATGCGACACGTGCAGCCGTGGAAGAAGGGATTGTCTCCGGTGGGGGAACAGCCTTCATGAATGTTCAAGCTAAAGTTAATGAATTAGCAGAAACTTTGAGTGGCGACGAACAAACGGGAGCGCAAATTGTTAGCCGCGCCTTGGAAGCACCAGTTCGTCAGATTGTGAAGAATGCTGGGTTGGAAGGCTCCGTGATTGTTGAACAACTCCGCAATAAAGAACAAGGTATCGGCTACAATGCCGCAACTGGTGAATGGGTAAACATGATCCAAGATGGTATCGTTGACCCAGTGAAAGTATCCCGTTCTGGTTTACAAAATGCGGGTTCTATTGCAGGAGCTATCCTCTCAACAGAAGCTGTAGTTGCTGACCATCCAGAACCAAAATCTGATGCACCAGAAGCACCACAACCAGGAATGTACTAAGATCTAAATCGAAAAAGTGAACACACGCATGTCATGTGAGTGTTTTGAGTAACTCCACGAGAGGGAGGGGAGCGCTGCTTTGGCGGCGCTCTTTTTTTATTTCAAGAGCAATCTCTAATTGACCAAGCCGACAATCCTTTGTTTATCGGCTTTTGTTGAGAAATAGAGGGCGATCTATGTTAGAATGGGAACGTATGAATTCTAGAATAAGGAGAGACTTTCATGGCAGATAAGATCAGAGTCCGTTATGCGCCAAGTCCAACGGGGCATTTGCATATCGGCAATGCGCGAACCGCATTATTTAACTACCTCTATGCTCGTCATTTTGGTGGCGATTTTATTATTCGAATTGAAGATACCGATAAGAAACGGAATATTGAAGATGGTGAGCGCAGTCAGTTAGAGAACCTGAAATGGTTAGGCATGGACTGGGATGAAGGTCCAGACATCGGTGGGCCACATGCTCCTTACCATCAATCAGAACGTAATGCGCTCTATCAAAAATACGCTCAGCAATTAATTGAATCCGGTAATGCTTACTATGCCTTCGACACACCGGAAGAATTAGAAGCTGTTCGTGCGGAACAAAAAGCTAATGGGGTAATGCCACATTATTCTGGTGAATGGCGTGATCGTTCCCAGGAAGATATCGAAGCAGCACGGGCAGAAGGTCGTCCTGAAACCATTCGTTTTCGTGTACCAACCGATAAAGACTACAAATGGGAAGATATTGTCAAGAAAACCGTTTCGGTGAACTCCGATAATATCGGTGGCGACTTCGTCATTATGAAACAAGATGGCACGCCAACTTACAATTTTGCGGTGGTTGTCGATGACCACGAAATGGAGATTTCCCACGTCTTGCGGGGAGATGACCACATCGCCAATACACCAAAACAGATGATGATCTATGAAGCCTTAGGGTGGGAACACCCAATCTTTGGCCACATGAGCCTGATCATCAACGTTGAAACGGGTAAGAAACTCTCCAAACGTGATGAATCCATTCTGCAATTCATCGAACAATATCGTGAACTTGGGTACCTGCCAGAAGCTATGTTTAACTTCATTACGCTGCTCGGTTGGTCACCAAAAGGAGAGCAAGAAATCTTCTCTATCCAAGAATTTATCGATATGTTTGATCCAAAACGATTGAGCAAATCTCCAGCTTCCTTCGACAACAAGAAATTGGCGTGGGTTAATAACCGCTACGTGAAAGCTGCTGATTTAGAGACAGTGACTAAATTGGCGGTGCCTCACTTGGAAAAAGCTGGTCACCTCTCCCAAAAACCAACCGCTGACGAAATGGCTTGGGCAGAAAAACTGGTGGCGCTTTACAAAGATGAAATGTCTTATGCTGCTGAAATTGTCCCACTATCTGAGCAGTTCTTCGTTGAACAAATTTCAATCGATGAACGTGGTCAAGAAATTCTTAGTGAAGAGACAGCACCAACTGTTATCGCTGCGTTCGAAGCTAAGGTGAATGAAATGGAAGATTTCACTGCTGACAATATCATGGCTGCCATCAAGGCTATCCAGAAAGAAGAAGGCATCAAAGGTAAAAATCTCTACATGCCAATTCGTGTCGCAACGACTGGTGAAGAACATGGCCCTGGTATCGGCGAAGCGTTGGAATTACAAGGTAAAAACACCGTTTTGAACCACATCCAACAAGCTAAAGACTTTATGCAAAAATAAAATGAAAACGCACAGTGACGCATAGTATGCGCTCTGTGTGTTTTTTTATGCGGTTTTTAGAATCGCGAGAGGGGAAGCGTGAGATGGGCGCAAAATTTTTTAATAAAAAATTGATGAAGGCGTTTTCCCGCCGTTATGCGGATTTGTACAGAAAAATGTGAATAATGAGATCAATTTCACATTTTATTTGCTAAGGGATTGGCGTAAGCGCTTACCAGGTGTGTTAAGATACCAGTGTAGTAAATAAAGAATAAAACAGAGAAGGAGAGAATATTAATGACTGATCGTCCAATTAATGTCTACTCAGAAATTGGTAAGTTAAAAACAGTTATGGTTCACCGTCCAGGCGATGAATTAATTAACTTAATGCCAGATTATCTCGAACGTCTCTTGTTCGATGATATTCCTTACCTTGCAGATGCTCAAAAAGAACACGATGGGTTCACCAAACAATTGCGTGATTTGGGAATCAACCCTGTTTACATTGAAGATCTTGCAACAGAAGCTATTGATGCAGCTGGTGTAAAAGAACAATACATCAACGACTGGATCAAAGAAAGTGGCGTTTCTAGTGAACGCGTTGCGGACGCATTGAAAGATTACTTGATGGGTATGGACACCAAAGCTATGGTGATGAAATCTATCGCTGGTTTCCGTAAATCCGAAATCAATGCTAAAGGTCAAAAACACTTGGTAGACTACACCGAGAGTGCTTACCCATTCTTGGTAGATCCAATGCCAAACCTTTACTTCTCACGCGACAACTTCGCATCCATGGCTCACGGGATCACATTGAACCACATGTACTCTGACACCCGTAACCGTGAAACCTTAATCAGTCAATACATCTTCGATCACCATCCAGTATACGGCAACGGCCAAGTTGATCGCTTCTATGACCGTACCGAAAACACCCGTATCGAAGGTGGGGACGAATTGATCCTCGGCAACAACACGATTGCTTGCGGGATTTCCCAACGTACGGACGCACGTTCCATCGAAAAAATGGCTAAACGCTTGTTCGCTGGTTCTGAATTTAACCGTATCTTGGCCTTCCACATTGCCAACAACCGTAAATTCATGCACTTAGACACCGTGTTTACGATGGTTGACTACGACAAATTCACCATCCACCCAGAAATTGAAGGCGACTTGACCGTCTTTGATATTCAACCAGGTGAAGGTGATGAAGAACTCAAGATCGTTAAACGTGAAGAAAGCCTCGAATCCATCTTGAAAGAAGCTTTGAACCTTGATAGTGTTCAATTACTTCGCTGTGGTGGTGGAGATCCTGTTGACGCAGCGCGCGAACAGTGGAATGATGGTACTAACACATTAGCTGTTGCTCCAGGTGAAGTTGTTGTTTACACAGCCAACACCATTACCAACGCTTTGATGAAAGAACATGGCATTCTTGTTCATGAAATCGAAGGTGGACAATTGGTTAAAGGTCGTGGGGGTCCGCGTTGCATGACCATGCCACTTTACCGTGAAAACATCTAATTTACTTGCGATTAACGCTAAGTGATTAAACAAAAGAAAGGAACTAAGCCAATGACAGGAGTTTTCCAAGGAAGAAGTTTGCTTAAAGAAATCGACTACACACCAGAGGAATTAGAATACCTCATCGATTTCGCCATCCATTTGAAAGATTTGAAGAAACGAGGCATTCCTCATGAATACATGAAGGGCCAAAACATCGTTCTTCTCTTCCAAAAAACCTCAACCCGTACACGTTCTGCTTTCACCGTTGCAGCTAACGACTTAGGGGCACACCCAGAATTCATGGGCCCTGGCGACACGCAATTCGGTAAAAAAGAAAGTGTTGAAGACACCGCTAAAGTGTTCGGTGGCATGTTTGACGGTATTGAATTCCGTGGTTTCAGCCAAGAAATGGTTGAAGAACTCGCTGAATTCTCCGGTGTCCCAGTATGGAATGGTTTGACCGACGACTGGCATCCAACCCAAATGATCGCCGACTTCATGACCATCAAAGAAGAATTCGGTAAATTAAAAGGGTTGAAATTAGTTTACTGTGGTGACGGACGTAACAACATCGCAAACAGCTTGTTAGTTACAGGGGCAATGTTAGGTGTTTCTATCACAATCGCAACCCCAGAACAATTGAACCCTAGCGAAGAAGTTTTGAACTTAGCAAAAGAACGCGCTGAAAAGAGCGGTGCTAAGATCGAAGTGACTGCTGATATTCAAAAAGCTGTAGAAGATGCTGATGTTCTCTACACTGACGTTTGGGCATCCATGGGTGAAGAAGACAAGTTCAAAGAACGTATTGACTTACTTCAACCATACCAAATCAACGAAGAATTAGTAAGCCACATCAAAGGTGACTACATTGTTCTTCACTGCTTGCCAGCCTTCCACGACACCAAGACGAAGATTGGTAAAGAAATGTATGACAAATACGGTGTTCCAGAAATGGAAATCAGCGACGCAGTCTTCAGAAGCAAAGAAGGTCGTCAATTCGAAGAAGCTGAAAACCGTATGCACTCAATCAAAGCGATCATGGCAGCAACTGCCGGTCACTTGTTCATTCCACGCGTATAGTTTGGTAAATCACTGATCGCTGATATGGCGTTAGGAAGTGTCACGTTGTAACGCCGTACACGAGATTTAGATTGCAGATGATGCGGAAAGTCGATGATTTTCTTACTCTCCATCAGATGCATTATGAATACTCACTATGGAGGAGACAGCAAAAGAATCCTTCATCCATCAATCAGTGTGAAATGTGGTCCTCGTTTCTTCTCAAAAAGAGACAGGCGGGACCAGATGAACCTGCGAAGCCAGGATGGATGTCATCCTGGCTTCGTTTTCTTTTGAGGATGAGGAGCTATCTGCCACTTGCAATTTGGACTATAGGGTTACATGACAGTGAACTCGTGATAAAAAGTCCCTGTCCGTACTTGTTGCGCTAAATAAAGTTATATTTCTTCAAAGTGGGGATAATTTTAACCTTTTTTACCATAAATTTTACGCAAAATTAAAAAAGTTATTTTCTTGTTAGCAAGAGTTTGTTAATCTAATCTTAATTTACAAAAGGGGGAATTAGAAATGTCAGAGAATACAACTAAGACACCGAAGAAAAAAGGGTTCAAGTTGCCAAGTTCATTCACGATCTTGCTGCTCTTGATTGCTGTTTTGGCGGTGCTCACCTGGATTATTCCAAGTGGTCAGTATGATGTTAACGACGACGGGAGCATTATTGCGGGTACGTATCATGCTGTAACACAAACACCACAGGGATTATGGGATGTCATTGCCGCACCAGTACGTGGGATGTTAGGAACCGACGCAACGGGCGGTGCAGTAGAAGTTTCCGTTTACGTGTTAGTCATTGGTGGGTTCTTGGGAATTGTTAACAAGACCGGCGCGATTGACGCGGGGATTGCTAACGTTATGAAAGCCAACAAGGACAACATCAACCGCTTGATCTGGATCTTGATGTTCATCTTCGTTCTCGGTGGATCTACTTATGGGATGGGGGAAGAAACCATCGCGTTCTACCCAATTTTGATCCCAATGACCATCTCTTTAGGGTTTGACACCTTAACAGCTACTGCAATTATTTTCTTAGGTTCCAACTTAGGGAACTTAGCATCAACGGTGAACCCATTCGCAACGGGGGTAGCTTCTGATGCAGCCGGCATCGGTATCGGTGAAGGAATTGTTTTACGTGTAATCATGTTCGTTGTGATGTGGGTATTAGGTTCTATCTTCGTTACCCGTTATGCAACTTCAGTACACAAAGACATTAAAAACTCTTACGTTTATGACACCATTGAAGAACAACGTGCGAAATTCCAAGTACGTAATGATGGTGAAAAGATGACCGGCAAACAAAAAGGAGTATTGGCATTATTCTGCCTCACCTTTGCATTAATGATCATCGCCTTGATTCCATGGTCTGATTTCAACATTTCATTGTTTGAAAACTTCCACAACTGGTTGATGGGTGTGCCATTCCTCGGTCATTTCGTTGGCTCATCTATCTTGCCAATGGGTCAATGGTCATTGGTTGAAATTACCTTCCTCTTCTTCGTCTTCGCTATTATCATCGGGAAATACTCCGGTATGGCTGAAGAAGAAATCGTGGATAACTTTATCGAAGGGGCCAAAGATCTCTTGTCCGTTGCTTTGATTATTGCAGTGGCACGTGGGATCCAAGTGGTCATGAACGACGGTCAAATTACAGCAACCATCCTGCACTGGGGTGAAAGCTCCCTTACCGGTTTATCCAAAGGGGTCTTCGTAACGATTGCTTCCTTGTTCTATGTTCCACTGTCCTTCTTGATTCCATCAACTTCCGGTTTAGCTGCTGCGACCATGGGGATTATGGCACCATTGGCAGACTTCGCTGGGATTGCGAAAAGCTTGATGGTGACCATCTACCAAACCGTTGCTGGTTTAGTAAACTTGGTGTCACCAACATCCGGTATCTTGATGGGTGGTTTGGCTTTAGCAGGCATTAACATCACGACCTGGTGGAAATTCGTTTGGAAATTCCTCGTATTGATCAGTGTCATTAGCTTAGCGATGATGATTGCTGCTGCTTATATCTAATCAATTAGCCAATCTTATTGCCATTGACAAAATCAATCATTGACTGAGGGTAACTAGCTAACATTCCCACCTCTACTAACAGTAGGGGTGGGCGGCTGGTTATCGTTTTTCAGTGATCCTATTATTCGTCAATGGAAGCGTTATTATGTTGTCAATTAACCATTTTTGGTAAAAAATAGTAAGGAGATTAGTCTCATGTCAAAGAAAAAAATTGTTGTTGCTTTAGGTGGTAATGCGATTCTCACGGACGACCCAAGTGCAAAAGGCCAAAAAGAAGCGCTCGAAAAAACTGCTGAACAATTAGTAGAATTGGTGGCAGCGGGTAATGACTTAATCATTACGCACGGAAATGGGCCACAAGTCGGAAACTTATTATTACAAAATATCGCGGCTGATTCTGACAGGAACCCAGCGTTTGAATTGGACACCTTAGTAGCAATGACAGAAGGTTCCATTGGTTACTGGTTACAAATTGCGATGGAAAATGCGTTGAAACAACGTCAGATTGAAAAATCTGTGGGGACGGTTGTGACCCAAGTTGTTGTTGACAAGGAAGACCCAGCATTTAAAACCCCATCTAAACCAATCGGACCTTTCTACACTGAAGAAGAAGCAAAAGCTGAAATGGCTAAATCTGACGCCACATTTGTTGAAGATGCTGGTCGTGGCTGGCGTAAAGTGGTACCATCACCAAAACCAGTAGATTTACCAGAAATTGATTTTATTCAAACATTGATTGATAATGGACATGTAGCCATTTGCGCTGGTGGTGGCGGTGTGCCTGTATACCGCGATGAAAACGGCCAATTAGCTGGGGTAGAAGCTGTTATCGATAAAGACTTCGCATCTGAAAAATTAGCAGAAATGATCGATGCCGATACCTTCATCGTTTTGACTGCTGTTGACAATGTTTTCGTTAACTTCAACAAACCAGACCAAAAGAAACTGGAAAAAGTAACGGTAGCAGAATTAGATACCTACAAAGCAGAAGGCCAATTTGCTAAAGGAAGCATGTTGCCAAAAGTAGAAGCAGCAAGTGCCTTTGTTGAACATAACCCAGCTGGTACCGCAGTGATTACCTCTTTAGGTAACTTAAAAGACTACATCGAAAACGAGAGCGGAACGATCATTACCAAATAGCTCTCAGTGATAAAGGGGGAGAGAGGCTTCTATCAGTGGAAGAAGAACAATTAGTGTAGGAACAGGCGGCACTGATGCGATTTTCGTCCCTATAGCGGCAGAGGAATGAACCGAGATTTAGAGTTTTATATTGAGAACTTGGCAGGTTTGGAGTTTTTTAAAAATTTGTCGAGTGAAGATTTAACCGCAGTAAAAGCTAACTCGATTATTCACCAGTATTCCAAAGGGCAGATTCTGTTTTTCCAGCAGGATTTGTTGAATTACTATTATTTTGTATTAAAAGGTTACGTGAAACTGGATCGCCGTGATTCTGAGGATCGTTTTTTCTACGTCGACTACATTAAAGAAAACTCTTTTTTCCCTTATCGGAATTTTGCTCATAATAATTACTATGGGTACAGTGCGGTAACCAAGACCGATGTCGATCTGTTGTTACTTCCAAAAGCCTTGTTTGAGTCGGTGATTGGACATAATTATGACCAATTACTGTTGATGTATAATCAGCTGGCCCACATCCTCAATTACCATGAGCTACGCATTCAGATGACACTGATTTCTAGTGCCTATGATCGCGTGATTCAAACTGTCAGCCTATTGAAATATGATATGGCAAAAACGGAAGGCAAAGAGGCGGTCATTCATTGTCCAATTACGATTAATGAAATTGCTGAATATGCAGGAACAACCCGCGAAACAGCAGGGAAAGTCATGCGCAATTTGGTGGAAGAAGGGCGATTGTCTTATTCACACAAAATTATTTGCTATTTGGATACCGATTACTTTGATCGTCTGATTGAGACGTAGTTGGGCATTCAATGGCTTTATGATGGAATTAAAATTGGCGCAACCATTCGATAAAGTAAGTGTTGTCACTTTAAAAAGGCAGTGATGAGTCCATGCGGTCTTAGACAGTAGCAGGATTCATCACGAGGTGAGTGTTGACATTTCACAATGAGATGCTATACTCATTTTCATAGCTATATAAACAAATGTACTGAGAAGAGTAAACAGGGTGTTAATTTTCAGCGAGACGGAAGGGTGAAAGCCGTCAATGAACTAACTGTTGAACCGCGCTCAGATAGACTAAACGGGTGAACCCTATCAGTAGCTCGTTTCGGAGAATTCCGTTATCAACACAGAGATCTTCTGGATTCCAGCAATGACTGGAAATCGAAGAAGTAGAGTGGTACCGCAAACCCATGCCTCTACAGCTGCGTGCTGTAGGGGCTTTTTTTATGGGAACACGCACAGGGTACGCATAGGAAATTAGGAAAGATGAAAGGAAGAATAGTATGGAGAGTAAAAAGCTAGTTGTTGAATTATTGTTACCAGTAGTTGGCGAAGAATTCACTGCCACAGAGATTAGTGATATTGTTGAAGCACCAAACAAAGACGAAAATGGGGATTGGGCCTTTCCTGCTTTCAAATTGGCAAAAACTTGGAAGAAGAATCCAGTAGAAATTGCTAAGGAAATTGCAGAAAAATTGCCAGAAAGCGACGCATTTGCAGCAATCAAACCGGTTGGCCCATATGTTAACTTCTTCCTCAATCGGACAGAAACGGCCAACACCGTATTGAATGAAGTATTAAACGCAGGCGAGAGCTATGGATCAAAAGACCTCGGTAAAGGCCGCAACATTACCTTGGACATGTCCTCGCCAAATATTGCTAAACCAATGTCAATGGGACACTTACGTTCAACTGTGATTGGGAACTCACTGGCACAAATCGTGGCAAAATTGGGCTACAATCCAGTAAAAATCAACCACTTGGGCGACTGGGGAACTCAATTTGGTAAATTGATCGTTGCTTACCGCAAATGGGGGAACCCGGAAGATGTACGTGGGGACGATGCGATCAACGAATTAGTGAAACTCTACGTTAAATTCCACGTTGAAGCAGAAAAAGACCCAGAATTGGACGACGAAGCCCGCGCCACCTTCAAAGCTTTGGAAGATGGCGATCCAGAAGTGACCGAGCTTTGGAAATTATTCCGTGATGAATCCTTGAAAGAATTTAACTCTATCTACGAACGTTTAGGCGTTGAATTCGACTACAACACGGGTGAATCCTTCTATGAAGACAAGATGCAAGAAGTCATCGATGATTTGAAAGAAGACGGTTTATTACATGAAAATGAAGGGGCACAGATTGTAGAGTTGGATGATGACAATCTGCCACCAGCATTGATTCAAAAATCCGATGGGGCAACGCTCTACATCACCCGTGACTTAGCAACCGCGTATTACCGGAAACGTACTTTTGACTTTGTTCAAAGTCTTTACGTGGTAGGGAGCGAACAAGCGGTTCACTTCCAACAATTAAAAGCTGTCCTCGCTAAACTGGGCAAGGAATGGCAAGAACAAATGCACCACATCCAATTTGGTTTGATCACCGTTAATGGGAAGAAATTATCTACCCGTGCTGGGAAGATCATCCTCTTGAAAGATGTCTTAGATGAAGCGCAACGTTTAGCCAAAGAACAAATCGAAGCGAAAAACCCAGACTTACCAAACAAGGAACAGGTAGCCCAAGAAGTTGGGGTTGGGGCAGTTATCTTCCACGACTTGAAGAGCGAACGGTTGAACAACTTCGACTTCAGCTTGGAAGAAGTCGTTCGTTTCGAAGGTGAAACCGGTCCTTATGTTCAATACACCAATGCACGGGCACAGAGCCTCTTAGAAAAAGCTGGGGTAGACATTGACCTTAACGAAATCCACCACTTGGATGATGACTTTAGCTGGCGAATTGTTAAATTGTTAAACGAATACCCAGAATACGTTCAGCGCGCCTTTGACACTTATGAACCATCCGTCATCGCTAAATACACGATCACCTTGGCACAGGCATTCAACAAATACTATGGGAACACCCGCATCTTGGATAAAGATGATCAATTGAATGCACGTTTAGCCTTGGTTAAGGCAACCACGATTGTCTTGAAAGATGGTCTTGGTCTGTTAGGGGTTAAAGCACCAGATAAAATGTAATTATCATTCATATGGGCGCCATCTAGTAGCCGCTCATTAGACGATAGGAAAATGAACAAAAAATTTCTTGGTTAAAACCAAAAAACTTTGGATCACTAGATGCTAGGGAAATGAACACCAAGCAAAAAAGAGCGAGTGCCCGGCATTCGCTCTTTTTTTAGATAAGGAGCAGTATGAGTATTCGATTAGTAGCAACAGACATGGACGGAACTTTTTTACGCGAGGATAAAACCTATGATCGCACACACTTTCATCACATTCGCCAGCAACTCAAGGCACAAGGTATCGCAATGGTGATTGCGAGCGGGAACAGCTATCATCAATTGAAATTGCAGTTCGCTGAAGAGGATATGGACGATCTCTATTTCATCGGAGACAATGGGAATTTCATGGTGCATAACGGTGAGGTACTGCGTGTGAACGGGATTTCACGTTCGGAATTTCTGGAAGTGACGGATTACCTAGCTACACTCAATGATCAGTTGAACGTGTATATTTCCACGGGTAAACGTTCCTATGTCATCAGTAAAGACCCGGAATTTCAGCGAATTGCCCGCATCTATAACGGCGTGGTAGTGGTGCTTGATGATTTTTGCGCTATTCCAGCTGATGAAGTGGCCACGAAAATTGCCATTATCGCCAAAGAACCGCTAGATCCTGATGATCCGCTATTGGACGAACTGCAATGCCGCTTTCCAGATTTACAGGCAATGACGAGCGGCAATATTTTTGTCGATATAATTCCTGCTGGTGGTGGAAAAGGGAGCGGCATTCAGTTGTTACAGGAGAAACTCAATATTTCACCAGCCGAGACGATGGTATTTGGCGATCAAATGAACGATGCTAGCATGATGGAAGTGGCGACCTTCAGCATGGCGATGGCTAATGCCGTACCACAATTATTGCCATATGCGACTTACCAGATTGGGACTAACGAAGAGCAAAGTGTTCTTTCGGTATTAGACCAGGTGTTAGCCGATCCAACCGGGGACGCATTGGCAACATTTAAATATCAATAAAAAGTCCAAAAGATATAGGAAAGTAGGGAAAATAATGAGTGTACTACCTGATCCACAAGTGGCTTATGATTTACTAGCAAAATACGATATTTCCTTTGATCGTTTGGAACATGAAGCCATTACTTCTGTGCGAGACACAGACATTGTTTTGCCGGGTCAACAGGTGAAAAATCTATTTCTAAAGGGCAAAAAAGGGAAGAAATTCTATCTGGTGATTTTACGCGATGAGAAACGGGCGGATATTCATCAGCTGGCAGAAGCATTAGATGACAAGCGACTTTCCTTTGCGAGTGATCATTACTTAGAAGAATTATTGCATGTGGAGCCGGGGGTCGTGACGCCGTTTGGAGTGATGTTTGATACCGAGCAAAAGGTGGAAGTCATTGTCGATACGGACGTGGATCACAGTGAAAGTGCCACAGTCGGTTTCCATCCGTTCCAAAATACACTGACATTAAACATTAAATATAGCGACTTCGATCATCTGATGCGCGCTTTAGATCATCCGATCCGTGTCATCGAAGCCTAAAAAGCGGCTGCTTTTCTTGTTTTACACAAGGAAAGCAGCCGTTTTTTTGTCAGTATTAATCATCGTATTCCGCTAGTTCGAGTGCTTTTTCTTCCCAATTCGTCATGGCGGTGGCTTGGGTTGCCTTTGCATCCAGTAGTTGTTTGTTCAGATCATTGAGAGCGCCAGGATCATTTAAATATTTTGGGTTGAGCATTTCTTGTTCGATCCTAGCAATGTTGGTATCGAGTGCTTCGATTTCTTCTTCCAATTGATCAACTTCGCGCTGGAGTTTGCGACGCGTGCGCTGTTCGGCTTTATTGGCTATGTAGTTGGCCTTATCGCTAGAAATCGGAGCAACCGGAGTGGCTTCTTCGGGACCCTCCTCACGCATGGCGGCCGAACGTTCCTCCTGTTCGCGTTTCTTATGCAGGTAGTAGTCGTAATCACCGAGATAGAGAGTAGAGCCGTCTGGGGCAATTTCAATCACAGCTGTTGCGATGCGGTTGATAAAGTAGCGGTCATGGCTAACAAAGAGGATGGTGCCGTTGTATTCAATCAGCGCATTCTCCAATACTTCTTTGGAATCGATATCCAAGTGGTTGGTCGGTTCGTCCATCAACAATAAATTATCGTGATTGAGGCTGAGTTTAGCCAGTTCTAATCGCGCCTTTTCGCCCCCACTGAGGCTGGCAACGGATTTTTCTACATCTTGTCCACTGAAAAGAAAACTTCCGAGCAAGGAACGCACAGCTTGCTCTGTCATGGTTGGGTGATCGTCCCAGATTTCATGCAAGACGTCCTTTTTTGAGTGCAGATTACCGAGTTCCTGGTCATAATAACCGATATGAACGTTAGCGCCATAGGTAAAATCTCCGCGAATCGGTGGAATTTCTTTGATCAATGTTTTGAGCAGTGTCGATTTGCCAACGCCATTCGGCCCGACGATCGCTAAGGCATTCTGTTTGCGGAGATCGATAGAGATGGGATAGGCGACTTCTTTTCCATCATAGCCGATGCCTAGGTGGTCAGCGGTTAATACCACGTTGCCGCTCTCTTCATCAGCGGCAAAGCGGATGAAGGGGGCTCGTTCGTCCTGTTGTGGTTTCTTCAAGCGGTCCATTTTCTCCAATTGCTTGCGGCGACTCTGAGCCATCTTGGTGGTGGAGGCCCGCACGATATTGCGTTGGACATAGTCTTCCAGCTTCGCGATTTTTTTCTGCTGCTTTTCAAAAGCGCGCTCGGCAGATTCCAGCCGCACTTGGCGTTCCTTCAGATAGAAGGAATAATTGCCCGCGTAGTATTCGAGGCGACCACCTGTCATTTCGTAGGTTTCGTTGGTGACATGATCGAGGAAATAACGGTCATGGCTGATCACTAATAAAGCCCCTGGATAGCTTGGCAAATAGTTCTCTAACCACATCAAGGTTTCGATGTCTAGATGGTTCGTGGGTTCGTCGAGAATGAGAATTTCGCGTTTTTCGAGGAGGACTTTTGCTAGAGCGAGGCGGGTGCGTTGCCCCCCGGAGAGCTCAGTGATCGCCTTATTCCATTCGGATTCAGGAAATTGAAAACCGCTCAGCACCATGCGGATTTCCGACTCGTAGCTGTAGGCACCGCGCGCTTGCAATTCATTTTGAATCCGGTCATAGGACTGCATGACTGCTTGAAACTCAGCGCTGTTCGGATTTTCGGCGAGTTCAGCCACCTGCATCGCGAGTGTCTCGCTCTTTTTGAGCAGTTCACGCGTTTCGGCGAAAACGCTGGCCATTTCCTCAAAAATGGTGCGGGAGTCAGCGGATTCATCTAACGTGGCATGCTGATCCATGTAGGCAATGTGTGCTTGCCGATTTTTGGAGATAGTCCCCTCATCAGGGGCTTCAATGCCAGCTAAAATTTTGAGTAGGGTGGATTTCCCGGCGCCATTGCGGCCAACCAAGGCAATCCGGCTGTTATCTTGAATAGTCATGTTGATATTGGAAAAGAGCACATCTGCTCCGAAGCGTCGCTCTAATTGGGAACCTTGTAAGAGGATCATAATATCGAATCCTTTCTATAATATGCTTCTTTATTCTAGCACAGACCCCACCTCTTCCCAAAACGCACCTACGATTAGAGGAATACTTCTCATTGAAAAAATACGAAAAGGAAAGAAAATGCTCTTTTCACAAATAAGTATATAAAACTTAGTAAAAAGTTTTGTGTTTCACTCACATGATTGCTAGAATACAGATAGGATTGTGAAAGGAGATAAGCAATATGACCGATGTACCTAGAGCAACGGCTCGACGGCTTCCTCTATATTACCGTTACCTACGCGCTTTCTCGAACATGGGCAAGACACGGATTTCTTCTAGTGAACTCAGCGATGCAGTAAAAATTGACAGTGCAACCATTAGGCGTGATTTCTCGCATTTCGGTGCCCTCGGTAAACGCGGCTACGGCTACGATGTAGAAATTCTGTTGGAATTCTTCCGCAAGCAACTCTATCAAGATCGTTTGGTGACAGTAGGTCTCGTTGGTGCGGGTAACTTAGGGAATGCGTTGATGCATTATAACTTTAAGAAGAGCAATAATGTGCGCATTGGTGCGGCTTTTGATGTCAACGAAGAGATTGTGGGCACCGTACAAAATGGGGTGCCTATCTATCCACTGCATGACCTGGTAGAAATTTTGCAGGACATGGAGATCAAGGTGGTTATCTTGGCCATTCCAGAAGAGGCTGTGCCGGATGTTGTTGCGGAATTAGAGAAAACCGATATCAAGGGGATCTTGAACTTTACCGCTGTACGTTTACATGTGAGCGATCATATTTTTGTTCAAAATGTGGACCTAGCCAATGAATTGCAAACTCTGATCTATTACATTGGGGTGAATGATCATAAAACCAACAAAGATGGGTTTGTGATGATGAATGAGGATAACGATTAAGTGATCGATACACGAGAAAGTTTGTGCTTAAAATCGTGAATTTGTGATCAAAATCAACGCCTACTATAATGGTACATCTATATTCTTCACAAAGCATCGTATAGATGCAGGTGAGGTAGCGATAGCGTCATTTCAAAGGCAGTTGATTAAAGAAGCAGGCATTAGCAATTGCTGGTGCCTGCTTTTTTTGCGTTTTCAAGTGAAGATGAGGGAGCCGTCTGTCACGAGTCAAGCAACTGAGCGAGTACTCATCAGCACTTTATAGAAAGATAATGTTTTAGTGAATATCATGCCAAATTTTACTAGAGACAAGCGATGTTATTAAGGCAAGCATATGAGTACGAGTGAGGGGAGTCTAACGTGATCAGTATGTGATAGTTAGTCGTGATACCGAATACTATGGAAATGGCAAGCGGAAAAATAATATATTAATACGTTGAATTCCTTGAACTTGCCCTAAAAATGTGCTTAAATAGCCTCATAAATGTAAGCGGTATCACTTTATGAAAGGGGAGAGCATATGAAACAACGAATAAAGCCGCGTTGGTGGCTTTTTAGTACCTTGTTCTTACTCGTCAGTGTTGGGGCGAACAGTGCGACAGCTGAAGCGGCAGAAGCCATGCCAGCTACGGAAACGACCACACAGTCTGTAATAACAGGCGAGGATGATTCCCGCGCCTTCTGGGATCAAGTCGAAGCCAAGGTGGCTAAGGAATGGACGATGGAAGATAGCCAAAAGGAAGAGGTGGAGTCGACGGCACCCATTCATCCAGATGAGCTACTCACGAAGGATGAGAGTGTTTCAGCTGACGATGATCACACAACCACGCAACCATCAGGCAAGAAGCCGGATAAGCCGGATCCAACGGTGAATTCAGAGGAACACCTCAACTTGCATTATGATCAACCGACGAGCCAGGGGACACTAATTCCTAATCGAGGTGGGGCATTTGGAACGACCGATGAGGAGAATCGTTGGCAACAGCTTACCTTACCTATTGGAAATTCCTACATGGGGGCCAATGTTTATGGTGAAATCAGTAAGGAACATTTGACCTTTAACCATAAGACTCTCTGGAATGGGGGGCCGAGTGCCAACCGCCCTGACTACAATGGTGGCAATATCACCATGGTGGATGGTATTCCCATGGCAGATTACGTCAAGAAGGTACAGGAAGCCTTTTTGAAGGGTGATCCGAAAGCCGCTCAGATGGCCGATAAAATCATCGGTAGCAAAAATGGCTACGGCTCTTATCAAGCGTTTGGTGATATTTATCTGGATTTCCACTTAGATGGGACAGCGGATCATTATCGTCGGCAGTTGGACATTGAAACGGGAATTGCTAGTGTTGATTTTGATATGAATGGAACGCATTACCACCGCGAATATTTGGCAAGCTATCCGGATAATGTGCTGGTAATTAAACTCACAGCAGATGGCAAAGCCAAGATGAATTTTGAAGTGGCATTCCCTATCAATAACAACACCACCCAAAATCTCCAGAAAACCTATACGACAACCGTTCAAGGGAATACGCTCTCTGTTCAAGGAATACTCAATGATAATCAGATGAAATTCAACGGACAGATTCAAGCCGTTCCCGTGGATGGTCAGGTGGTTGGATTGAACGATACGCTCTCAATCAAAGATGCCACCACCGTATATCTCTACATCACGGCAGGTACGGATTACAAGAACAGTTATCCTACCTACCGCACGGGTGAGAGCGATGAAGCATTAAAAGCACGTGTGACAAAAGTTTTACAATCAGCGAGTGATAAAGGTTATGATGCTGTGAAAGCCGCTGCCTTAGCTGATTACCAAGAAATTTTTGATCGTGTACACTTAAAATTAGCCTCAGAAGCTAGTCCACTGGCGACCAACGATTTGTTAGTGAAATATAACAGTGGCAAGGCGAGTGAAAGTGAACGTCGCTATTTGGAAACCTTATTGTTCCAATATGGGCGTTACCTGCAAATTTCCTCTTCACGGGCCGGAGATTTACCTGCTAACCTGCAAGGAGTATGGAATAACCGCGTGGGCGATGAAACCCGCGTGCCATGGGGTAGCGATTATCACATGAACGTCAACCTACAGATGAACTATTGGCCAACGTATGTCACAAACATGGCAGAAACAGCCTTACCATTGATTGACTATGTGGATTCCTTGCGTGAGCCAGGACGTGTGACCGCGAAAGATTACTTCGGTGTGGTCAGCAAACCGGGCGAAGCCAATGGATTTACGGCGCATACGCAAAATACACCATTTGGGTGGACGGCACCAGGCTGGGCATTCAGTTGGGGCTGGTCACCAGCAGCTGTACCATGGATTTTGCAGAATGTTTATGAATACTATGAGTATACTGGGGACAAAGCCTTCCTGAAAGATCGCATCTACCCAATGCTCAAGGAAGAAGTCAAACTCTATCAGCAAATTTTACGTGAAGATCCTAAGACGGGACGCTTAGAAACCGTGCCGGCCTATTCACCGGAACACGGGCCATATACTGCTGGTAATACTTATGAACAATCACTCATTTGGCAACTGTTCAAAGATACCATTGAAGCCGCACAAGCACTCGGAGTGGATGCGGATCTCGTGAAACAATGGCAAGCCATTCAAGCTAAATTGAAACCGATCGAAATTGGAACAGACGGGCAAATCAAAGAATGGTATGAAGAAACAAGTTTAGGCAGCGTCAATGGGTCGGATCGTAAGCACCGCCACTTGTCGCACTTGCTAGGTTTATTCCCTGGTGATCTGATCAATATTGATAACAAGGAATATTGGCAAGCAGCAATCATCTCCTTAACCGACCGCGGTGACGATGCGACGGGCTGGGGGATGGGACAACGCCTCAATGCTTGGGCACGTTTGGGCGATGGCAACCATGCGTATAAGATTATTCAAGCCTTCTTTAAAAATGGTGCCTATCCAAATCTATGGGATGCTCATCCTCCTTTCCAAATTGATGGAAACTTTGGCTATACTGCTGGGGTAGCAGAAATGTTATTGCAGAGCAACTTAGGTTATCTCAACTTGTTGCCCGCACTACCAGATGTTTGGGCAGATGGCCATATCTCCGGGTTAGTGGGTCGTGGCAACTTTGAAGTGACCATGGATTGGGCGGATCATCAGCTCAACCATGCCTCCATTCTTTCCAAGAATGGCGGATTAGTAACGGTGCAATATCCACGTCTCAGTGGAGTAGTGGTTCTAGATAGCCAGGGAAACCGGGTGCCATTTACCGTCATTAACGGCAATCGTATCCGTTTTATGACCGTAAAAGGTGAAACGTACAACTTGAATGAAATTCCTGAAAAAGTGGCTGAACAGCTCATCCTGAATGCGCCTAGCGATCAATTAAACTTAAATGAAACGCAAACGATGCAATTAACTGCTTCCTATGCACCAATTGGAACGCATGGTAGTGGCATCATTTGGCAGGTGACTAATGATCTTGGGCTACCTTCTCAAATCGCAACGATTAATAGTGATGGGTTAATCACGGCAAATGGGATGGGAACATTGATCGTAACAGCGGTCGATGCCAAAAATCCAGAGCTCAGCGCAACCATGACTATTCACGTTGTAAAATCACCACTCACTACTAACAAGGATGACCGTGATCCATCTATCACCTATTCACCAGGTTGGAGCGAATGGAACGAAGCAAAACATGAGAACGGCACGGTTACTGAAACTACCACTAAAGATGCCAGCTTTAGCTTTGATTTCACTGGTAATGGGGTCGCACTATACTTCATGAAATTGGAAGGAAACAGTGTTGTTGCGGGCGCTAACGTGGAAATTTTCATTGACGGCCAATCGCAAGGATTATTCCCAACTTAC
Source organism: Aerococcus sp. (assembly GCA_030528155.1). GTDB lineage: Bacteria > Bacillota > Bacilli > Lactobacillales > Aerococcaceae > Aerococcus. Next base: position 25,735 of record JAUMZL010000024.1, read on the forward strand.
ACAACGGTGCCAGGCAGTGAGCCTAAAGCCAAAGTGTTCGAAGTTACTAACTTAGCTTCTGGCACACATCAAGTCAAAGTTGTGGTTAAGGATGCTCCTGTGGCAGGGGTTATGCCTAAAGTTTCCTTTGACTACTACACAGTGATCAATGGCACAGAAGAGAAACCACTGAATTATGAAGCACTCAAGACAGCGCTGGAGCAGTTCGCGGCAACCGACATGACGGATTACCTCAAAGACGGTGTGCTTACTTATCAAGCAGTTTATGATAATGCGAAGAAACAATATGAACGCGCCAAAGATCAGGCGACAATCGATCAGTTGGTCAGCGCATTGAACCAAGCCAAGGCACAGCTCATTGTTCGTTCCACCTATCTAGCGCCACTCAAACAAAAAGTGCAACAAGCGACTGAGATTGATCTCACTCAATATGTGGAAACAAGCGCTGCGGCGTTGCAACAAGCGCTTGCTGTTGCTGAAAAGATACTCACGACTGCTGAAGTGACAAAAGCGGAGGTTGATGAAGCGTTGGCTGCATTGCAACAAGCGCTCGATCATTTAACGGTAAAAGATCCAGGAACAGAAACACCGGAACAACCGGAAACGCCAAACACAGATCAGCCAGGAACGGAAACACCGGAAC
>JAUMZL010000025.1 GCA_030528155.1 Aerococcus sp.
AGAAACGCCGAACCCAGATCAGCCGGGAACAGAAACACCGGAACAGCCAGAGACAGCGAACCCAGAACGTCCTGAGATTCCTCTCCCAGCTGACAGGAGTCCAGTAAAAGATTTTGCAACGACACGACCAATCGCTACTAACGCTGCCCAAGCTGCATCAAGTCAGAATGCCTCAGTCAACATGACATCGTTGCCAGCAGTGGATGAGGCGGAGACGGTAGCGCGTGCGGAATCAGAACAGCTAGAAAAAGCTAAAGCACCAGATACTGTTAAACACCCTAAATCAACAGACAAAGACGAAGCAGGTGTGACAACAACGGAAGTGAAAAAAGCTACCAACTTCTCAAGTTGGGCAATAAGTCTGGCTATCGTTGTGGTCCTTATTGGTTTGTTCCTCTGGCTGAAGCGGAGACGTCAATCCCATTAAGAGACTCTTGAGCACGAAGACAGTCTACTCAGATAGACGTTATTGCTCTTAAGTGATCTATGGTGTAACGTATTCGTAGCTGTACTAGCAGAGTCAGTACGTTTTTAAGTAGATATTGTTGAGAAATCAAAAGCTCCTCTTTGAGTGTATCAGCTTGATGTGCTCCCCTTTAAGTAGACAGGGAAATTCCTAAAACTACTTAAAGGGGAGCTTTTTGTGCCTAGCAATAGCTAAAATAGATGATGGGCAGTCCCAGGATATCTGTTAACCAAAAACTTTTGAATGAAGTCGTTTGGCATCGTTATTTCAAATGATCCGTTTTGATGATTCTAATAACCAAGGATTGGGAGTAAGGCAGAATAATGCTATAATAGCGCCAGACTTATGCGAGTTTAAACGTCAATCTCACGTGAAATTGGCGATCATTCAGAAAGAGAGAAGGCTAGTGACTAATGACGAAAGAAACCTACATCCTTATTGGGTGTCCAGGGGTAGGTAAGAGTACATACACCAAACAATTTCCTGACGTTGAAGTATTTTCCAGCGATAAAACGCGCTTTGCTTTGTTCCACACACTTGAGGCGAGTGTGCAGACACCAGCGCACCATGCGCAAGTGTTCAAAGTGCTTCAAGATGATCTCGTTGCGAGCGAAGCACCGATCAATGTGTATGACGCGACGAATTTGGATCGTCGTTTCCGTGAACCCCTCTATCAGCGCTTACGAGGGAATCATCACCACGTTACCGCTGTAGTGTTTGCACGACCGCTTGAGACGATTAAACGTCAAAATCGTCAGCGCGAAGAAGAAACGCAGGTACCAAACGATATTGTCTATCGTTTCTATTGCTCCTTTGAACCGCCACGGATCGGTGTAGACTGCGATGAAATCCAAGTGATCGGTGATTTCACGAGTTTTGCGCCTGAAATCGGGTCAGCATTCAATGCAACATTGACCGAAGAACTCCCTCAGGATGCGACAGAGGCGGAACGTTTGGAAAAAATGCAGGCCTTCCTATTAGCGGGGGAAGTCATCTCTAGTGATTATTCAATGAAGGTAGCTGCAGACCCTAACCCGGATAAACCGCTCCACTATGCCGGCAATGTGGCGAGTTATTATTACCTTGCTTACTTGCATGAACATCAGCGCATCAGCGATGTCAAAGCATTAGACAATGTGGAAGTGCTCTACCAACAGACCAAACGCACGACACCTGCTCTTAGAGATACCCCGGTTCCAGCAGATGAATTGACGGCTATCTGTGATCGTTTGGCAGCATTGGCGAAGGAAGGTTAGCTCATGGCTCATCAATATTTTGACGATAATGCCTCATTGGCTCATGACCGTAAAACTTATGAAACGACCCTCCTCGATGAAAAATACCGTTTTATAACGGATAGTGGGGTCTTTTCTCGCGAACGCTTAGATTTTGGTAGCGTGGTATTGATCAAGGCGGCCGCAAAAACGCCTGTACCAAATATGGGGCCGCTTCTCGATTTGGGGTGTGGCTATGGACCCATCGGCATCGTCATGGCGCATCAGTTGCCCGAACGTACGGTAGAGATGGTCGACGTCAATGGGCGCGCATTGGCCTTAGCGAGGGAAAATGCGGCTGCAAACCAGGTGCTGAACGTGAACATTCATTCATCCGATGGCTACAGTGAAGTACAGGCAACAGATTATGCGCGGATTTTGACAAACCCACCGATTCGGGCAGGCAAACAGGTGGTTCATCGTTTCATTACAGAGGCACGGTCGCATTTAGCGCCAGGTGGGGATTTACTGGTTGTCATCCAGAAGAAACAGGGAGCGCCGAGTGCCCGCGACAAAATGCAGGAAGTTTTCGGTAATGTCGAACGCATTGCTCTTGAAAAAGGATATTGGATTTTGCGGAGCGTCAAGGAGACTGTCGAATAGATCAAAGCGAAAAATACCATTCATTAATAAGTGCACCGATAATGTTTAAAGATATTGTCGGTGTTTTTTTTGCTAATAGAGGTTTTTAATTAGATAAAAATCCATTATTCTTATTTCACTTTCTTTCCTTAATCACTTATAAATGTTTGATTTCAAATCAATGTGTAACCTCTTTCATCGTTAGTGCTTACTACAATACAGAGTTAAAAATCCCGTCATGACGGTAGTTTGCCAAGGTGTATGAGTTGAGATTGTCATTTAGATCTGTTACGGTAGAAAATGTGAATTTATCGTCAATAATGAAAATGGCAAATGGACTTTGTGGAAGGAGCACTCATGGCCACGATTAAAATTAGAAATTTAAGTAAGATTTATGGGAAGCCGGAACAAATCCGGGCGGCCCAAGAATTAGTGAAACAGAACAAACCTAAGGAAGAAATTGTCGACAAGACAGGTGCTACGGTTGGTGTTTACAATGCCTCATTTGATATCAATGAAGGTGAAACCTTTGTGATTATGGGACTGTCTGGTTCAGGAAAATCCACCATTTTACGGATGATCAATCGCTTGATCGAACCAACCAGTGGTGATATCTATATCGATGACGTCAATGTCACTAAAGCCTCACCGGAAGAATTACGCGAGGTGCGTCGCAAGAAGGTTAGCATGGTCTTCCAAAGCTTCGCGTTATTCCCACATAAAACGATTTTGGAAAATACCGAATACGGCCTTGAAGTTCAAGGCGTCGATAAGGCTGAACGTGAAAAACGGGCGAAAGAAGCACTTGAAAATTCAGGGTTAGGGCCCTATATCGACCAATACCCACATCAACTTTCCGGTGGGATGCAGCAGCGGGTAGGGTTAGCACGCGCTTTAGCCAATGACCCTGAAATCCTATTGATGGACGAAGCCTTTTCTGCTTTGGACCCATTGATCCGTACTGAAATGCAAGATGAACTCTTGCGCCTGCAGGAAGAGCTCGGTAAAACCATCGTCTTCATCACGCATGATTTGGATGAAGCCTTGCGCTTAGGCGATCGTATTGCGTTAATGCGTAATGGACACGTTGTTCAGATCGGGACAGGTGAAGATATCCTTGAGAATCCAGAAAATGACTACGTGGAACGTTTCGTTGAAAATGTCGATCGCTCTAAAGTCTTTACGGCAGAGCACGCGATGTCAACACCACGCGGATTAATCAATATGGAACGTACCGGTGCGCGCATGGCATTGCGGATCATGCAAGATATGAACATGCCAAGCATTCCGGTTGTGGATGATCATCGTGTCCTCAAGGGGTATGTGACCGATAGTGATGTGGCACAATATGTTGCCAAGAATCGCCATAAACATCATCTGCGCATCGACTCCCTTCTCCGTCACGATATGCCGGTAGTGAAAGTGGATACCCCACTTAGCGATATTGTCGATGTGATGACAAAAACCAACATGGTCGTTACAGTGGTGGATGATGACAACAAGTTGCAAGGATATGTCAACCGGCGCATGGTTATCAGTGAATTAGCCTCAGAAGAAGATGAGGGGCTGTCTGACAGTGAAGCGATGATTTTGGCAAGTAGCGCAGATGATGAGTACACACCTGATCTCGGGATGCTTGATCAAACCGCCAACCAAGAGAATTATCGTCCCCTAACTATTGATGACACAGCCAATGACGAGAAAGAAGGTCACGCAGAATAATGAATACATTCTTATCGATTCCAGTCCTTCCAGTTGGGCCAGCGGTTGAGCAGGCGACGGATTGGCTGACAGAACATCTCAGTGGTTTCTTTGAAGCCATTAAAACGGGTGGTAGTGCCTTCATGCATGGTATTACCAACGGACTCAATATTATCCCACCGTTTCTTTTTATCTTGATTGTAGCGGTGGTTGCTTACTTCGCTTCTAAGAAGAAGTGGGGCTTACCTGTTTTTGTTGTATTAGGGCTCGGGTTTGTCTTAAACCAAGGACTCTGGTCACAACTGATGGATACGGTCACTTTAGTATTAGTGGCCAGTTTGGTTGCGGTGATCGTGGGGATTCCATTGGGGATCTTGAGTGCAAAGAAAGCACTAGCCCACACCATCCTTAAACCCATCCTAGACTTCATGCAGACGATGCCAGCCTTTGTGTATCTGATTCCAGCCGTTGCCTTCTTCGGTATCGGCATGGTACCAGGGATGGTCGCATCCGTGATTTTTGCTTTGCCGCCAACGGTTCGTTTTACCGAATTAGGAATCAAAGAGATTTCTACCGAACTGATTGAGGCAGCGGACGCATTTGGAAGCACGCCGCGGCAAAAATTATTCAAGGTAGAACTCCCACTTGCCCAACCAACGATTATGGCTGGGGTCAACCAAACCGTGATGTTGGCACTGTCCATGGTAGTTACTGGTTCGATGATCGGTGCACCTGGGTTAGGAAATGAAGTGCTCACCGCCTTACAACAATCACAAGTAGGTAATGGCTTCGTTGCCGGCTTAGGGATCGTTGTTTTGGCGATCACGGTGGACCGCATCACGAACGGTTTCACCTCCAAGGATCAATAGGAGGTGCATGGGAGAGTTATGTGGAAAAAGATACTACTTACGCTCCTGGCGGTAGTTGGGCTCGTGTTGACTTTTGGTAGCGAAGGCGCGTTTGAAAGTTCATTGAATACCGGGAATACCGGGGAAAAAGGAACCATTCGTCTCGCTTATGTGAACTGGGATTCCGAAATTGCCTCTAGTAATGTGATTGCCCAAGTTCTCGAATCACAGGGCTACAATGTAGAAATGATTGCTCTGGATAATGCAATCATGTGGCAATCGGTAGCGACGGGCGATGCTGACGCAATGGTGTCGGCGTGGTTGCCATTGACCCATGGCGCACAGTATGAAGAATACGGGGCCGACATGGAGGACTTAGGTGCCAATTTGGAAGGGGCCGTTACAGGACTGACCGTACCCAGTTACATGGACGTGGATTCTATCGCGGACCTCACTGATCAAGCAGGGAAGGTCATCACCGGAATTGAACCCGGAGCTGGAATTACCGAAAGCACCAAAAAAGCGCTCGAGGACTATCCGAACTTGAGCGACTGGGAGCTCAGTACGTCCTCTTCGGGGGCTATGACCACGCAACTAGGTCAGGCCATCAAGAACCAGGAACCGATTATCGTCACTGGTTGGACGCCACATTGGATGTTCCAAACTTACGATTTGAAATTCCTCGAAGATCCAAAAGGGGTATATGGTGAAGGCGATGACATCCATACCATGGTGCGCCGTGGTTTGAAAGACGATATGGCAGATGCTTATGCTATCCTGGATCGCTTCCATTGGGATCTCGATGAAATGCAGAGCATCATGGTGGACATCAATAATGGTGTGCGTGCCGACCAAGCCGCTGAAAAATGGATTAAAGCCCATCCTGACCGTGTAAAAGAATGGACAGGCGAATAGTTGATACTATACTGAAGAAAGTAAGCTCACTGCCATAATGGTGGTGAGCTTCTTTTGCGTGCTGTAACACAATGACGACACAAATAGGGAGAGTGTGCGCGAACAGTCACTTTTTGTCCTTGAGTGGTAAGGATGGGTGCGCCATAACATAGTGATAACGAAAAAGGAGAGGGTGTGCGCGAATGGTTGTTTTTTGTCCCTGAGTGGCAGGGGAGATGGTAAAAAAAAAGTGCTTCAGCTGAGATGTAGATTGGCTCAAGAAAAAGATGTTTTTCTCTTGTAAATACTTGCACACCAACGATTACAGCGTTTACATAACATTAAGTAAATGTTAATATTTAACCAGATGTTAGTAGCTTTTCATAAAGGAAAGCGCGCTCAAATAAAGAGGTCAGGAGGTGGCTCTGGTTAATAAAAAGGTTGGTGTGTTTTTCTCATGCTCACTATCATTTCTGGTGGGGATGAGTTTTTTGGATAGTCATTTAGAAGAGGAAAAGGACAGAGAGGCCGAAACTTTTAGGGAGTGGCCTTGTCCAAGGAGGAAAATATGGAGCGTTATAAACTCAATATGAAGCAGATGATGTTATCAGGGTTAGTTTCAGTAGCAGTGATCACGGCGAGTCAAGCACAAATAGCGAAAGCAGATACCATTGTTGCTCCTAAAGCTAGTGAAGAGCCAGTCATTATCCTTGATGCTAAAGCGTCTGATGTCAATTCACAATCAGAAACTAAAGAGTCATCACAAACAGCAGAAGTAGTCTCTGCGCCTGATCAAAAAGACGAAGAGCAGACAACACAGCCAAGTGAGCAAAAACAAGATCCTTTTGAAATTCCAGGGACTGAACCGTTAGATGGTCCGGTTCAGAGCGATAAGGATGAGAATGCTGCCGATAAAGTCCCAGAAAATGGGGTGGAAGCAGAAAAAGAAACCATCTACATGACGGAAGAACACCAAGAAAAGGTGGAATTAAAACAGGATTTTGATTCAGTGAAGGATTTAACGATTACCTTTGGGGGTAAGGACATCACAGAATTGAAACAGTGGAACATTGAGAGTGGAAAGTTCGACGGGAAGGAGAACGTGATTACAGCGACCCAGACCGGAGCCAATCAATTAGTTTTGGATATTAAACCGCTCCTAGGCAGTAAAGACTTGGAGGGGCGCTGGCCGAATAACTTACGCCGCACATATCGTAAATACATGGGGGAATTTGCCTTAACCATCCGCGATACTAATGGGACTCTGCTGTACAAAAAACTCTACAACATGCGTCCGTATGAGCATTTTGAAACGTACGATGAAATGGTCGAGCGAACGGATAAGGTGGTTCAAGAGGCAGCCAAAGACCGCTATGTGGATATTGAAGTGATCGGCTATTCCAAAGAAGGACGCCCGATTCGTGTAGGCTATGTGGCAAGCCAACGTCAAGATATTGATAATTACCTCAATCACCTCACACCGGAAATGTTGAAGAACCCTGATAAAGTCCGCAAATTATTGGCAGAAGGAAAATTAGACTATAAACTGCCAATCTTCATTCATAACACCCATCCGGATGAACAACCGGCAATCGATATTGTCAGCTCACTGTTTGAAATGTTTGCGAAACAAGCGGCCTTCACCTTCAAGATGGCGGGAATGGATGCTTCGATTATCGGGAAGGACAGCATTCAACTGAATGGCGACAAAGCCAATGGGATTACCATTAATGTGAAAGATTTGTTGGACAAATTCTTCTTCTGCTTTACCTTCACGGAAAATCCAGATGGGATGTACCATAATATTCGCTCCAGTAGTACGGGGCTAGACATCAACCGTGATCATGGCTACCAGACGCAACCGGAATCCCAGACAATTGCGGAACATATTGCGAAATACAACCCACTCACCTTCCTGGATTTCCATGGCTTCCAAAAAGAATTCCTGATTGAGCCGTGCACGCCACCTCATGATCCAAACTTTGAGTATGACTTGATGAAAGGCATGCTCTTGGAAAATGCTCAGGTCATGGGGAATACGGCGCTCGCTAATAGCTCCTACACTAGTTATCTGATTCCAATGCTCAATATGAAATCCGGCTGGGACGATGATTTCTCTGGCTATACCGCGGTTTTCTCGGTCTATCACGGCGTTATCGGCCACACGATTGAGATTCCAGCGATGAATGAGGATGCCTATACTGCTGGGATTCACGCTGCCTTGGGGAGTGCGTTATGGGCAATGCAAAACCGCGATCGGCTGTTTGATATGAAATTACAATTCTTCCAACGTGGCATTAACAAGGTTGACGCACCGGAAACGAATCAGGAAATGGTTGGACCAAATGGGGAAGTCGTCGGGCGTCCACAGATGCCGGATGGCCAATTCTTCCCCGACTACTACGTGATTCCAATGAATCCTCTCTATCAAAAGGATACCAATGAAGCCTTCCAGATGATTGATTACTTCAAACGGAACGGCGTCATTGTCCAACAGCTCGCAACAGACATTGCCGGTACCAACTACAAAGCAGGGGATTTGGTCATTGATATGGCCCAACCAAAGCGCGGGGTAGCGAACATGGCACTCTGGCGGGGATCTGACGATTCAGCTTGGGATGCCATGTATGCAGAAATCGTGGTGAACTTCCCAATTATGCGCGGGTTCGATGTGATTCGTGTGAACAAAGCCGGTTTCTTTAGTCATAAATTAACGGATGTCACTTGGAAGGAAGCGCCACGGATTACTCCAGAAAAATCAGCATTTTATTGGGTAGATAACCAGTCCCTCGCCACCACGCAGGCCGTGAATGCCGCCCTCAAGGCGGGCAAGGCGGTTTACTTAGCTGAAGGGGGATATTACTTCAGTGATGAGGCCTTCCAATTGGTGAAAGGAGACTATGCCCTCAAAGCTATCGCTGTGAAAGCAGACAAGATGAATAAACCTGCGCTCCACAGTATGAAAGTTTATGCTCCGGGAAATCCTAATGCTGATCTTGGCTATCAAACCGTTTCCGAAGCCACACTGGCATTGCAACAAATGGGCTTTGAAGTGGTCAATAGCGCCAAAGAAGCTGATGTCATCATCGTTGATACGGCAGATTATGACCCAAGTTTGATTGGGACTAAACCAATGATCTTTATTGGCGCTGCTGCTATCCAACTTGCTATTGAAGCAGGCAAATTGCCAGGTATCACCTTACAACAAACGGGAGCGAGTCATGAAGGGTTGTTGAATGCGATCGTCAATACCAACGCTAATGTCGCTTCTGGGTACGACAAGAATGACTACTTCTATACCACTTCAGGGGCATGGCTATCCAATCAATCCACTAACTTCACTAACGTATTGACGCTGGGGAGCGGCGCGAACGCCTTCCTTGCCGGCTGGTGGCCGGGCCATGAACAAGCGTTCGGCCAGGTCGTGGCGCTTGACGGGATGATCAATGGCATGCCAACCTTCATCTTTGCCGGTGCGCCACTGAACAAGATGCACACACATAACTTCTATCGCTGGATTGCGAATGCGGTTTTGCGCGGCGAAGTGGCGACACCAATGCTGGATGAGGTGGATCACAACGAAATGCCGAATGGAACGGTACCAGGGATGAACCACTCCAGCAGTGAAAAACCAGCTGAACAAGTGGTTGTCATGGCAGATAAAAACTCTGCTACGACTAATAAACCGGGACAACTCCCACAGACAGGTGCTACTAGTGCAACGACGCATCCAATCGCTTGGGTCTTCCTTACGATCGGTGGACTTTTGGTCGGTACCGGTAAGAAAAAAACGTCATTTTTAATTAAAATGTTGAAATAAGCAAATACGCAGCAACAGCGTCACTACAGGCTTCTGGCCGTTTTCGCTGTTGCTTTTTTGATTTAATAATAAACGATAGTCATAAATTGCCGTAGCATAAGTACAAAAATGTGCTAAAATGTCCGAAGTAGTTCCACGCTGGCTGATTGAAAAGAGCTGGCGGTGGAAGAAAAATTGAAGTAAAAGAAGGACAAGACTATGCAGAAATCAACCGCATTACTCAAAAAAATGGGCAAATGGCTTCTCGGCCTGCTCGGCGTATTAGTGGTATTAGTTGCTGGGTATGTGATTTACATGCAGCTACAGTATTTTCGTATTGATGACCACCAAGCTATCGCAACAGAGAATAATCCATCAGACACTATTCAACTGAATCATGCCTACACAGCAACCACGTACAATATTGGTTTTGGTGCCTACTCACCCAGCTATTCATTCTTCATGGACAGCGGCGAGAGTCTAACCGGAGAGAAATCGCATGGAAAGTATTCACGCGCCTATTCCAAGAAAGAAACTGAAAAGAATACGAGTGGTAGCATCCAAACGATCAAACAGATCAATCCAGACTTTGCATTCTTCCAGGAAGTGGATGAAAAAGCAACACGCAGTTACGGTGTTAACCAGCTGGAACGTATTAAACAGGGCATGAACCAATACGGCTCGGCCTATGCGAAGGATTTCCACACGGCCTACCTATTCTATCCATTGACTGAACCGCACGGCGCAGTGCAGGGAGGCATTGTCACCATGACTAAGCACCACGTTCAATCGAACGACCGCCGTCAATTCCCCGTCAGCAATGGATTTCTCGACAAATTCTTCGACCTGGACCGTTGTTTCTTAGTGAGTCGCCTACCTGTTTCTAATGGAAAGGAACTTGTGATGATCAATCTTCATATGAGTGCCTATGATAAAGGGGGTAAAAGTCGGGCAGCTCAATTGAAACTGTTAAATCAAGTGATGAGTGAGGAAGCTAACAAAGGTAACTACGTGATTGCTGGTGGCGATTTCAATCACGCTTTGGGCGACTCTGTTCATCAGTTCCCCACCGAACAAAAGACCCCAGACTGGGTATACGAACTCAAAGATAGCGATCTTGCGGATGGATTCCATTTCGTAAAAGCAGCGAATGCGACCAGTGTGCCGACTTGTCGTGAAACCGATACGGCTTATCAACCTGGCTTTTCCTACACGGTTGTCGTTGATGGCTTCTTAGTTTCAGACAATGTCAAAGCCACCGCAGAAAACCAGGATCGTCAATTCAGTTATTCAGACCACAACCCAGTAAAATTAACATTTACCTTGCAATAAATGGGCATGTTACCATTCAACAAGAGTTGTCGTTTAACGGCAGCTCTTTTATTTTGATTGGGAAATGGGATGGAAGCGAAAGATCACCGTCCTCCCCATATTTTATTGTCAGTAATGTCTTTAAAGTTTATTAGTGAACAGCACTGTGTCGGCTTTTTTCGTATATCGTTTCTTCTTTTTTATCTCTCATAAGAAAATAGAGAATAGGACGTTGTTATTATTGATCGTACCCTCTCAACTCTGATGTGGGCTTTCAGCGTTAAATAATGATTAAAATCCGAATGTTTTTATTTTTGTGATTGAGTTCTTTCGGCTTTTTCGTTAATATAATGAACGAATTCTGTATTAAGGAGAGAGGCGAAGCTTCATTATGAAAATTAAACGTAGTCAACGTATGGTTGATTTGACCCATACACTACTGACCCATCCTCATCAATCATTCTCATTACCTTACTTTGTGGAGAAATACGCAGTCGCTAAATCATCACTGTCAGAAGATTTAACAATTATGAACGATCAACTGCGCTTGTCTGGTATCGGACGTGTGGAAACCACAGCTGGGGCGAGTGGTGGTTTACGCTTTATTCCAGAAATCCCACGTGAACAAGCTGAGGCAGCGATCCAAGAACTCTGTTTGAAATTAACGGATAACGACCGCATTTTGCCTGGCGGATACTTCTACCTGACTGATGTCTTGAGTGATCCGCATTGGTTACGGGAACTCGGTGCGATCATTGCGAGTGTCTACCAAAATGCCGAAGCAACTGCGATCATGACGATTGCCACAAAAGGCATCGCATTAGCGAGTGCTGCCGCGGCATACCTGAATGTGCCATTTGTGACCGTGCAGCGTGACACCGATCTGGCAGAAGGCTCTACCGTGTCCGTGAACTATGTGTCTGGGCACAGCCCGAATGAAACCGTGCAGAAAATGGCCCTGACCAAGAATAGCTTGCCAAAAGGGGCGCGGGTCTTGATTGTTGATGATTTCATGAACAGCGGAGGCACGTTCAACGGTATGTTGGACCTCATTCGTGAATTTGAGGGCACTTGCGTCGGTGGTGTTGTTTTTGGTGAATTAACCGATGACAAAGAAGAAATTACTTTTCCTTATGACTCCATCGTAACCATCGAAAAAGAAGCAAATAACCATGCGGTAAAGGAAGTACGACCAGGAACCATTTTTACCCAGGAATAGGGATAACAATGGCTAAAATGCCTCTAAGATTTGCTTAAAAGGAGTTCGTAAACTTGTTGTGATGGATTATAATAGGTAAGATAAGGAAAGTGAACGTGTTGTGCGATAAAGGAGTGGCCGCAATGGGGACAACAATCCCGTTTAGTGTATTAATGTCTGTCTATCAAAAAGAACAGCCTGCTTATCTCAGAGAATGTCTGTTGAGTTTGGAGAATCAGACGGAAAAACCAACTGAATACGTGATTGTAGCGGATGGCCCACTCACACAGGCACTTGACCAGGAGCTTGAGGCATTCAAAGAGCGAACGAGTATCCCCGTAAATATCTACCAATTCGAAGAAAACAGAGGACTGGGGGAGGCGCTCGCTGATGGCGTCAAACTCGCTCAATCGCCGTGGATTGCGCGGATGGATACCGATGATATTGCGCGCTCGGATCGCTTCGAGTGCCAAGTGGCTTATCTTAAAGAGCATCCGGACGTCGCGTTGCTTGGCAGCAATGTCGATGAATTTATGACGACGCCAGCGGAAGTTACTGCGCATAAGGTTGTGCCCGAGAGTCAAGCAGATATCTTGGACTACGCCAAGCGTCGCAATCCCTTTAATCATATGACGGTGATGTATCGAAAAGATGCCGTTTTGGCTGCCGGTAATTACCAGCCTCTACCTGGTTATGAGGATTATTATCTCTGGGTGCGTATGCTCAAACAGGGCGTGGTGGCACATAATCTACAGGAAGCTCTTGTTTATGCCCGCGCTGATCAGGCAATGTATCAACGCCGGGGGGGATTTTCCTACCTGAGGAGTGGGATTTCGGCATATAACCAAATTTATCGTGTTGGTCTAGCGAAGCCGACTGACTGGTTGGTGCGGATGGCTGGACAGCTAGTCGTTAATCTTATGCCTAATCGTTGGCGACAGTCATTCTATCAAAAAGCACTGCGCCACAAAAAAGCAAGCGCTGAAACGGACGACAGATAGGAGTAAATATGAAGAAATGGACACATCTTTTGACGCTGATCACACTAGCGACCGTCCTCGGTGGATGTGGCGCTAAAGTGAGCATGGTCAATCCTGATAATCTTTCTAAGCAAACAGCTGATCAACAGGAAACTGCTGATCAGGATGGCACTAAAGAGGGACAAAACCAGGTTGAACCGCGGGAAATTCCTGCTATGATCCTGCTCAACAATATTAATACGATTAATCCTAATAAGGTTCAGGATGTGAACGCCGCATCCATCGTGAATATGGTAGGTGAGGGATTATACCGTCAAAATAAAGACGGGAAGTATGAGTTGGGGCTATTAGCTAGTGATCCCGAACAAGTCAATGATCACACCTATCGCCTCAAATTGAAGGACAACGCCAAATGGAGCGATGGCACACCGGTGACCGCCGCTGATTTAGTTTACAGTTGGCAATCCTTGGTGAACCCTAAAAACAATAATGGCAACGGGGATCTCTTAAATGGTGTGGTTCAGGGAGCAACGGCGATCCAACAAGGAAAGCAAGACCCTAATACGCTGGGAATTCAAGCCAAAGATGCTAAAACGATTGAGGTGACCTTTGAACAACCCATCAATCAATATCATACCTTGGAAAGTCTGTTTGCTCGTAGTGAATTATTCCCGTTACCGAGCGAGAAAGTGAAAACCGCTACCGACTATGCGGATTATGGGCAGAATGCAGAGAATGTGCTAAGCAACGGCCCTTATATTATGAAGAATTGGCAGTCAGGAGGCTGGCGTACTTGGCAGTTGGTACGCAATCCACATTACGATAATGAAGCGGACTATCCTGCTGAACAGATCAATGTGCATGTCGTCGATGATTTTGCGATGGCAGCGACTAACTTCAAGGATCAAATGGCGGATATTATGCCAACCTTAACTAAGGAGAAAAATGTGTCGTGGAATGAAACTCATTATCTTGCTTTCAATTTGAGCGATAGTGAAAAGGATCAAGGCAAGCCAAAGAGCGAACAGAATGTGGTAAACAATCAAGAACTGCGGGCGCTGCTACTGGCACCACTGAAACTTGATGATGCCCTCACACAGTTAACAAGATCCGCACGCAAAGCGGATGATCTCGTACCCATGAGCCAGGACGGCGGAGCGAAAGCGGAGGGGGTTGCAGTCTCAGAAGAAAAGGTCAACCAGATTCTGGATGATTATGGCTATGAAGCGCTGGAATTGAGTTTGATTGTGAGAAATGATAATGATGATGTAAAAATGGCCGAAGTCATCAAGAGTCAGATTGAAAAAGCTTATGCGCGTGTGGTCGTAGATGTAGTGCCAATGCGCAACGAAAACTTCATCAACCGCCAATTAGGCATTGTGGATTATCGGGATGAACGTTATGCCGAACACTATGACTTAATCCTTGATAGTCAGGTGCAATCGGAGGCTAATAACACCTATGCGTTGTATCGTCAATTTAACGCGGATTCGCCTCGCAATCACTTAGGCATCAACAGTGCAAAGGTGAACGATATTCTTCAACACTACACTAGTGCGAATGCTTCGCTCAGTCCGTCCGATCGTCAAGTGATCGAGCAGGCCCTGGCGGATGAAAAACTGGTGCTGCCATTGTATGATACCGAAACTAGCTTCACCCACAGTTCAGCCATCACAGGCGATGTGACGACGAAAGCCGGTTATCTCTATGATTTCAAGGGCTTACAGTTCACCTCTGGGGATGACACCATTCCAAAAGGCCAAGCGATGTCTGACTAAAAATGATAGGAGTGCAGGAAACACCTGTGCTCCTCCTATGGCCCCGTAGCTCAGCGGATAGAGCATTCGTTTCCTAAACGATGTGTCGGGAGTTCGATTCTCCCCGGGGTCGTTATTTCAAGAAATTCTAACCTAATTTGTCACAGGAGTGGCATAGAAAGTAGGCAGACCATGCTGATTTCCATTATTGTTCCTATCTACAATACTAAATCTACCCTCGAACGCGCGGTTCGCAGTTTAACGCAACAGACGTATGGCGAGATTGAGATTATCTTGGTAGATGATGGCTCAACAGATGGTAGTGACCAATTAGCAGACCAGCTCGCATTGGGTGATGAACGGATTCGTGTGATTCATCAGGAAAATGCTGGCCCTTCTGTTGCCCGTAATACTGGGATTGAGGCCGCAACTGGGGATTATCTGGCCTTTTTGGATAGTGATGATGAATTTGCCACCTATATCTTGGAATTATTCATGGAATCTTATCACCGTGCGCCAATGGATATTTTCATTTTCAATATTGAACGGGTATTTGCAGATCATAAACAAATTAAGAATAGTATCAATGCTACTTATGCCAGTGCAGCGGATGCAGTCGATGCTTTGTTTAAATATAACGGTGTTGATTTCTATGTACATAATAAAATATTTAATGCTGAGCTATTTCAAGCAGTGAAATTTCCAGTGGGTAAGTTATATGAAGATATGAATCCCATTTTTGATCTAGTCGCTCAGGCGAATACCGTTGAAATAACGAATCAAGTGGGGGTTCTATATTATGATATAGAGGATAGCTTGACTACTGAGAAATTCAAACCTAGACAAATAGAAAGCATTACAGAGCGCTTAATCCTGCATCAAAAAGTCCGTGAGAATTATCCGCATACGATTGACAAGAGCGCTAGACGCTTAATGGATGGATTTTTGGGGACGGCGTATAAATTAGCCGTTGCTAAGGATGAGGGGTATTCAAACTTTCTGCATTATGATGCGGAGCTTAAACGCTACTATCTCATTTACCAGCAAGACATTGAACAATCCAAAGAGCTTAACTGGAAGAAACATTGGGCATGGTGGCTCTACACACAATGGCCAACCGGATTTAAAACCATGTATCGTCTTTACTTGGGTGGATAGAAGGAAGTGAAAAGATGCTGATCTCAGTGGTAGTTCCCGTCTACAATACGGAACAGACATTGGAACGGACAGTTTTGAGTCTGACCAATCAGTCCTATCCAAATATTGAAATTATTCTCGTTGATGATGGCGCAACGGATAATAGTGGCAAGCTGTGTGATCAATTGGCAACTACTGATGATCGTATTCGCGTGATTCATCAAGCAAATGGTGGATTATCTGCGGCACGTAACACGGGGATTGAAGCTGCGACCGGAGATTTTATCGCTTTTCTCGACAGCGATGACGCCTATACATCAGAAATTATTAAGGACTTTGTTACTCATTATGAGGAAGAAGCGATGGATGTTTATGCTTTTAACATCAAGCGGATCTATGCAGATCGCGAAGAGGTGAAGGAGAGTCCTACTGAACGCTTGATGACAAAGGAGGCAGCAGTTGCTGCTCTCTTCCAATACAATGGCATTGATTTCTACGCCTGGAACAAAATTTTTCGACGTTGCTTGTTTGATCACGTACGTTTTCCAGTCGGTAAGCTGTATGAGGATATGAATCCTATCTATGATGCTGTCAGTCAATGTCAGTCGATGATGATCACGTCTGAAGTGGGTTACCTTTACTATGAGAATACAGAGAGCATCAGTCAGCAGCACTTCAATCCGCGCCAGATGGATAATATTACCGAGCGCTTGGTTCTGCATGAAAAAGTAATCAAACAATTTCCAATGCTTGCGCCATTAAGCTATGCCCGTATTTTAGATGGCTTGCTCTCAACGGGGTATAAATTAGCACAAGCAAAAGGAACATTTGGCGACTTCGATACGTACGATCAGCAGTTGAAGCAAATTTATTTGCAATATCAACAAGGACTTGCTAAAACAGAGAACATCAGCTGGCAAAAACAGTTGGCGTGGCAGCTCTATACCCACGCCCCTCGTTTGTACGCTGAGCTGTACGGCCGCTATCTCGGCAAACGTTAAACGAATTAAAGCGGAAGAAAACCGCCACGACTACATGTGAAAGGATGCTTGTCATGAATATTACTGTTGTTGGACTCGGTTATGTTGGCTTAGCCAATGCAATTTTGTTAGCAGAACATCATCATGTGATGGGGCTGGAAACCATTCAAGCAAAAGTAGATATGATCAATGCCGGTCAGTCACCGCTGCAAGACCGTGAAATTGAAGACTACTTAGCTAACCATAAGTTGGACCTCACGGTGACGAGTGACAAACAAGAAGCGTACGCCGATCAACCAGAGTACGTAATCATTGCCACACCAACAGATTATAATGATGAAACCAATCATTTCGATACCCGCTCTGTCGAGAGCGTGATTCAAGATGTTCTTACCTATGCCCCAGCTGCCACGATTATCGTGAAATCCACTATTCCAGTGGGGTTTGTCGATAATATGAGAGCAAAATTCCAAACAGAGAATATTATCTTCTCACCAGAATTCTTGCGCGAAGGGCGCGCATTATACGATAATCTGCATCCAAGTCGAATTATCGTGGGAGAGGTTTCCGAACGTGCCCAAATTTTCGCCGATCTGTTAAAAGAAGGGGCGCTCGATGATGATGTGCCGGTATTATTGATGGACTCTGAAGAAGCCGAAGCAGTTAAACTCTTCTCGAACACCTATTTAGCCATGCGGGTGGCTTACTTCAATGAGTTAGACACCTATGCTTCTATGAAAGGCTTAAACACCAAACAAATTATTGATGGTGTTGGGTTAGATCCACGTATTGGCGATCATTACAACAACCCATCCTTTGGGTACGGAGGATACTGCCTGCCAAAAGACACAAAGCAGCTTAAAGCTAACTACCAAGGCGTGCCAAATGATATTATCTCGGCGATTGTAGCTTCAAACCAAACGCGGAAAGCCTTTATCGCAAAGGACATCTTGGAACGGAAACCAGAAACGGTGGGGGTTTATCGCTTAACAATGAAGTCTGGGTCCGATAACTTCCGGGCGGCAGCGATCATCGACGTTATTCGTTTGATCGAAGAAGCCGGAGTGAAAGTCGTGATCTACGAACCAACCGTCAACGATGATAATTACGCAGGCACACCAATCGATAATGATTTAGATCACTTCAAGCAAGAAACAGATGTCATTATTGCGAACCGGGTGGCTGATGAATTGAAAGATGTAGAAACTAAGGTCTACACCAGAGACCTCTATCAGAACAACTAGACATTGAGGAAGTGCTATGCCGTTGCTAAAGAAACTCATCCATTGGGGAACAGATCTCTATCTGTTCCGTTTCGTGACATTGATTATTTACACCATCTATTCGATTTCCAGCTTATTTGGTATTGAAAGTATTCCGCGAGGGCTGACCCTCATCTGGGGTGGTGTTTTAATTCTATTTGAAGTGTTCTATGCTCGTCGTTTTCAACAGATGAAGTATTGGCCCATCTTGGCGCTACTAGCGATCTCATATGGGATTACAGTATTACTGAACATTCGCTATCAGACGGTGTTCATGATCAATAACCTGTTTTACATTGTGCAATCTGCCGTCCTTTTCTATCCGATTGAATTGGATGATTCCAGGGAGCGCTTTCGAGTGTGGTTGAATCGGATTAATACCGCATTTAACGTTCTCGTTTTTGTAGCATCATTAGCGTCAATTCTTCTCTATGTCTTTGATGTTAGTTATTGGATATTTAATCCGGGCGATAATTCCTGGACGAGACAGGGATTTATCGAAAATCGTCTATTTGGTGTGTACGCAAACCCCAATGTTGGATCTATCTATGCTGCGGCAGCGGTAGTGATGTTGGCACAGAACAATGTCTTCAATGGTCGCAAAATTTACCAATTTAGCGGCTGGGGATACCTCAATATTGTGGTTCAGATTGTCTACATTGCATTATCGGCTTCACGCGGTACCTTGTTGACGGGTCTGCTATTCATTTCCTTAATATTTATCTTCTATGCCATTCGCTCCTTGATGACTAAGTTTAGCTGGCGTAAGCTGGGGGCGTTGTTCTTCCAGGGAATATTGACACTCTTCCTCGTGCTCTCAGGCTACGCTGGTGTGGAGAAAGCGATTAGCTATGCCCCAGGACTGGTGAATTATAGTTATCAGTTAGTTACTGGAAACGTCCGCAATGATGAACAGACTAATGACATTAATGGGAAAGCATCACTGAGTGACATCAAGACGACGGAACTACGGACAATGGATGAAGATGCTGAAGTATCTTCAGGGCGAGTGACCATTTGGCAAGCCGGTTTCAATGTTTTCAAACAAAAGCCATTATTTGGTGTGGGCGATAGTGTGTTCTACCGTAACAAACGTCAAAATGAAACCACGCAACAAATTGATATGCAGCAGCTGGATGAGTTGGATCGCCGCGAGTTAAAGCGATCGCGCGGGTATCTGCATAATACCTACGTTTCCTCTTTGGTAAAGGCAGGAGGAATTGGTTTCGTCCTCTACGTAGGATTTATGGCTGCCTTTATGATCTATCATTTACGTTTCTTGCTTAGTCGTGAATTTGTGATGAGCGATCCATGGCACCAGCTTTATGCGGTAACTTTCGCGATGCTGGTTAGCTTTTTATTTACCGATTTAGTGGAAACGCACCTCATGTACAATAACCATGATGTGATTAACTCTATCTTCTGGCTGAATGCTGGGGTATTGAACTACTTGAATTATCATATTGTAGGCAATCGTTATCTTGGTCGTTGGATGGAAAAACGTAGTGTTGGGCAGCTAATGACGAAATGGGAGCATAAACATGAAAATTAGTGTGATCGTCCCCGTCTACAACGTGGGCGAATTGGTTGTTCGAGGCATTGATGGACTAGAAAATCAGACATTTACCGATTTTGAGGTACTATTAGTTAATGATGGGTCTACTGATGATAGTCAATACTGGTGTGAGCAACTGGTAAAAAAATATCAAAATGTGACCTTAATCAGTCAGATCAATCAAGGCAGTGGAGCAGCACGGAATACGGGTTTGGATCATGCTCAGGGAGAATACATTTATTTCTTTGATCCGGATGACTACATCACTGGAGAGTTCTTCCAATCCGTCGCTACCAATACGGTCAATCGACCAGATGTTGTTGTGTATGGGTACTGGGATGAAATCTTTAAAGGCGATAAGCGGATCAAACAAGTCCCAGTGGAAATGACACCAGCAGAGCGTCTCGATCAAGTAGGATTCCGTTCAAACTTTGTGCGTTTGTTCCGACGAGGTGGGCTCTACACTCTTTGGAACAAGGTGTATCGTCGTGACTTCTTAGAGAAAGAAGCCATTCGTTTCACTACCGCACCGATGGGACAGGATGTCCGCTTCAATTATTTGGTGTATCGTGCGCTAACGACCATCGATTTTATTCCAGAAAAGTATTACCATTATATTGTCAGTCGGGCGACATCCTCTACCAATCGTTATCGCTCCAATCGTTTGGAATTGCAGTTGGAGGAATGGCAGCAACTGAAAGAGGTGTTGACGGCTTTTGGGCAAGTGGATGAAGATCTACTTTTAGAGGAAAAAACGAAAGTCTTAAAAGCCAATGTCAATCATATTGTGATGAGTAATCTGCCGCGGGAAGAGAAGTATCAACATATGCAGGAAGTAGTTGATCATCCGGCTTTTCAAGAGATTTACGATCATAATCCATATCTCGGTCAATTCTCGCAATCGTTATTAACGAAGGGACACTATCCTGTTTATGACATGCTCTATCGAATGGCGCGTAAACAGCAGTGGCTATATGATGGATTACGCTCACTTAAGCAACGAACGAAATAAATAATAGAAGAATCGTGTCTGATTCCGTAGTCACCGATAATTGGATTGCGGGAGGATTAGGCACGATTTTTAGCGAATAAAGGGGAACAATCGTGAATAGTGTCAAGAAATTAAAAATGAATACTTTGGCGTCCTTCTTGAACCAAATGTTAACAATTATCAGCGGGTTAATTTTGCCTCGCTTGATTTTGAGTTACTTTGGATCAGATACCAATGGGTTGGTGTCCTCCATTACCCAGTTCTTAAGTATCATCACCTTTCTGGACTTAGGGGTTGGCTCTGTGGTGCAGGCTTCGCTCTACAAACCACTAGCGGATCATGACACGAATCAAATTAATCTGGTTCTTTCTTCGGCGCGCCGTTTCTTTAATAATATTGCGCGGATTTTGAGTGTTTACGTGATCATTTTGATCATCATCTTCCCAACGCTGATTGATCCATCATTGGACTTCTTTTCCACGGGATTCTTGATTTTAGCGTTATCACTCAATTTATTGGGGCAGTTTTATTTTGGAATTGTGAATCAGCTGTTGATCAGTGCTGATCAGCGTGATTATGTGCAATTGTTTTCGCAATCAGCAACAGTTCTATTAAATTTACTCGTCTCTATTGCTCTTATTATGCTGGGCGCTTCGATTCAATGGGTGAAATTGGGGTCAGGTCTCGTTTACATTATGCGGCCACTCTTCTTGGCTTATTATGTGAAGCGTCATTACCATGTACAGATGAATCTGCCAGTGAAGGAAGAACCAATTAAACAGAAATGGAATGGAATGGCACAGCATATCGCCTATACCGTCACAAACAGTACGGATGTGGTAGTCGTTTCTGTTTTTTCTACCTTTGAGAATGTATCAGTCTACGCGGTTTATAGTATGGTTGTCAGTGCCATTCGTATGACGATTGATGCGACCAATCAAGGATTGAAATCTTTCTTTGGGACCCTACTTGCACATGATGAACAGGTGCAATTAAATGTTTATTTCAATCGCATTGAATGGCTGATTCATATGCTGGCGGTCTTTTTATTTGGAATGACACAGGTATTGATTGTGCCTTTTGTTCTGCTTTATACTTCAGGCATTCATGATGCCAACTATTATGCGCCAGTGTTTGCAACGGTCTTCATTCTTTCTCAGCTCCTATATTCCATACGCGTACCTTACCACACGATGGTGATGGCAGCGGGACATTTCAAGCAAACACAGTGGAGCTCATTAATTGAGGCAGGGTTGAATGTTATGATCTCAATAATACTCATCCAATTTTTGGGGTTACTTGGGGTAGCGATTGGGACATTGGTGGCTATTGGGTATCGGACGTTGTATTTGATTTGGTATTTATCGCATAATATTTTGCGCCGATCCCCGCATCTATTTGTACGCCAAATGATAGTGGATGCTGTTCTGTTCGTGGGATTTGTTTTGATCGTCAATGTCATTCCACTTCAGCAGACAACATTTATCGGTTGGGGGTTGTCGGCGGTGGTATATGGCGTTATCTTTGTGGTACTGGCCTTTATCATTAATCAATTGTTTTACCGTGAAAATGTGCAATTTGTATTAAGCTATCTATGGAATAGAATTAAGAAGAAATAGTAGGCAATAAACAACTAAGCCACGAACAGAAAGGATCCCTTGTCATGGATAAATTATCAATTATTATTCCTTGCTATAATGAAGAGGAGTCCATTCGCTTGTATTATCAAGCAATGCAAGACTTGAAATTAAATTTTCCACGTCCGGTGGAATGGGAGTATCTATTCATCAATGATGGTTCCAAGGATAATACATTGAATGAATTGCGCAAGTTAGCTAAGGAGACCGATGAAGTCCGCTACATTTCTTTCTCGCGGAATTTTGGTAAGGAAGCCGGTTTATATGCAGGACTTCAGCATGCTAGTGGTGATTATGTCGCTGTGATGGATGTGGATTTACAAGATCCACCTGAGATGCTGATTGATATGTATCAAATCTTAAAAACAACAGAGTACGATTGTGTGGGAACACGTCGAACAACTCGTGAAGGTGAGCCTCCTATTCGTTCTTGGTTCGCACGTAAATTTTATCAGTTAATGAATCGTATAGCAGATACTGATATTGTCGATGGTGCTAGAGACTATCGCTTAATGACTCGTCAGATGGTGGATGCTATTTTACAGGTGAGTGAATACAATCGTTTCTCAAAAGGTATCTTTAGCTGGGTAGGGTTCAATACTAAATACTTACCGTATGAAAATCGGGAACGGCAAGCAGGTGAAACGAGCTGGAATTTCTGGAGTTTATTCCTGTACTCCATCGAAGGAATTATGAGCTATTCACAATTCCCATTGGATCTGGTTAGCATTTTAGGTTTTCTCGTCTTCGTGCTAGCTGTCATTTTTGCTATTTTCTTCTTAGTTCGTACTTTGTTCTTTGGCAACCCAACGTCAGGATGGACATCAACGATTGTTATCATCCTCGGCTTGGGTGGCGTGCAACTTCTCAGTTTAGGCGTTGTTGGTAAGTATGTAGGTAAAGCTTACTTAGAGGTGAAAAACCGTCCAATCTATATCGTTAAAGAAACAGAAGAGGAAGTAAAAATGGGAAAATAATATAAAATGTGCGTCTGCTTCATTCAGTAGAGTGAAGCAGACGCACATTTTTATTAGAAGGATTAATTTCTTTCAAAAACAGTGACCTCATTAAATTTTTTCACTTCATGATAATGATCGTTTAGATACTGGATAAAACTGCTATTCACCCGTGTCATATCAACGGGAATATCAAGTGATTTATTATCTGAAATAATTACTTTTGGTTTATTAGTTTCAAGTTCTGAGAAGAAAGTTTGTGTAATTTCTGAATCAACGCTGAGATTCATTGCGGGCAGACTAGCGTAGCGAGTGGCTGTGGTACGATCAGTCGTCAGATAGAACCAGCCACCAAGTCGATGGGCATAGATCCGATCATTGGCTGTAGTCAACGTCGTTACTAAAGCACTGACTTCATGGACTTCATCACGATGTTTTGCCTTCTTAAGTGCGCTGGTGTATTTTTTGGAGAAGGTCCATGATGGGGTATTCTTACTGTTTGCTACCTTTTCATTAAGGTCTTTGACGGATGCTGTGGTATTCACCGCATAGATGGTTGAGTACAGGTTTACTAATGGACCATGTACGTTCCATAGAATGATAATAAGTGCTAAGGAATAGACAATAGGATGACTTAATCTTGGTACCTTAGAGAGCAAATATCCAGCCAACAAACCATAGTAAGGAAATAGTGGCATAAAGTAGTGGGGATAAGCACGTCCTGACATCGTCTCCGCATAGAGCATGAGCAGGTAACTGGCAAACAGCGTACTGATATGCTCCCCTTTAAGTAGACAGGGCAATTCCTAAAACTACTTAAAGGGG
>JAUMZL010000026.1 GCA_030528155.1 Aerococcus sp.
CTTTAGTTAGATTATTTTTTGTATTTTGATGTCTACTTGACAGGGTGCAGTTCACTCTACCTTATCATGGCAGAGACGCTGCTTTATTGTTTTTACTAATATGTACGCATCATCGCCATCAATTGGTGAGGGCTTTAACTTAGACCACTATAAAAACCAATGTATACAAAAAATCCTGCCATAATGAATTGGCAGGGCAATGGCGTGGACTTTTCATCAGCACGCCACTTTTATTCAATGACACTACGCTTCCGCTACTTGTCGTTTCGTTTGGCAGCTTGGGCAGAGCCCAAAGAGTTGGAATTGATGATCATTGATTTCATATCCTGGTAACTGACGTTGGTAAAATTCCATGGGACACATGCGGATCGGTTTAGCCTGACCACAGTCCGTGCAGATAAAGTGGTGGTGGTGTCCCATTTTCGGATCACAATGCTTTCTAAACACCATTTCCCCATTCACTTCGCCTTCTTCCAGGAAATGTTTATCTACAAAAAGTTTCAAATTGCGGTAGATCGTATCGAAGCTCATCTTCGGATAGGTGGTTTTGATTTCATTTTGCACTTCTTTAGCCGAGAAGTACCGTTCTTCGTCATGATCAAAAATAGCGAGGATATCTGCTCGGCGTTGAGTATATTTATACCCATCATCACTTAACTGTGCCATGAATGTTTCCACAAAATCACTCATGTTGCCCGTCCTCCTTTTCTTAAGTTCATTGTAACGGAATTCACGAGAAAAAACTACCTGCTCGCGCCTTACCTTCACATTCTTCGTCATTATTTCACAGATCCATGCTTCGCCGGTGCTAAGAAACTGTCACCATAAAAGGTGGGGAGCTACCTCGTAACCGTTACCCGCTCGCTCCTGGTGTATTTAGGTGCTTTGTCGAGCTACAAAGCTTACAAATTGTTAGCAATAAGCTATTCCCATCTTACGCGTTTTTCCTCCAGCGGTCAAATCTGGGCGCTCCGTTATCTCTCGCAATGACTCATGTTTGGGTTCATGCTATAATCACTGAAAAGGAGTGACCTGTATGTCTGAAAACAAAAGCCATCAATTAACCCCAAATATGCCGACAAAACGAACGTTAGAAGCTAACAAAGACGCTTCATCGCAACTCACCCTCAATTATGTGCTCATTTCCGATGCGGCTGGACGGTTGAATGAGAACTACCTCAACAGTGCCATTGCGCAATATCCAACCATCCATTTTTCGATCGAAGCTTATCCATTTGCGCAACACACCGAACAATTGAGTCCCATCCTCACCAGTGCCAAAGAAAAAAACGCTGCGGTTATCGGAAGTTTCGTTAAACCGGAACTCGATGAATACGCCGAAACCTTCTGCACCAAGAATAATATGCGCTATCTGAGTTTGATGGGGCCGATTGTTCACTCCATTGAGGAAGCTTCCGGGATCGCGCCTCTAAAGAAACCGGGCTCAAAAGAACCGCTCAATGATCGTTATTACAATCGCATTCGCGCACTTGAATTTTCAGTGGCTAATGATGACGGGCGTCACCCCAACCAATTTAAGGAAGCGGATATCGTTTTATTGGGGATTTCCCGCACCAGTAAAACGCCACTGAGCATTTACCTTGCCTTCCAAGGATTCAAGGTGGCTAACCTCCCCCTAGTGCCAGAATCTACCCTGCCTGAGGAAATCTTCCAGATTGATAAACACAAAATCATTGGCCTGACCAATGACGTGAATGTCCTAAATAAATTCCGAAAAGAACGGTTGCGCGCTTACGGTATTGAATTCGATGGTAAGTACAACAATGACGACCGGATCGAAAAGGAACTAGAGTATGCTAACCAAGTCTATGACCAATTAAAATGTCCGGTGATTAATGTGGCTGCCCGCAGTATTGAAGAAACGGCTACGCTTATTGCCATGTTGATGGGATTGGAATTTGACAGTATGAAATTCTAAGCAACAAAAAACGTGCCTGTTCCAGGAGCGGCTCCTCTTTAAGTCATCTTAGGTATTGTCCTATTGACTTAAAGAGGAGCCGTTCATTTTCTGCAGACACGTTTTCTTTTTGCGGCTATTTCACCCAATCTTCTTGCGCCTTAATGTCATCAAGAAGATGGTCATTGTATTGGTTCTCCCTAAACATGGCAATTTCAAAACGGTAAGGTGGCTTTTTATGACGTTTATTATCGTCATATTGTACCCACGGCGTTTCGAGAATTTTAGGAATATCAGTTAGTTGCGGATGATGCACAATCGCATTCAACGCAGCAAAGCCGATGGTGCCACAGCCGATATTGGTGTGACGGTCTTTATGACTTCCCTGTTCATTTTTAGAATCATTGATATGTAAAACCTTGAGACGATCCAATCCGACAATATGATCAAATGTATTCAACACCCCATCAAAATCGTGAGCGACATCGTAGCCCGCATCGTTCATATGGCAGGTATCCATCGTGACAGATAACGATTCATTATGCGTCACGCCACTGATAATATCGGCGATCTGTTCAAATGAGGTCCCAATTTCAGATCCTTTTCCGGCCATGGTTTCAATCGCAATCTGCGCCTTTTCATCGCCAGTCAGTGTCTCATTGAGCCCTTTGATCAAGGTTTTGATCCCTGCTTCCACCGATGTTCCAACGTGTGAACCGGGATGGAAAGTAATTTGTTTCGCACCAATGGCCTCGGCACGCTTGATTTCATCCCTTAGAAAATGGACATAAAACTCAAAATTCTCCATTTTATTAGGGTTAGCCAAGTTCACAATGTAGGGGGCATGAATCACAATTTCCTCAATCCCCTGCTTTTCCATTAAGGCTCGCGCTTCAGGAATACGCAGTTCGTCAATCGGTTTGCGCTTAGTATTTTGCGGTGCACCCGTATAAATCATGAAAGCACTACTCTGGTAGGAAGCCGCTTCTTCCACCGAGCCGAGCAACATTTTTTTGCCTTTCATCGCGACGTGTGAGCCAATTAACATGGCATCCGCCTCCTTCATTGTCTAATCCTCACTATAATGAGCGTTGTTCCACCCAACTGTTGCCTGAATATCCTCTACGGCTTTTAGGAAATGTTCATTGACTACAGAAGTCTCTGTGAAGAAGTCCATGAAATTCTTACGGTAGGGAGTAAATACCACCATCAATCCTAAGATTGGTAGCTTCATCAGGAGCATTTTCCCAATGCCTTCGCGGGCAAAGCTCGTCATTAGGCTGAGCGGTTGCCCATCCATCTGTACGGTGCGCAAATGGAAGAGTGCTTTGCCAACGGTGTAGCCATTGGTGAAATAAGCAAACAAGGTAAAGTAAAGCATGGCCACCACATAATCAAAAATCTCTCCCATAGCGGTGGTAAGCGATAAGTTCAAACTGAACGCATCCAATAAAGCAGGAATTAAATGTCCCAATCCCCAAATCACAAGCATATCGACAACGTATGCAAAGAGGCGCACCCAGAATCCCGCAAAAACCGCACGTGGGTAATCCGTCCAATGTACGGTCTGATCGGAACGGTTGTGGTCTGTACCATCGTTACGCGACGCATGCTGAAATGTCGTCTCGTCTGCTTCCTTCATATGTACGGGCCGCACCACCGATTTAAAGCGGTGGTCTGTTTCCTCTGCATGAGCAATGGCTGCCTCATCCTTCATTGAATAATCAGCAGTTGCCGTGTTTTCTTGATCTGTCAGTGTTTCTTCAGGACTATCACTTGTAGAAGTTATATTTGGCTGGTGAGACGCATCTTCCCCCACTTCATTTTTGGTTGAAGTCACTCCTTCATCCAGGAAAGGTGGTGTGTTCTTTTCAATGTGGTTAGCTTGTCTTCCTGCTTCTTCCAGTGTTCCCTGGTAGAGCGGTTGATCAACGTTTAGCTGATCGAAATGCGCATCCGCACCCGTCTGTTTTTTATCGTCCGTCATTAGTCCACACCCCCGTAGATTGACCAGAGTCTTGGTTGAGCGGATTTATCCATTAACATCTGAACGGTCTTTGCTTCCGTTGTCAGTGAATCATCACTGCACATCAAGCGTTTGATTAACGGCATTTCACTGAAATAATCCCAGAAAGAATTGAAGTAATCCATATCGCGAGGGACTTTATCGACTTCGGCTCCTGTCAGTTTTTGTTCCTTCATCAGGGCATCAATTGCCGCATCCCGGTCACCAATTTCATCTACCAGCCCATTGGATTTTGCTTGGCTAGCGGTATAAATGCGACCATCTGCTAATTTCTTCACCTCATCAGCTTTCATGTGACGCCCTTCAGCCACAATATCTACGAAGCGATTATAGGATTCATCAATGAGCGATTGGAAAATTTTCTTATCTTCGTCAGAGGCGTCTTTGAACGGCGCGCCCATATCCTTTTGGTTACCACTCTTGTAGACATCATATTTAATCCCATGATCTTCGAGGAATTTCTTGTAATTCATCGACTCCATGATCACCCCAATCGAACCGGTAATCGTTTCCGGATGCGCATAGATTTTATCCGACACCATGGAAATCAGATAGGCACCACTGGCTGCTGTAGATTTCATATTTACATAGATAGGGATTTGTTTTTCTTCCTTTAATTCTTTCAGTGCGTCATACATTTCGACACTCGCATAAGTTTCCCCACCCGGAGAATCCACATCCAAAATCAAGCCTTTGACCGTGTCGTCTTTCTTGATACGCTCAATGGCCTTCAACAGTGACTGTTGATTATAGATGTCTCCTGAACCGAACAGACCCGCCGCTGAACTGTTCGACGTGATGGTTCCTTCAATCGGGAGCACTACAATGCGCTGGCTCTTATCCCCACTGCGAATGACGCGCGCTTGACGATCGACAAGGCTAGACAGGGCATCTTCTTGCTCCTTAGCGCGATCTTCACGCGCTTCATGATTCAACGCGCTCACGCCACCTGCAATAAAAATAACTAGTCCTAATATGATTAAGACCCAACGTTTGCGATTCATAATTGATCTCCTTTCGCCTGTTACCATTCATTCTTTATATTTAATTATAACAGACTTCCCTTCTCACTCAAAAAACGAACAGATTTATTATCTTATTCAATATAGCCATTCAAAATAAAAAGCTGAGCCTCTAAAGACCCAGCTTTTTACCGTCATACAGTTATTTTTCGTCTAATTGAATAGTTTGTAAGCCTAAATCGGCTAATTGATTGTCGGAAACGGCACCCGGTGCGGCAGTCAGTGGATCGAACGCACGACCATTCTTAGGGAAGGCCATGACTTCACGGATGTTGTCTTCACCAGCTAAAAGCATGACTAGTCGGTCTAAACCTAAGGCACATCCGCCATGTGGTGGGAAACCGTAGTCAAGCGCACGCAAGAGGAAACCAAATTGTTCTTCGGCACGTTCCTCGGAGAAACCGAGTGCTTTGAACATTTTTTCTTGAACGTCACGTTCGTGGATACGGATGGATCCCCCACCAATTTCATACCCATTCAATACAATATCGTAAGCCGGCGCATGTACCTTACCTGGGTCAGATTCTAATAAATCAAGATCTTTGCGGTATGGCATGGTGAATGGGTGATGCATCGCGTTGTAACGTTTTTCATCTTCATCCCATTCCAACAATGGCCAGTCAACGATCCAGAGGAAGTTGAATTGGTCTTTTGGCATCAAGTCGAGTTCGCGCCCAAATTTTAGACGGATTTCGGAGAGCGATTGGTTGACCACTTTGGCTTTGTCTGCAGCAAAAACAAGGATGTCGCCTGGTTCTGCATCTAAGCGCGCCATCAATGGTTCTGGGTTGTCGCGGAAGAATTTACCGATCGGCCCCGTTAAGCCTTCTTCGGAAACTTTGATCCAAGCTGCCCCTTTACCGCCAAATTGAGCGACAAAGTCGGTTAAAGCATCAAGGTCTTTACGAGAATATTTATCAGCGGCACCTTTAACGTTGATCCCTTTAACGATCCCACCATTTTCAATCGCCATGTTAAATACTTTGAAGGCGTAGTTTTCCACTAAGTCGGAGATATCCGTTAATTCCATGCCAAAACGGGTGTCTGGTTTGTCCGTCCCATAGCGGTTCATAGCTTCATCGTAGGTCATCACTGGGAATGGTGCGGTAAAGTGGATGCCCATCACCTTGTCCATTAAGTCCTTCAGCATGCCTTCCACAATTTCACGGATTTCTTCTTCTTCCAAGAAGGTTGTTTCCAAGTCGATCTGCGTAAATTCCGGTTGACGATCACCACGTAAGTCTTCATCACGGTAGCATTTTACGATTTGGTAGTAACGATCAAACCCGCTTGCCATCAATAACTGTTTGAAGAGCTGTGGGGATTGTGGCAAAGCGTAGAATTCGCCTTTGTGCATACGGGATGGCACGAGGAAGTCACGTGCCCCTTCTGGCGTAGACTTGGTCAAGTTTGGCGTTTCTACATCGAAGAAACCCTCATCATCCAAGTAACGACGCACGGCATGCGTCACATTGGAGCGTAAACGAAGGTTGTGCTGCATTTTAGGACGACGCAGATCTACATAGCGGAATTCCATCCGTTTGTCTTCGTTAACATCGATGTCGTCTTCTACTGGGAATGGCGGTGTTTTAGCCCGGTTGAGGATGGTTAAATCGGTAACCATCACCTCATAGCGCCCCGTCTTCAATTTCGGATTAATTTCGGATTCCGCGCGGTGTACCAATTCACCGGTGATCTCAATGACATATTCAGAGCGCAATTCTTCCGCCACGTGGAAGTTTTCCCCCATGTTTTGGACGTTGAAGACCGCTTGAACTAAGCCTTCACGGTCACGCATATCAACGAAAATCACCCCACCAAGGTCGCGGCATTTTTGTACCCAACCTTTGAGGGTCACGCTTTGACCGACGAGACCTTCATCTACTAAGCCACAATATGTTGTTCGTTTCATTCTCTATTCTCCTTCTACAAGCATGGTGCGGTAGATTTCCGCAAAATTATCTCTAAATTCATTCACTGGGAAAGCTTCTTGATGGCCCGTCTTTAAATTCTTAATGGTCAACTTGCCTGCTTCTAATTCGCTCTCACCCACTGTGAGTGCTAATTCCGCTTCCCGTTTGTCCGCTTCCTTATACTGTTTCTTCGGCTTACGCCCAAAGACATCTTGATCCACGGTGAATCCCTGGTGCCGCAATTGTTGCATCAATGGTAAAGCTGCTTCTTGGGCTTTTTCGCCGATTGTGACGATGAACACGTTCAACGTGTTGTAGGCAGGGACTTGTACGTTGCGCGCTGCCATCAATAGCAACAAACGCTCCATCCCAATCGCAAACCCAAACCCAGAAACATCGACCTTATCATCGGAGAGCTCCTGAACAAGTCCGGTATAATTTCCTCCACCACAGACGGTCGTTTCTGCTCCGAATACCGGATCTTCCGTCATCATTTCGAAAATCGTTTCTTGATAGTAATCAAGCCCTCTTACCATGTTAGGATCGATCACATAATCGATGTTTAGGGCTTCTAAGTCGCGTTTTACCTGTTCAAAGCGTGCTTTGGATTCGTCCGAGAGATAATCAAGGATCGATGGGGCATCAGCAACAAATTGCTTATCCTTTTCATCCTTGGAATCTAAGACACGCAATGGATTTTCGTGCAAACGGCGACGAGAGTCTTCACTGAGTTGATCTTCAAATGGTGTTAGGTAATCGATCAGCGCTTCACGATAACGCAAGCGGCAGTCCGTATCTCCTAGTGAATTAATCACCAACTTCAAATCAGTAATACCCACCGCTTGGAAAATATCGTTCGCCATTGCGATGGTTTCGACATCGGTCCACGCATCGTTTCCACCAAAGACTTCGACCCCTAGTTGGTGGAATTGCCGTTGACGACCGCCTTGTGGACGTTCGTAGCGGAACATGGGTCCCATGTAGTACACCTTGTATGGTTTTTGGAATTCTGGACCATACAGTTTGTTTTCAATATAAGCACGAACAATAGGCGCTGTGCCTTCTGGTTTTAGCGCAATGTGACGGTCACCTTTATCAAAGAAATCATACATTTCCTTCGTCACTACATCGGTGGTTTCGCCCACACCGCGACTGAAGAGATCGTAACTTTCAAACATCGGGGTCCGAATCTCAAAGAAGCGATAGCGATCGAGAATATCGCGGGCCGTATCTTCGACAAAATGCCAATTCGCCACCGTTTCTGGTAAAATATCGCTAGTGCCTTTTGGACGTTGAATCATTGTACTTCCTCCTCCTATATTTCCTATATTTTATTCGCAATGCAGCGTCATCTTCCCAACCACAAAAAAAGTCCTCATCTCAAAATTGAGACAAGGACGACTTAAATTCGTGGTACCACCTAGCTTCGGTTAATTATCTAACCCTTTCGGCTAACGTGCGTGGGACGGGATAGTTTTCGACTACCCTCCTCCAGAGTGTCCAACCCAGCGTTAACTTTGAGTGCTCACACCATCCACTCTCGCTAATAAAGCGCTCGCCTGTTGCTCTCCTTCATCGGATTTAATCGCTAAATTGTTCAGGAATTAGACTACCGAAGTTTTTGAAAAATGTCAATACATTGTCACTTAAACCAACGATAAAATTCATCAGATGGCCTACTGTCCTGATGTGCCCATTTATCCTCAATCAGAAGGAGGTTAATTCATTGATCATTGCTACTGTCCTGATGTGCCCATTCATCCCTACCAATAAAAGGCGATCAAACACCATTCCCCCCGGCGTTTCACTGTCCATCGCAGGTTAGCCAGCAATGATTTCTCCTGTTCGCTTTAATCTTTCCACCACCGAAATACGGCTATTGTGTGCGCTATATTCCCTATCCAGCGCTTGAGCGCGTGCGATGACTTCGTTTGGGGATACTGAAGGCGAGTAACTACTCGTCCTCTCTTTCATAGAAAGTGAAGGAATGCGCTATAATAATTTCTTTTTTTCGGGTATAATTCAAGTATTCATTCAGTAAGGAAGTGACGAGATGGCGCACGACGATCATCCTGATAATAAACGAAAGCAACAGCGCACGCTCACGTGGCTCTATCTCGCCGTTGTGGCGACTTTGTTCTTTATAGCAGTAATCTTGATCTGGAAGAATGAAAAAGACAGCTATAAGCGCGTGGAAACCGACACCGTTAATCTGAGAAACGGCCCAGGAATTACCTATGATATCAAAACACAGGCCAAAGCCGGCACGCACTATCGGTTAATCGAAGAGCAACAAGACTGGCAAAAAGTGCTACTCGATAACGGCCAGGCGGGTTGGATTCCAAAATGGCTGACCAATGCTAGCTGGGATCACAAGCAACAAACAGATGAAGCTGGGACAGGTTTTATTGCGACGATCCTGAAGAAAACAGAAGCGAAGCAAGATGCCACCACCAGTAGTAAGAAAGTCGCCGATGTGGATAAAGATGGCAAATATAACATTCTCTTCCAGCAAAAAGGATGGCTGCAGGTGCAACTCAATCAGCAGCTCGGTTGGATCAAGCAGGAGGATGTGGAAATTACGCCAGGGCATATTCCTTATCAAACGGATAGCTCCACGATTGCTGAAGATCAAACCTTCCTCAAAAATTACGATTATACCGTTACTGCTGAAGCAGACGGGGCGCATATCCGCAAAGAACCCACAGCCAATGGGGAAATTGTCAAAGAAGCCAAGTTGAAGGAAAACTTTGCTTACCTCGGACAGTCGGGCGCCTTCTATCATGTGAAGGCTAGCGATGGGACAGAGGGTTACATTGCGAACTGGCTCGCCTCTTCCAATTCAAAATTGATGGAAAAAATTGCTGAAGACGCCAAAGCCACGACCACGCTCAATCAAAAGACCATCGTGATCGATGCAGGGCATGGGGGAGAAGACCCTGGTGCTATTGCGCAAGACAACACGACTTACGAAAAGAATATGACGATGAACACCGCTAATGCCACCAAAGCAGCCCTAGAAGCTGCAGGTGCTAAAGTGATCATGACCCGAAGCGATGATACCTTCGTTGAGCTTGCCGACCGTGCTAAGATTGCGAACGATAACCAAGTAGACGCCTTCATCAGTTTCCACTACGATTCTGCTGAAGAAAAAACGGCTTCCGGTACAACGCTCTATTACTACCAAGATAGCTCGATTCCACTCGTCAAAACATTGCAGGCGCAATTATTGGAGCAAGGGCCGTTGCCAAATACTGGCTTTGACTACGCCAACTATCAAGTGCTGCGGGAAAGCAAGATGGTGGCTACCCTGATTGAGCTCGGTTACATGTCTAACCCAAGCGACGTCAAGGTCTTCAACCAAGACTCGTACTATAAGAAAATTGCGAAAGCAGTCGTGGATGGGTTAACCGTTTACTTCAATACCAGAGACGATTTAATGAAGCAAAGCGACACCAATGTCCCACCATCTGACAATGATAATCAAGAAAATCTCATCAGTGAACGTGATGACACGCCTCTCACAGAACCTGGTGATCAAGCCACAGAATAAGGAAAACCACCGTTTACTATTAACAGCGAACGGTGGTTTTTTATCTCATTTATCATTCTTTGATAAATGCCAGTCATTCCAAGCACCTATTAGATGCTTTATTCGTCCCTTATCATTATAACCTATCACTTCAGACAAAGGGTTATCAAAAATGAGTTTTCGGCGCTTACGTAATTTAGAAACGCGAATAGCAATGTTAATCATGAAAATCAATTCGATAGATTAGATTTTTTGTTTCTTAATAATTTTTCAATTTTATCAACATGATATTTCCAATACAGTAAACCAATGATTGTAATAGGTATTCCTAGCAAAACAAAATGAATCGCTATGGTAAAACTCAAACCAGTAACCAGCATATATGCTATTTCAACTATACTAGATATTAAAAATATAGTAAGTATTTGGATATAGATGCTTTTCTGAAATTTAATGGAGTATTTAAATAACAACTCTAAAGCAAGTACTTCAACATATCCAAATACTATAAATATAATAATATTGATCCAAGATGTTAAACCTGAATTTATAAGCGTAAAATATAGATTATAGATTGCACCAATGCAAAGCAAGAGTAGAAGTTTTTTTAAGCATTTCACCACTAATCCTCCAAGTACTCTAAAAATTGTTTTTTATATTTTCGAGAAACCGTTAAGTTTTGACCATCTGTTAATTCAATGATAAATTTTCCATTCAGAGAAGGATAAATTTTTTCTACAACTAATATATTAACAATAAAAGATTTACTAATTCTCACATATAATTTGCTGAACTCTTCTATCTCATACAACTTATTTTTTAGACGCAACGTAAGATTGTCAGCATAAGCATATACCTTATCACCAATACCTTCAAAATACAGCACATCCTGATAGTCGCATTTTCCTAATATATCTCCATAAATGTCATCTTGTCTATAACCAACAACGGCATGTACAGTCTGTTGAATATTATCTTTAAAAAAACTAACAATCTCTTCCTCACTAAAATTTTCAAAAAGAAATGTTATACTTTTCGCCTCTGCTGAGCGTACGTTTAAAGAGACTGGTAAATCAATCCACTCGGACAACATTTTCTCTAATTTAGATACATTTCCAAAGCACTCGTTTATTTTCAAAAAAGCCTCCTACTTAGCCTGCTCCTTTCGCTGTAATAAGATATAGATTCCCAAGAAGCATATAATATAAATAAAGAGAATGGTTACAGATCTAACATCAATACCTTTATTTTCTAATAATCGCCACCCCAAGCGAGCGTAGTTATACGATGGCAAGAAAGTTGCAATCTGAGAAAGAAATTTTGGCATAGCTGCCACTGGCATCCATAAACCACCCAAAAAAGAAAGCACTAAATATGTTATTGTTCCGATTGGTTGAGACAAACTATCTAATCTACCAATTAGCAAGGCCATAATTAAAAATACAACACTTCCAATATTTAGTGTCATTCCTATATTAATCGTTTCAAGTACTCCTAAATTGATTCCTTTATAAAGGTAGGCAACTACAAACATAAGGAATGTAAAAGCAACCGAAATCAACAAATATGAAAAGACATGACTAATCACATAATAAATAGAATTAACTGGAGATACTTTCAAATAAGTATACCATTTGTTTTTTCGTTCATCTGCAATTTTAGTACCAAGGAGATTGATTGCATTCCCCATAATTCCAAAAGCAATCATAGAAATTAAACAATACTCTGACCACGGTACACCGTTAACATTAGCATTTTTAGGAAAAATCGCTGTATATAATATAAAAAATGACGGGCAAAGCAATGATAAATAATACATATTTGGTATCTCTAAAAACCCTTTTTATATCCAACCATATTAAGAAAAAAATCTACTCGCTTGGAACATTTTCTAATACCTCCATAAAATATTGACGTAGATTACTTTGATTCTTTTTTATAATTGAAATAGGAATTTTTCCTATAGATACTACTTCATCTATCATTTGATACTTAAATTCTATTTCAGAATCAGTCTCTTCAAAACTAAATTTTTTAATTATTTCTAATTGTTTTTGAGTTATTTGACTCTTATCTACTGAATACGATGAACGTTTTTCGATTTTATCCTGGACATTAGTCATTTTACTATCTGAAACTAATAGACCCTTTGACAAAATAAGTACTCTGTTACAGAACTCAGAAACTTCCTCCATATCATGACTAATCAAGATTATTGTCAAATTTTCACTGAACGAAAATCTGTTTAACGTCTCCCAAAATGCTTTTTTTGATACTACATCCATCCCTACTGTTGGTTCATCCAATATAAGTACTTTAGGATTATTAATTATCGCAGTAGCAAATTGAACTCGCCTTTGTTGTCCACCTGATAAAGAGTCACAATATTTATTCTTCACCGTTCTTAAGTTAACACTATCTAAAACACTTTCGACTGATTTGGAATTGGTTGAAAAGCGCTTCACCATATCTAACCATTCGTAGACCTTCATCTTTTCAGGCATAGAAATTTCCTGCAACATAACCCCAACATCAGATTTAATCTCGAAATTCCTCTTAACCTCCCCAGAATCTTGAGAAAGTATACCTAAAATTATTTTTATTAAAGTGGACTTTCCTTCACCATTCAAACCCAAAAGTCCAATGATATCGCCCTTGTTCACAACCAAGTCAATACCTTTTAATATTTGTTTATTTTTGAATAATTTTGTAATATTTGATATTTTAAAAACATTATCCACTTCAATCACCACCCAACATCAAAATTATTTTATTAACAAAATCTCTTTGAACAGAAGTAAATTCGGGAATCTCACTCTCAATAAATGAATCTGTCAAATATATTGCGCACAAATCTTCTTTAAATCCCTGCACTCCAGTTCATTTGCTCACTAGATAGGAAATCCTCTGTATCTAGTTTCTTGACTTCAAAAACCTTGTGTTTGAAATTCTGAAATTTCTAGTTGTTCCATAACTTTTTATCCCTTCCAAAACAAGAAAACAAGCCCATAAATTAAACCAAATAGCAATCCGTAAATTGCAAATGTTTGTTTGCTAGGTTTCATATAGGTTTCCTCCTTATTTAAAATTTGTCACCTTTGACATTGTTAGTATGACTCTATCAATAAAATTTATGTTCTTTTGGTCTATAAGTTGCAAAAATCAACATATAAGATGCACAGGGGGTTGGGGATTCTGATACGCTTCCCTTTAAGTAGACAGGATAAATCCTAAAACTACTTAAAGGGGAGCATATCAAATGCCTATTGGTGAAATTGCCTATCATAAATTGTCTCAAAAAGAATCAGACCGGAATGGTGTCAACTCCAAAAAAGACGTTTCGCAAAATGAATTGCGAAACGCCTGAAAGTACTGATATGAAGCTATTTTTAACGTTTAGAGAATTGAGAAGCTTTACGTGTTATCTTAAGACCTGGTTGGCAGTTCAACTGTGTTATTTTAAATTAATGAATATCAAAAATGCTGATTTATCAGTATTTTTTTCCTCCCCTCTATCTAACAGGGGGAGACAAAAACACGAAAAACAATCGACAAACTACATACAAACACTGTTATACCAAGGAAATAAGCACTTATTGACAAGTGTAAACTAATTTAAAAAAGTTCACATTTTGTTTTCACTGGTTCTAACGAATTTCAAATAGCGCATCAAACTGATATTTTTAGCTATTCAACTTTCAATTAGCCTCGTTGATTTTTAAATTACCGATTTTATGCTTCCATTGATGGCCCGCGAATTATATTACGATTTGAATTCATTTATTAGCTGATACTTGGTCGAACGACCTTGCCCCACTTTTTGAATCTTATTCTCTGTTTGTAACTCAGCTAAAGCACGTTCTATCGTTCGCCGGCTAATATCTGGCAACAAGCTCTCTAGATCAGCTCTGCTTAGAGGTTCAAAAGACTTTTCTAGTTCTTCAACTACCCGCTCTGTTGGTGTTAACTTCTGATTGATAATAATCTCGAAGCGTTCTGAGAAGTTTTCATAAGCTCGCAAAATGATTCCCACAAGATAGCGAACAAACGGCGTATAGTCCTGCTCATTCTCCAACCATCCCACAGAGCTTGCCTGTAATGCTTCATAGTAAGTTTGCTTCGATTTTTCAATCAGCATCTCAATACTGATATACTTACCAACTAAATACCCTGACTTATAAAGTAATAACAGCGTCAACAAGCGCGACATCCGCCCATTCCCGTCACTAAATGGATGAATCGAGAGAAAGTCTAAAACAAAGCAAGGAATCAGCAGTAACGGATCAATTTCAGCTCTCTGAATGGCTTGATTATATTGGTAACACAATTCTTCAATTAGGTCCGGTGTCAAATAAGCTGGTGCTGGCACAAAACGAACTCGCTCGTTGCCATCCAGATCTTTTTCCGTAATAACATTATCGCCACTTTTAAACTTACCTTTGTAACTTTTAGCCGAGTAATTATATAGATTTTTGTGTAACGTTAAAATATCGTTGGGTACGACGCGAATATACTCGTAACTATCATGAATCAGTTTCAACACATCGCGATAACCAGCAATTTCTTCTTCATCCCGATTACGCGGTTTTACTTTTTCCGCTACGATTTGCTTCAAGCGGCCATCCGTGGTCGCAATTCCTTCAATTTTATTGGAAGCCTCTGTACTCTGAATCAAAGCCAAATCCGTTAACTTATTTAGAATCTCTGGTTTTGTCGCAATATAGAGCTCTTGCTTTCCCTTATACTCATGAATTTTGGTCAGCATATTCAGCAGATCATGACTAAGGGAGAGTTGTTTCAATTCATCATAATCAAATTTTTTCACCGCCACCCACCTCTTTTCTCCGCCATTTTATCTTATTTGGCGGAGAAAAAGCAAATGATGGCGGAGAAAAAATCTTATACCATTTTCGCCGGTGTTTCGCAAAATGAATTGCGAAACGCCTGAAAGTACTGATATGAAGCTATTTTTAACGTTTAGAGAATTGAGAAGCTTTACGTGCTTCCTTAAGACCTGGTTTTTTGTAAAAAAAAATACACAGCCTCCGCTGTGTATTCGAGCTTTATGGAAATAGACAGGCCAAACTACTGCCATTATAGTTTTGTGCTATCTTGATTAGCCACTATATCACTACTTAAACGTTGATTAGTGGGAGCAGTGCACCATACCGATCTCTCTCTTAATGGTGATACCCAAAACGCCTCTCAATCAAATAGTCATTCATTTCATCTGCTACTATCTGATTGTGGCCGTTAATCGCTTATTAGCGCTGATAGATCAGACTTCCTCACGCTATATCTCCACAGCCGCTACTCGTTCTTTTCTATCACTGGAGTATTGTAGCACACTATTTTCAAAATTGCGATCCCTTCACCAAAATATTCGTTTTATTTTATAAACATAGCGAAGCCATTTGCCAGTAGTGATGGCACAATAAGTGGCTGTTGTCCACTATTGTCCTTTTATTTTTTCATCATACGGCCATGTCCATAAAAAAAGTGAAAACCAGAATCTACTAGCTTTCACTTCATCTATGGAGCTGAGGGGATTTGAACCCCTGTCCAGACACGTCGAACGATACAGCGTTTACCACCATAGTTTATTGCTTCATTTAGCGCACGAACGGCGAATAAACCAACCGACTTCGTTTGCGAACCTGATGAGGCTCTTCCCGAGACTACAGGTGGAAGTCTCTAGGCGTATTCCACTGCAATAGGACCTGACACCAGCACATGGACGATGCTAGGCAGATCTTAGCATGCTGACTAAGCAGCGAATGCTAAAGATTGACTT
The DNA here is from genome assembly GCA_030528155.1 of Aerococcus sp. Lineage (GTDB taxonomy): Bacteria > Bacillota > Bacilli > Lactobacillales > Aerococcaceae > Aerococcus. Next base: position 16,206 of record JAUMZL010000026.1, read on the forward strand.
TGTTGTTTGTCAATTAAAATTTAGGTTGACGTTAGTGACGGAGTCGTCACCTCCGGGCAGTAGCTGTACTCCGAATCATGCCTGTCGAATCCAATAACAGCCCCGTATCTAAGTGCCCATTATAGCGGAGCTTGTTTGGTTTTGCAACAATGATGCCTTATGACGGATGATTCTTATCATGAATAGTAGCCGTTAAAAAAGGCCCTCAAGACGTGTCTCCCCCTGGTAGGCACGTCTTGAGATTGGCGTCTACTGATTCTCTGCCCGCACTGTGGCTACTTACATTGTCAGACTTCTGGCTTGCCTCGCCGCCCATTGACAGATAGCTGAACTCCCCCTTTTTGGTTCATCCTGCTCTTAGTGAATCAGCGTTTCACCCATCCGTTTGGCATTTTTACGTGTCGCTTCCACCGCGTCATCAATCGCGAAATGCGTGGTTTGGTTGTACGCATCTAAGTGGTACAATCCGTCTTGATAACGGATGATAGACACACTCCCATTATCGAGGAAACTCCCCAGTGAGAATTCAGGGATCAATTCGTGTACCATGTTGCGGATCGTCATCCCGTGACTGACCACCAAAATATTTTGATCGGTTTCGCGGTGGCGCGTCACCACATCAATCAACCCCAACTCAACGCGTGACCAAAACGCTTGAAAATCTTCGGCTTCATGGGTGGGGTCCATTTGATGGAACGCATTGATTTCATTGCGCACAGCATCCGTACTGAAACGATTTTTTTCTGGATAATGTGCTTTGACATAGTCAAGCATATCATCCCAGATCGGTTCTGCTTCCAGCCCCTCAAAACTCCCAAAAAATTCTTCGCGAAATTCGGGCTTTTTGATAATAGTCATCGTTCCAGCTGTGCGGTTGTTGTAGGATTTCACGATTTCTGCTGTTTGAACGGCGCGTTGTAGGTCACTAGAATAAATACCGGAAAATTCAACATCCGCTAATCCCAATGCACTGCGTTCAACATCATGAATCCCGCGCTCAGTGAGGGGCGCATCTGCCCAACCTTGCATACGATTATAACGATTCAGATAGGTTTCCCCATGACGCATGAAATAAATAGTGACACCTTTTGACATCTTTTTCACCTCTCTACCTTTCTGGTCAGGCTAATGATTAGCCATAATTTTTCATTGCTCGGTCAATGGAGCGTTTCATATCACGCTCTTTGATTGACCGACGTTTATCAAATTGTTTCTTCCCATGACCGACACCAAGGAGGACTTTGGCATAGCCCCGTTTGATGTACATCTTCAAGGGAACGAGCGTGTAGCCCGTTTCCTGCGCCTTCTTTTCTAGGCGCGTAATTTCCTTACGTTTCAAGAGCAATTTACGTTGTCGCATCGAATCTAAGTTGAAGCGATTGCCTTCTTTGAATGGACTGATGTGCAGACCATACACCCACACTTCGCCCTTTTCCACGCGCGCAAAGGCATCCTTCAGGTTCACACGCCCTTGACGAACCGATTTAATCTCTGTCCCGGACAAAACGATTCCTGCTTCGTAGGTTTCCTCAATCGTATAATCATGGCGCGCCTTGCGATTGGTTGCGACCGTATTGTCATCTTGCGTTTTTTTCTTCGCCATAACGCTCCCTCCTTGTATCTAGCACTTACAATTAGTGTTTGTGAATGGTGAAAGCATGCTTGTTTTGATGTTTGCCTTTGCGCTTGGAATGCTTATTGGTATTTTTCTTTCCTTTTTTGCTTTTGGCAGAATGATGGCCCTTTTTATTATTTTTGGTCCCCTTGTCATTCTTCTTGCCTTTGTGCTTAGGCGCCGTTTCGCGCTTTTTACCTTGGCGTTTATTCTTCTTATTAGACCGTTTTTGTTTGCTGTGACCGGACGTTTGCTTGTCGCCTTCCACCACCAATTGGAAGTCGATTTGGCGCGTTTTAGGATCGGCAGACACGAGCTTAACCCGTACCTTATCCCCAATGCGATAAATTTTACCCGTATGCTCACCAATTAATAATAAATGATCACGATCGAAATTGAAATAGTCTTCGTGAATGGTGGACAGGTGAATGAGCCCCTCCACAGTATTAGGCAGTTCCACGAACATCCCGAAATTAGTGACCGAACTGATGATAGCGTCAAATTCGTCGCCCACTTGATCCATCATGTACTCTGCCTTCTTCAAGCTGTCCGTTTCGCGCTCAGCATCAATACTGCGCCGTTCCATCTTGGAGGATTGGCTCGCAATATCTGCCAAATCAATGGCCATCTGTTCCTGTTCGGTTGCTGATGGGATGTTTGTCAGGTATTGGCGGATCAAACGATGCACCATCAAGTCCGGATAACGACGGATCGGTGAGGTAAAGTGCGTATAGTCCTCTGCAGCCAGCCCATAATGCCCAACTGGATCCACATCATAGCGCGCCTGCTGCATGCTGCGCAAGAGCATCATTTGGATCACAGGACGGAACGGTTTGTCCTCCACATGTTCGAGTACCTGCTGCAAGGATTTCGGCGTCACCTTACCATCGTTTAGCGTCACCCGCACCCCCAACGTCTGTGCGAAAACTTGGAAGTTCTTGATTCGCTCTTCATCTGGTGATTCGTGGATACGATAAATCATTGGCAAATGCCGATGCGTGTATACGCGCGCCACCGTTTCATTAGCAGCTAACATGAAGGATTCAATCATGCGTTCCCCCACGCCACGTTCTCTTACTTTAATATCTAAAGGATGTCCATTGTCATCCACAATGATCTTGGCTTCTGGCGTATCAAAATCGATGGCGCCGCGCTGATGCCGTTTCGCTTCCAAAATTTGGTGTAGGTTAGCCATATCGACCAACATTGGAAAAATATCGGCATATTGATTCTGAAGCGCCGTATCATCATCACTCAGCATTCGGTTCACCTCATCATAAGTCATCCGGTGATCCGAACGAATGAGGCTAGGACCAATTTTATCGTTCACAATCTCTCCGCGTGTGTTGATCTCCATCACGCAACTCATCGTTAAGCGCTCCTGCCCCTCATTCAATGAGCAGATGCCATTAGACAGACGCTGTGGCAACATCGGCACAACGCGGTCGGTCAAATACACACTCGTTCCGCGTTCTAACGCCTCACGATCGATTGCACTACCTGGTGTCACATAATGCGACACATCAGCAATATGAACCCCTAATTCGTAGTTTCCGTTATCCAGTTTCTTCAATGCAATGGCGTCATCTAAATCCTTGGACTCTGCCCCATCAATCGTGATAGTTAAGACATCGCGGAAATCCATCCGCCCTTGGCGCTCTTCCTCACTGATGGTTTCCGAAATCGCATCAGCCTCCGCCTTCACATCAGCGGGAAATTCACTAGGAATATCGAACATGGATAGAATAGCTAAGATATCCGCACCGGGTTCATCCTTATGTCCGAGTGAGTCAACAACCACCCCAGCCACTTGGAATGGGTCATCGGCTGTTGGATAGTCGGTAATATCGACCACTACGATTTCCCCTTCAACGGGATGCAACCCGTCGTCTTTGATAAAGCAGGTCATCTGATCGAATCCCTTGTTGAGGGGCTTTACGCCACCAATATAGTGCGTCTTCTGCTGCAATACATCGCTGTAAGGGACAAACTCTCCCGTCAAACGCGTCATCGACCGGGTATTAATTTGGACAATCTGCCCTTCCGGATTTTGCCCGCGCTGAACGTCGCCTTCTGCCGTCACCTCAACCGTCACGACATCATTATTCATCGCTCCAGCCGTTTTTTCCCGTCCAATGAAGACATCGGCTTCAGACGCTTCCAAGCGAACAAACCCAAAGCCTTTCTTGTTTTGGTTATATACTCCTTCAAATTGGCGTCCTAAAAGGGGTAAGGAGACCCGCCCACTCTCAGACATCACTAATTGTCCTTGGCGTTCCAATGTAACGGCGAGCTTCGCAAGCGTCGTGTAACTCTTGCCGTCTCCCTCACCGAGCGTTTCACTAATTTCTTCTAAGGAGAGCGGTACCTCATGCTTAGCGAGCAAAGCTAAAAGTTGTTCTTTTAATGCTGTATTACTCAAATTATTCCTCCCAATCTAGCTGATCGAGGAAGTGAACGACATCCTCTTCAAGCTGTTTGTGTTCTCTCCCCACCGTTACCGCATGTTTACTGTGCAAATAACGATGGCTCTCTACCGGAATATGATAATGCTGCAAGGTGCTGTACAGAGACTGTACCACATCTGGATCGACCAATTCATCTTCTTCGGATGCCGAAATAAAATATGGCACCGCTAAGTGTTCAATATCGCGCCGTATTCCGGCATTCAATGCGTCAATTTGGCTTAATGAGCGTTCGAGCGGCGCTGCCAGTTGGTGAATCTTTTCTTCAACCTCAGACTCACTGTAGCCCCGCTGTTTCAAATTAATACGAGCAAAGTCACGATACCCCTCCGGCACATGGGTTTTGCTAATCTCGTCTTGAAGAATCGGCGTACTGAAATTTCCACCACCGACAAACCATGCTGGCTCATCCAATAGCGCTCTGAGGGCAACCGCTCCCCCCAGTGATAATCCAAAAACCGCGATTTTCGTATGTCCCTGTGCGTGAAGAGTAGCCACGGCATCTTGCACATCATTCATCCAGTCGGCAGGTGTGGGCGTGAGCACGTCTTCAATTTTTCCTGTCGCATGCCCTCTAAAATTGATGCCCATGGTGGTGTAATTGCCGATGTGATTCAATCCTCGTCCCATGAGGCGCATATCCACAGTTGATCCTGTATAGGCATGTAATAATAAAACAGCACGCTGGCTTCCTTCAAATAAAAACGGCTCTGGCAATTTCATGACATCCTCGCTCCTTCTTCTCTTGCTATTATCTTCAGCCTCATTAGGCAAAAATAAAACCCAGGATGGCTATCCCAGGTTTTCTGATCGTTCTATTATAGCGATAATTTCGCCAGTAATAAGGCAATAACCATGAAGACAACGCCCAATACGCGAATCACACGATCCATCGCTGCTTCTAATCCACGTGCTTTTTTACGGCCACCGAGTGCTTCGGTAGAACCGGTAATATTAGCAGATGAACTATTCTTGGCAGGTTGGATAACGACCGCTAGAATCATCAGTATGGACACCACGATCATGGCAATTAATAAAATCTTCTGCATACTAACCCTCATCTCAGGATAAATCTAACAGGACTAGTTTATCATATTACGCGAAGCGACTCAATCCTTTAAGAGCGATCGTTTTAGCCACCATAGTCCTCCCTCATAAATCAGGATAACCACTACCGCACATACGAGGAAGAAATTCTCGGTCAGTACGAGAATAATCGGGTCTGTTGTTGGGTCAAACAGCCAGGCATTGTTGTGAAAAAATAAATGATGAAAGCCAATAAACACTCGGTCAAATCCCAATGCCACTAATAACGCAACGAAAATCGCTGGAACACTCATAACCCACCTCAAGGAGCGCGCTAGCCACCACTCATGTTGTTCCTCATGTACCCAGCGCAACCAGAAATACAAGATACCACTTGCCATTACAAAGATAAGGAACATCAGCCAAAAGAGATGTTTTACCTCCATGAAATGCAATGCCGCACTTGGGCTTGTTGGGAAATCACTCATATTTAGCGTACTCGTCCATGGCAAAATGAGATAGGCCAGTAATTGCCAATAATTCTTCATAATCGTTCCCAACGACCAAGAGAGCGTGGTGACTTCTCCCGTAGCACTCAACGTTGCTGCTAGGAGGGCCGGGGAGATAAGTAAAGTCCCTACGACACCAGCACCCAATGCCCATAAAAAGGTCACAACCTTCTCGAAGGAACGTTGAAGGATAAATTGAACGTTCATGCTTGATCTAACCAACCTTCCGCGAGTAGTGTGTGATAGTCAGGAAAAATGGTGGTAGGATGAATGGCTAATTGATCGGCATCGTAGCGCGTATGGACACCGGTCTCCATCAACAAAGACGCCATGTTGGCATTGATAGCCGCTTGAATATCAGTGTAGAGGTTGTCTCCCACCACAACCGCTTCTGAAGGTTTTAGTCCGAGGCGTGCTAAGGCACCGGTCATAAAATTCACCGCTGGCTTCCCGCAGACCTCGTACGCTACCCCACTCTGCGACTGCAATAAATTGCCCAATGTCCCATTTCCCGGGAGATACCCGCGCTCACTCGGCAATTGTAGATCTGGATTTGTCAGCAAGAACTCCGCTCCGGCCTGCAATGCCAACCCTGCCTCACTGAGCGTGTGGTAAGTCACCTCAAAATCCAATCCCACAACTACCACCTGCTCAGTATTGTCCGTTGTCGTGCGATGGATCGTCACGTTTTCACGAGTTAGAGTGTCATGCAGATAGGGACTGCCAATGACAAACGCCGTAATATCTGTCCAGTGCTTCTCCATCTGTAATTGTTGCAGTGCATAAACCGTCGCATCCACACTGGTATAGATATGCTGTGGGGGCACAGTAATATCATGCTGTTTGGCCAGAGATTCAGCCACCACTTCTGGAGCACGGGTCGCATTATTGGTCACAAACAGAAAAGGAATGCTCTTCTCCTGCAGTGTGCGTATAAAGTCCTTGGCCCCTTCGATCTGCTCACTGCCACGATAAATTGTTCCGTCTAAATCGATCAATAGTCCCTTCATAGTGCTAATTCCTTTTCTTGTATTCTAATGAATTTCAAATGCTTTCTTATGTTTTTTCTTATTGGCACGTGGTTTAGCATTGCGTGCTGTTGATTTCTGTTTGTCCTGGATCGCGAAAAAGCGCTGTTTCCGCTTGTCATGATTAGATTTTGTCCGCGATTTATTTTGCTGGCGTTGGCGATTATTCTGCTTTCTATTTTGCTTTTTATTCTGCTGCTTGCGTTCTTGGAAGTTCTGCTGACTCTTATCCTTGACTAGAAGCAACTGCTCACGCCGTTCTTCCTCCGTCCGTTCATGCTCCAACACAAAATAATCGCACCCGAAGCTACAAAACTCGAGCAGATAATCGGGTAAATGGGTAATTGTCTTATCCAATGGAACGTTAGGGGTATCATCATGATAAAACCCTTTGAGGCGCAACTGGCCGTAACTCCAATCCCCCACCACAAAATCATAAATATCAAATAGTGGCATGTAACGTTCCGACAAAGCATCTAGATCAAGCGCTTGATCGCCCTTCTGCTGTACCACCCGAAACCTTTGATTTTCAATATTTAATTGTTCGTCATCTCCCCAAAGCACATGCGCTTTGTTGTATGGCCGCTCACGATGCGACTCCTGCATTATCTCTTGTTCTTTGCGTGACATCATGCTTAATTCCCTTCTTAATTTGTATTATCTATCCCCTCAAAAGAGACGAGCCGGTACGTTTGACCAGCTATGCCAGATAGTAGAAAAAGCCTCTCTTCTGACCCTCAACGCTTACTCGCTGTCGTCTTCTAATCATACCACATTTTACTGGCTTGCGCGGATCGCTGGTTTGTTTCTCTCTATTTGTCATTTATCCCTTAAAAGGCACGTATTGTCCTTTAACCAGGCTGTTCTGCTTTAAAAAAATTCCAAACAAAAAATCCCCTCCAAAATGGAGAGGATTCTTTTCACGTCTGAGCAAGCAAACCTTTAGGACTAATCATTCAAATGATTAGTGACGTTTTTTGAAAGCGAAAGCAGAACCTACAGCGGATAATGCTAAACCGAGGCCTAAACCAGCAGCGGTTGCACCCGTTTGTGGCAATTTGTTAGTTGCCATTTGAGCAGGTTTTTGGTCTTCTTTCTTGTCAGACATGTCTTTGTCAGCTTCGTTGCTGTCATCTTTATCCATGTCGTCCTTGTCGGCGTCATCTTTGTCCATGTCGTCT
>JAUMZL010000037.1 GCA_030528155.1 Aerococcus sp.
TGCCAGCGCGGTATTCACCATAATCTTGATCACATTGTGCGCACTAATGGGATATTAACTCAATGATTTACAAACGACTTTAATCTCTTCGCCTCAAGCACCACTATGATATCTGTCCGCGATGAATCCTCTGAACTACCTGTAAACGCCGATAAAAATGAAAAACCTGTTTTTACTTTACTCACTTTACTACTGGCTAAACCACCAAGAATTAAAATCTCTCCATCCTTAACATCTACACGTGTACTAATCTCTCTCTTCGTTAACGTCGGACTTGTATTCACACCAGTCGTCGTTTTCACAAAATCACTCAACTGCTGATTAATATCTAACGTGATCACGTTATCCAACACCACCGGCGTAACTGTAAAAATAGCACCAGAATTACGGTAACTTACTGATTGCACAGCATTACTACCATTGCCTGGATAACTTACGCTATCCAAAACAGGAACCTCTTGCCCTACAGAAAACTGTGATTCATTTCCCGAAAGCACCGTCAACCGTGGATTACTAACAATATTAAAACGCGCATCCTCCTTAATCAGACTATAAAAGGCATTCAATCCCCCTACACTTACCGTAAATGAATTACCACCCTCAATACGTGTTCCTACTGTCATTCCTAACTTATTTTTGAACAAATCAGCAATAATTTGAAGTCCCGTTGCATTACGTTCATTCGTCTGAACCTCAAGCACATAACCACTTACCGTTACTTGCTCCGCTGGAACATCTATCGAAGGTAAAAGACGCTTTAACTTAGCAATATCAGACGATGTTCCAGAGTAAACAAGTAAATCCGAATCTGTTGATAATGAAACTCTATTTTTCGCTGCTCCATCTAAAGACGATGACGGTGCATTAGACAAATAGTTGACCGTCTGAATATGAGAATTAAACTCACCCGACGATATAACAGAAGAAAGCATCGCTGAAAGATAACTCACGCTGCGATACTTTGGCTTATATGTAAACAAGCTCATTAACGGCTTCTTTGGGGTATCCTTTAAAAAGTAGATGTAATCAACCCCCTTTTTCGTCACCACTCGAAGTTGAAGCCTTTCAAGATAAAGAAGAAAAAACTCACGCGGGTCTTGAGCATGCGTTAAATAAAAACTCACAAGCCTTGAGTCACTTGATACCTCTGGTGATAACTGAAATGGACGTTTAAAAACCCTCTGCCAAATAACACTAATAACTTGCGATAAAGGCGCATTATCCATTGACATTTCAATACCATCTGGATGTGGTTTGAGATTTTGTGTCGAAGAATATGATGCACTAGATACAATCAACAAAACAAACAGTATGAATCTCATTTCAATAACCCCGGAGATGAAGAACGAGAACAAGACCAAGCCACAACGCGAGTATTATCTACCTCACCCTCCAACAAAATATCCGTACCCTTGAAGTTTTTTGCAGAAACCATACGTAAACGGTTATTTGTATCCCTCAAAAAGACAAAAGCACCATCACGAGAAGATAAACGCCCTGTAATACACCAAGTTTCTGAGGGTTGAGGCTTGCTCAAGCTATTCTCTGAACTATTAACGTCTGCAACATTGCTTTTATCTGACTCAAGTTGTGGTTTAACACCATCTTTAGACGTATCCGAGGAATTAAAAAAAGGCATGAGATACTGAAATAACAAGTAGAGAAAGAGAAAAAGAACGCCAAAAAACAACACAAAATGAACAGGCTTCAATAATTTCTTTCTGCCATCAACATCAGACTCAACCGCACCATCAATATCATGCGACTTATAAAGAGGAAAAACATCCTTTTCATATGTGCGAATATAATATGTTACACGTGAAGATAAAGTGATCTTAACACCTTCAAAAACATCTACACGATAACGATTAGCTGAAAATGGTAGCGCATTCAATTTCTTCATGCGAAAAACAGTATCAACACGCTCACGTAAAAAGCGTGGAAGCGTTGATAGACCTTGATTTATTAAAACCAAATCACATGTAAATCCTGTTTCCTTATCCGCATAATGTCGATGCTCAGCTGCAAAAACTTTTGCATCACTTGATAATGACTTATCTGTAGAGTAAAAACGATGACATTCATCAAGAACAACAAGATCGCCAGGCTTGCAAAAAGATGTGGTGCTATCTCTAACAGGATAAAAATCCGGCTCTAAAACACGCTCATTTGAAATCAATACAATATCACCAAAGCTAACACCCTCTTTAACCAATTTATTCTTAATGCAATAGGACTCTATCTTACTTACATCAAGACCATAAATATTAGTGACAATACGCCGACCCTTGCAATAAGCCGGAATAATAACGGACTTTACAACCTCATAACTTTTCCCTGAGCCAGGCACACCGATATAAATGAATATAGCCATAAAAAATCAACCAATTACAGGAAGCCTACGAATAAAAAAACGTGTGAATGATGCCGACACTAATATGGGAATGCATTCATCAAGTGCAAACACATTAATGAAATAAATAACACTGTCAGGCAAAGCTTCAAACAACTTGTTGATATAGGTAACATCAGGGAGCTTACCTGAAATAAATGGTACAAACTCAGAAACAACCAAATAAATTGCAGTAAAAACGACAAACTTAACAGCAATCGTTCTAAAAATAAAACCAAGTCCAGTGTTCAATGCTGAAATTAGTATAGAAAACATATCAAGCCCTCAAAACAATAAAGAAAGCCGAAATATATGAAAATAAAATCATAATAGTACGAATAAGACTTAACACATCAGCAGTTAACAATGAACAATGAGAATCAAGATGATACTGTCGACTAAATAAAGGAATATCAAAAACAAAAACAGGGCAAGCGACCTTTCTAATAGAAAGATGATAATCACGCGCAGAAGGCCAAATATCCCAAAGCTGATTCAAAATACTAGTAGAAGACGGAGATGATATATCTGGTAAATCAACATTTGGAGCAGTACCCAAATCAACAGAAACATTAACATTTATATGGCCAGAACCACCAGAACCGCCTGAGCCTCCTGAGCC
>JAUMZL010000003.1 GCA_030528155.1 Aerococcus sp.
GGCCTTTTTTTATGCTCTTTTACTTTATTTTTTGCATTTCATTTTACAATGAAGCGTTTTTTCTTTTTCGTTGCTAAAATATAATGCTCATTCATCCCATCATAAGCAGCCGCCTCAATCCCTAATGTTAAAAATTTAAAAGCAGCTGTTTGCGCAATAGAATAGGTGATACCTGTTCCATAAATCTCTATCTTTTCTGCTTGTTTCAGATGATTGATAATACGATTGATTTGATTAGGATTGATTGATAAACGGGTATCCGTAATCGCCTTCTCATAAATAGATGGCACAATACTCATCACTTCTTTGCTAGTTGTTTTCTCGTTTACTGGCTCATCATCCAAAAGATTGGTCAGGCGTTTCGTTTCAATGAGCTCTTCCCATAATTTTTTCTGTAAAGCAACAAATCCCGATAAGCCTAACTTCTTACAAAAACGGATAATGGTAGACTTGCTAGTGTAGGTTTGCTTCGCTAAATCTACAATTGTCATGTCATTGATCTCAAGTAAATGCTCTAAAATATAACGAGCGACTACTGCTTCAGTATTAGTAAAGTTTGTCTTATTTTCTAACTGGTCAATCAGCATTTCCCCACCTCTCTTTCTCTCCCATCTACATATTCTCTTGATTGAATACTAAGGCGGATAGTTTTATCGCGACAAAGTATTGCCACAATTAGGGCACATCTCCTACAAAAAAGGCGCTCTTCAACGGCATGTTGTCGAGCGCATCCCTGCTATCGGTTATTTCTTATTAGCGTCTTCATCCATATTTAATACGGCTAGGAAGGCGTCTTGAGGCACATCAACGGAACCAATGGCCTTCATCCGTTTCTTCCCTTCTTTCTGTTTGTTCAACAGCTTCTGACGACGGGTGACGTCCCCACCATACAATTTTGCGGTCACATCTTTACGGTAAGCTTTCACCGTGGAGCGAGAAATAATCTTATGTCCGATCGCTGCTTGAATAGGAATTTCAAACTGCTGGCGTGGAATTACCGTCTTCAACTGATCAACCAATTGACGGCCACGGGAGTTCGCAAAGTCGCGATGAATAATCGTACTCAAGGCATCGATCACTTCACCATGAATAAGCACATCGAGTTTCACCAATTGGCTCTCACGGTACCCAATCAAACTGTAATCAAGCGAAGCATACCCCTTTGTCCCTGACTTCAATTGATCGAAGAAGTTATAAATAACTTCAGCGAGTGGCATTTCATAGACCACTTTCACGCGAATATCATCGAGATATTCAATATTGATAAACTGCCCACGTTTACCCTGTGCTAATTCTATCACTGTCCCAATATATTCTTCTGGCACCATGATTTCCGCTTTAACATAAGGTTCTTCAATATGATGAACTTCGGTGGCGTCAGGGAGTTCGGAAGGGTTAGAAACCTCCACCATCGTCCCATCTGTTTGATAGGCATGATAGATAACCGATGGCGCAGTGATAATGAGGTTAATGCCAAAGTCGCGCTCTAAACGCTCCTGGGTCACATCCATATGCAGCATCCCTAAAAATCCACAGCGGAAACCAAATCCTAATGCCTGTGAACTTTCGGGTTCGAAGGTTAGGGAGGCATCATTTAATTGTAATTTCTCCAAGGCTTCGCGTAAATCGGCATAGTCCTTGGATTCTACCGGGTAAAGCCCAGAGTAGACCATGGGATGCATCGGGCGGTATCCTTGAAGCGGTTTATCGGCGGGACGATCAGCGTTCGTCACTGTATCCCCAACTTTCGTGTCTTGGATGGTTTTGATGCTGGCGGTCAGATAACCAACATCCCCAGCAATCAAGACATCGCGCTCAATCGCATGCGGGGACATAATCCCCACTTCTGTCACATCGAAGGTCTTTCCACTATTCATCAGTTGAATCCGGTCACCCTTCTTCACCATACCATTCTTCACGCGAATGCTGAGAACGACCCCACGGTAAGGATCATAGACCGAGTCAAAAATCAATGCCTGCAGTGGCGCATCGAGGTCACCCGTTGGCGCTGGAACATCTTGAACGATTTTTTCAAGAACGTCGCCAATCCCAACTCCCGTCTTAGCACTGATCAGTGGCGCAGTTTCCGCCTCGATGCCGATAATGTCCTCAATCTCTTCTTTGACGACTTCGGGTTGAGCAGACGGAAGGTCGATTTTATTGATGACCGGCACAATTTCCAAATCATTATCTACGGCTAAGTAGGCGTTTGCCAGCGTTTGTGCTTCTACCCCTTGTGTGGCATCCACCACGAGTACCGCGCCTTCGCACGCCGCGAGACTACGGGATACCTCATAAGCAAAGTCGACATGCCCGGGAGTATCAATCAAGTGAAAGATATAAGTCTGACCATCCTTAGCTTGGTAAGATAATTCAACAGCATTTAATTTAATTGTAATTCCGCGCTCCTGCTCCAACGCCATGGAGTCGAGTAACTGGTCGCGCATTTCACGCTCAGAAACGGTTCCTGTTTGTTGCAAAATACGATCGGCCAGGGTCGATTTTCCGTGGTCAATATGTGCAACGATGGAAAAATTTCTTGTCCGACGTTGACGATCGCGCAATGCGTTGTGATCTAAATCTGGCAATTTTCCATCTCCTTTTCTCTCATTGTTTCCGTTCGATTATAACAAAAAGCAACGTCAATGTGTATTGTCTGCACACAAAACCCCCGATCTCATCCAAAGTTCCTCTGAAAGAGAAACCCCATAAAGGAAATCGGAGGTTTTTGTGTTTTAATTAAAAACGTCTTTTAGTGTGTCCCAAAAATTCTTTTCTTCTTCTGTCACACTATCACCTGAAGCTTCCGCAAAGGCGCGGAGTGCTTCTTTTTGTTGTTTGTTTAAGCTCTTCGGCGTCACAATTTTGATTTGAACTTTCTGATCGCCGACTTTATCGCCACCGTTCAATACCGGCGCTCCTTTGCCTTTCAAACGAATCACATCACCGGACTGTGTCCCTGCTGGAATTTTCATCCGAACCTTACCATGAACGGTCGGCACTTCTACTTCATCACCGAGAGCCGCTTGAGCAAAATTAATCGGTAATTCCAAACGAATTTCACTCCCCGTACGCTCAAAGATTTCGGATGGTTTCACCCGGAAAACAACATACAAGTCGCCGTAGCCGCCACCGTTTGTACCAGCGTTACCTTGGCGGCTCAAGCGCATAGACTGCCCGTCTTCCACACCGGCTGGAATGGTGACCTTGACCGTGTGGGTTTTCTGCTCATGTCCCGAGCCGTGGCAATTGGTGCATTTTTCTTCAATGATTTCACCGCTACCGTGACAAGTTGGACAGGTCGTTTGGGTTTGCACGTTCCCAAATGGCGTCTGCCGGGCTTGGGTAACCACTCCAGCACCGTGGCAGGTTGGACAAGTTTTCTTCCCAGTTCCTGGTTTGGCCCCAGAACCGTGGCAAACATGACAGTCTTCATCGCGCTTATACTTGATCTTATCCGTTTTACCAAAAACCGCCTCTTTAAATTCCAGCGTGATCGTGTATTGCAAGTCTTCTCCGGTACGTGGTGCATTTTGGGCCCGACGTCTCGAACTCCCTCCGAAGCCACCGCCTCCAAAGATGTCGCCAAAGATATCTTCGAAGCCGCCGAAATCACTGGATGTGTAAGATTGATAGTTCCCGCCATTGCCGAAGCCACCGAACCCACCAAAACCGCCATTGCCGTTCATCCCAGCTGAACCAAATTGGTCATACTGCTTCCGCTTTTGTTCATCTCCGAGTACTTCATAGGCGTCGTTAACTTCTTTATATTTTGCTTCGGCCTCGGGAGAATCATTGAGGTCAGGATGATATTGTTTTGCTAGTTTCCGATAGGCCCGTTTGATTTCTTTTTGCGTGGCATCCTTGGAAACTCCTAAAATGTCATAGTAATCTTTATTACTTGCCATTCATTCGCCCTCCTTCGCATGAATCATGGGTATTATAGCAGAAATGAAGCCCCGCCTTCCAATCAGACGGGGCTATCATCATGAGGGCCACGTGCTCTAATGATGCACTAGCCCCACTACTAGCTATAATTAGTCGTTATCGTCGTTGACCTCTTCAAAGTCACCATCAACAGTGCCATCATCGTTATTTGAGCTACTGTCGTCCCCATTGGCTTGGTTTTGTTGGTTAGCTTGCTCGTATAATTTCACTGTCATTTGTTGGAGAACTTCCATGAGTTCATCTTTCTTCGCTTTCATGGTGTCGACATCATTTTTATCTAAAGCAGATTTTAATTCATCTTTTAATGCTTTAGCTTTATCGATATCTGCTTGGTCAACTTTGCCTTCAACGTCCTTCATTGTGGAATCGGTTTGATGAACCAATTGTTCCACTTCATTCTTCAAGTCCGCTTCTTCTTTGCGTTTTTCGTCCTCTTCCGCGTTTGCTTCAGCATCTTTCATCATGCGGTCGATTTCTTCGTCCGTTAAACCAGAGTTAGATTTAATGGTAATGGCTTGTTCTTTACCGGTCCCTTGGTCTTTCGCGCTAACGTTAACGATCCCGTTGCGGTCAATATCAAAGGTCACTTCGATTTGAGGCACCCCACGAGGTGCTGGATTAATGCCGGTTAATTGGAAACGACCAAGCGTCTTGTTGTCGTTAGCCATTGGACGTTCCCCTTGCAACACATGAATATCTACGGCTGGTTGATTGTCAGCTGCCGTGGAGAAGACTTGTGATTTTGAGGTTGGAATGGTGGTATTGCGGTCGATTAATTTCGTGAACACACCACCCATAGTTTCAATCCCCAAGGACAGTGGCGTAACGTCTAACAGAACGATGTCTTTCACATCACCAGAGATAACCCCACCTTGGATAGCTGCACCGAGAGCAACCACTTCATCTGGGTTAACAGAACGGTTAGGTTCTTTACCGGTTAATTCTTTGACGTGATCAACCACGGCTGGAATACGGGTGGATCCCCCAACCAGAATCACTTGATCAATGTCAGAGTTAGACATTCCCGCATCGGAGAGGGCTTGTTTGACTGGTTTTGTGGTACGTTCAACCAAGTCTTCAGTCAATTGATTGAATTTGGCGCGAGTCAATGTTGTTTCGTAATGGAGTGGCCCACTTTCACCAGCGGAGATAAATGGCAAGGAAATTTCCGTAGAAGTTACGCCAGAAAGGTCTTTCTTTGCCTTTTCAGCGGCATCTTTCAAACGTTGCATAGCCATTTTATCGTTGGAAAGGTCAATACCGTTTTCCTTCTTGAATTCATCCACCATGTAGTCAACCAAACGTTGGTCGAAGTCATCCCCACCCAGCTTGTTGTCACCGGCTGTAGACAATACTTCAAACACACCGTCCCCTAATTCCAAGATGGAAACGTCGAACGTCCCACCACCGAGGTCGAACACGAGGATTTGTTCATCTTTATCGTCCTTATCCAACCCATAAGCCAAAGCCGCAGCAGTTGGTTCGTTTACGATACGGTCAACTTCTAACCCAGCAATCTTACCAGCATCTTTAGTTGCTTGACGTTGGGCATCATTGAAGTAAGCAGGTACCGTAATCACCGCATGGTCTACCGTATCACCGAGGTAATCTTCTGCGTAACTCTTCAAATGTTGCAGAATCATCGCAGAAATTTGTTCAGGTTTATAGTCTTTGCCATTAACGTTTGTGGTGTAGCCAGCTTCGCCCATGTGACGTTTGATGGAGGCTACTGAGTTAGGGTTTGTTACCATCTGACGTTTGGCTACTTCACCTACTTGAATTTCATCATTTTTAAAGGACACAACAGACGGTGTGGTGCGGCTGCCTTCTGGGTTAGGGATGATTTTTGGTTCCCCACCTTCAAGTACGGCAACGGCAGAGTTTGTTGTTCCTAAGTCAATACCAATAATGCTACTCATCGTATCAAGACTCCTTTACACATTTTTGTTTATCATAGATTGTTTACTTTAATTAATGCTATCGCCCTATCGCGTCTATTGCGCAATAATCACCATTGCCGGTCGCAAGACGCGTCCGCTCAAGGTATAGCCTTTTTGGAAGACATTCACCACGGTATTTTCCGGATGCTCGTCATCAGCAGGCATAGAACTGATGGATTGATGGAAGTTCGGATCGAATTCTTCCCCCACCGGATCCATGATTTCGATACCTTCAGCTTCTAAAGCTTTCAAGAAATTCGTGTGCACCATTTCAATCCCTTTTTTTAGGTTTTCAGATGCTTCATCATCTGGCTCAATTTCCAACGCTTTTTCTAAGCTGTCAAGCACCGGAATGAGTTTCGTTGCTAAGGATTGGGAGCGGAATTTGGCATCCTGGCTCTTTTCCTTAGCATAACGCGCCTGCATATTTTTGATTTCAGCAGACAAACGCAAGATTTGATCGTTTTTTTGATCTAAAGTCGTTTTTAATTCCGTGATTTCATCCGTTTGCTCATCAGTCGTATTCGTAGATGGATCCTCCACTTCAGCGTCTGATGCGACTTCTTGAGTAGCCCCTTCTGTCTGTGGGGTTTCCTCAGCAGTTGGGTGTTGCTTTTCCTCTGCGTTATTCAACGGTCTCGGAACCTCCTTTTTGATAGTAATTATCGAGATAGTGATTAAACCCGCGGCGGAGTGTTTGAAAGAGCTGTGCCGTGCGAATATAGGACATATTTTCTGGACCTAAGATCGCTAATACAATAGGCCGCTGAATACTATCCATGCCAATGGTCTGTCGCACTAAACTCATTTCCTCCAATGTGCCATTAGGTAGTTCATCTCCCATGCGAATCGTAATGCCGGGTGTCGGCGTGCCCACCAAAGACGTCAGCAATTCACGATTATTCAACAACTGTTCCACCTTGACGATCTGCTCAAACCCTTCCCGCTCAATTAAGTAGCGGAAGAAGCGGTCACGCCCATGAATCGCAATCTGATGGTGCGCCATTTTGTTCACTAAGGCATCCATGAAATAACCGTGTTGGAGATATTCACGTATGGATTGATCAAAGTAACGCGCTTCATCCTGCTTGAGATGTTTGACCACCTCAGGTAAAGACAGCCCAACCAGATCATGATTGATCGCATGTATGACGTTCTTCAATTGCTCCACATCAATTCCATTCGGCAAGTGGATCATTTGATTTTCCACAATCCCCTCTTCGGTGACTAAAACCGTCATCACTTGGGTATTGGTCAGTGGAATTAATTGATAACCAGCCAAATGATATTCCTGAATTCCTGGTGTCAAGGCGATCGCTACATAATTCGTCAGATCGGCTAATGCCTCGGTGGCGCGCTGCACCACATCGGCCAGCTCCAAATAAGGTTGCTGGAAAACTCTGGACATCCGTTCCTGCTCAGTGGCGTCGAGGTCACTATCAATCAAGCCACCGTACTGTGGAACGATGTAATTCAGATAATATCGATACCCCGCTTCAGTCGGGATACGCCCTGAGGAGGAATGCATCTTGGTAATCAGATGTGCTTCCTCGAGCTTACTCATCTCATTGCGGATCGTCGCTGGACTGGCTTTAATTTCATAAGCCTCGCGCAAATGTTTCGATCCAGATGGTTCTCCCGTACGGCAGTAAGCATCAATAATCGCATGTAAAATTTCAATTTGTCGTTCTGTTAACATCTCATCACCTCTTTTAGCACTTGGCGATCTCAACTGCTAACGTCTATTATCTTATCATGATCACTTGTTAAAGTCAATAAAAGTCAAACTGATTTTTGACCAATAGCTAATGAATTTTGGGCTGAGGTTAGAGCTTTTGACTCCTATACAAACACAGCTTGCCCCTTATCTAAATGCGAAAGGTCAAACTAAAACAAAAGCCAACCTGCATTTAAGTAGATTGGTTAGAGAGGAGACGCCTTACCGTGTTTAACTTTTTAGGTGACTCAGAGCATAACGAAAAAGCACCACTCCCAAAATAGCCGTTTTAGGTGCGATGCTTTTGTAGGCTCTCTATTCAATATTATCGGTATTCGTCTTGTTCGTAATTCGCTTGATAATCCAGCGCGTTTTTCTTGTCCTGTTCCATCTGCTTCACCAACGCTTCAGCACTAGAAAATTTCATTTCATCGCGCAAGTATTGATGCCAATAGACTTTCAGATGTTCACCGTAGATCTGCTCATTGAAATCAAAAAGATTAATTTCAATGGTCTTCTCTGTTTGGTCGGAAAAGGTAATATTGTACCCAATTGACGCCATCCCCCAATAAATTTGGTGATTCAATACACATTCTACTGTGTACACCCCTACTTTAGGAATCACGGCGTTAGCGTCAGGCAAGACATTGGCAGTGGGATACCCCAGTTCACGCCCTCGATGTTTCCCATTAATCACCACACCAGAGAAGAAATAAGGATAGCCTAATGCTTCATTAGCGAGGTCTAGTTGACCTTCTTTAATTTGTTGACGAATGAAATGAGAACCTACCTTTTCATGATGGCTGGTTAATTTGGGGACACGAATAATATCAAAGCGGCCCTGACTATACGTTGGCAAAGTCTCCATATTGGCGACGTCCTTTTTGCCGTACGTATAATCAAATCCGGCAACGACAGCTTGAGCATTAAATCCTGCCATGTAAAGATCCACAAATTCTTGGGGGGAGAGCGTCGCAAAAGCACTCGTCACCTCGATGAAATAGAGGATATCGACGCCTAAGTCTGCCATCATCTGGGCTTTTTCTTCATTAGTTGTCAAATATTGGAGGCTGTTAGGATGAGCTTCTTGATAGATGATGCGCGGTGAACAGCTGAAAGTCATCACCGCCAATGGCAATTCACGTTTCGTTGCTTCCCTACGCGCCCGGTTAATCACGGCTTGATGTCCGCGATGTACGCCATCGAAGAAGCCGAGCGCTAAAACGATCGGTGTTTTCGGTATTGCTTGTGAAATTTCTGGATGATGTAATGTAATAATTTTCATTCATAGTCCCCTTTGTTGTCCTTACTGAAACATGCGCATGGGTTTGACTTCGCTCGCTAATTTTGGATGCACATCATAGAGTGCTTTGAGTTGACCGTTCACATAAGCACGTACGGGTAATTCCGTTGGTAGTTGTTCTCGATGTAACACAGCTCCATTCTGAACGAGTGAGACTAAGTGCTTAGGCACGTGCCAAATGGGGTAATTGGCCAGGGCACTCTCCAATGGCTTCAAGAAGCTCATGTCCCCTGCTTCATAGTGCGTTTGGATGTCGTCAAGTGTCAGACAGTCCGCCGCGCGATATGGCGACGATTGAATTCGAGTTAACTCAGTCATTGTCGCTAATGTCCCGAGCTTTATCCCCAAATCGGTAGCTAATGTGCGGACATAGGTTCCCTTCCCACATGTCACGAGGAAATGGAAAGTCTGTTGCCCAGCGTCTGGATCAAAGGTGGGGGATGATGTTAATTCAAATTGATCCACATGAATCATACGCTTGGGGCGTTCCACCGTTTCATTGGCACGCGCATATTCATAGAGGCGCTTGCCTTTTACTTTGACAGCAGAATACATGGGAGGAATCTGTACAATATCGCCCTCTAACGTCCGCATGGCTGCTTGGATGGTGTCATTCGAAAATGGCTGATCGAGTGGTTGTGTAGCGACCACCTGACCTGCACTATCTTCAGTATCCGTCTGAAAGCCGAATGTAATGGTACCAATATATTGTTTCTGCTTATCGGTCAGTAACTCTACTAATTTTGTTCCTTGACCCACACAACACACCAATACGCCGTCCACCGTTGGATCAAGCGTACCCGTATGACCAATTTTCTTCTCGTGCAAAATCCGGCGCAACTTAGACACCACATCATGACTGGTCATGCCGCGCTCTTTCCATACAGGAATCATTCCGTCCATATTCTCACCTCAATTGTCGTATTATAACACAGCAACTTGTGAATGGTGCACGATTTCGCTGAATTGGCGTCCTATTAGTATATGTTCTTTTGCTTATCCACTTTGATCATTTATCTCACACAACAATCATTCTTTTGAACGCTACTGTCTCTCTTCATATAAAAAAGCACCCTTCCATCAAATGCGGTCGCTGATCCGCTGGGGGAGTGCTTATTGATGGCTTATTGATGAATCAGGTGCTTTTATTGCTATTTTGATAAGATCGTTAATTTTTTGAGGGACTCAACCACACGCGATTGGTAGATTCTTTTATCAAACTAAAGAACAAAAATATTAAGTTCAACCACATGCGATTGGCAGATGAGTTCGTTGGGATCTTTTATAGGCAATGACTCCAGCTTTTCACCACAGCTGAGAGAGCCTTGCTTGAGACCAATCAACGCCTTTTTGACGTGATTTAACCTCTCATTGCCCTGATCAGCGATAGCGATTAAGCCGTCATCGTTCGTCAATGAGCTAATGTTTATGCACTGATAGATAATGAACAGCCGCGTAAATCGCTAGTCCCAAGAAGCCAATTGCGCCTAAAATCAATACCAGACGTGATGACTGGCCACCGAATAAATGCGTCAATCCGTTCATCACATAAGGTGAAATGAAAACACCGAGATTAGTCGAAATTAATACGGCTGTCGTTGCCAAATTTAAACTACCTTCAGGTGCTGCCCAGCTCAGCCAATTATACAAATAAGTCACAAGGGCAAAAAAGCCGAAATACATGACCAATAATCCAATCATAACCATCCAGAAAACTTGAGCAAAAGCCAGTAGGACATATCCAATAGTGATCAACCCTAAACTCAATGGGAAGAGACGGTCTTTTAGATATTTATAAATTCGCCCAAAAAAGAGACCAATAGGGATGGACATTAGCGTCGCTACCGCCATAATTTGAGCGAGCTGCGAACTGGTTCCTAGCTGATTTTCTGATACAAAGACAGGCAATTTATAGCTAGTCGGTAAAAAGAGGATGTATAGGATTAATGCCAAGCCAGTGATAATCCATACACGTGAATTCAGCTGATGAATGGCTGCTATTAATGACGCGTGTTTGCCATTCTGATGTCCTTGCTTCTCATCATGAATGGACACAAACAAACCAAAGAGAATAATAGCCGGTACAGCCAGCAAGTAAATGGCAAAAGCCGCATGCCAACCCAATGTTAATAAGAAACTCACCAAGAACGAAGAGACAGCTCCACCAATTGCGCCTGTCATAATTTGGTACCCTAGCATTGTTGCTAGCGTCTCTTCATCATCACGATAAAACTCACCAATCAAGCTGACAGCAAAAGAATTATACAGCCCAATGCCGGCTCCCAGTAACAAGCGCGAGCCAAAAATTGGCCAGAACTGTGCGCTCACGATAGGAAATGCTCCAGCTAATAAGGTGATCACCAGTCCTACAAGTACGGTGGCTTTGCGTCCGATGATACGTACCAAAAATGGATTGAGAAATAACCCAATCAAAATTCCAACATTTGGGATGGTCACTAATGCTTCTACATTAGCTTGATCCACCAGTGGAAAGGCAGAAAGCATGAGTGGCAAAGCTGTCGAAATTTGGGGAGCCATCATCAGGAAAAAAGACAGCGACAGTAATGAAATCTTGAACAACCAATGTGTTTTATTAATAGTCATAAGAAAACCCTCTCCTTTTTTCAATGAGTCTATCATGCCCCCATTGAAAAAATTTGCCTGGAATTAACCAAAAAAAGGCGGTCAGTGACTTTTAAAGGGCTTTCAAAGATCAATATTGCGATTCTTTCGTCGTATTATCCCTTTTAAGATATTTGGATAGGTCAATGAGCGCCTTTTTTCCATGCAATCACCGCCCACTTTTTTGGTAGCGCTTCCGTTATAATAGAGAGAGCAATAAAACAACTAGGAGGATTATGATGACAGCAACAGTTGAAGCCTTAGCATTTGCTGAAGAAATGCGGCGTATGTGTAAAGAAAATGACGATAAGCGCGATGCTGGATTACCAACTACTCTTCCCACCGTCAAACGTCATAATAATATTGTTTATGGAACAGATGAAAAATGGCAATCATTAGATGTCTATCTTCCAGCAAAAGGTAATGAAGAACCCTTACCTACCATTATCAACATTCATGGCGGTGGCTGGGTCTATGGTACCAAGGAAACGTATCAATTCTATGCCATGAGTCTCGCAGAAATGGGCTTTGCTATCGTTAATTTCAATTATCGTCTCCCCACACTCGTCGAATTTCCCGGCGAACTCGATGATGTGAACCGGGTATTCCACTGGGTAAGTACGCATGCAAATGAATTCCCATTCGACCTCGAACATGTCTTTGTTGTCGGTGACAGTGCTGGCGGGCAGATGGCCTTGCAATATCTCACCATCATGACTAACGATAACTATCGCAAAAAATTCGGCTACGATAAACCATCGCTTCAGGTGCGTGCGGCAGCATTGAACTGTGCGGCCTCCTTTATTAATCACTCTGATGTGATAAACGGGGCCCCTGCAGCGTATTTCACGGAAGAAGCCAAGAAAAAACACCCATATTGGGGAGATACTGAGCAATACCTCACGACTGATCTACCGCCATTGTTCCTAATGACCTCAAATCATGACTTTATTCGTGACATGACCGTGCGCTTGGACGGATACTTGCTGGCGAAAGGAATCTTCCATGAATTCCATAGCTATGGTGATGAAGACCACCCTCGTGAGCACGTCTTCCACTGTAATATCAAAGATTCCCTAGCTCGTACCTGTAACGAAGAAGAAATGGCTTTCTTCAAACGCTATCTGAATTAAATGCCAAAGAGGCTGTCCCTCCTAGTGAGAGACAGCCCCTTTTTTAATTTTCTTGCGCTTGTTTTCTTATATCACGAGCCGTACAGCCATAATTTTTGTTGAGCGCACGATTCATCGTTCTTAACCCACTAAACCCACAGGCTAAGGCAATATCAGTAAACGTCCCTTCTGAGTGTTTCAGTGCCTCTCTAGCGTGACGTGCCCGCACATTATTGATGTATTGACCGATTGTTACTCCCATATTCTCTTTAAAGAATCGAGCCAGATACTCACGTGAGAGAAAACAAAGATCAGCTAAATCATCAAGTCCAATATCGCCTTGATAATTATTCTCCACATAATCCTTGATTTTTTGTAGACGTTCCATTCCGTAACGATGGGCAGTGATTGTGACTTTGGGAACAACCGGGCTCGGTACCAAAAAATAGCGCAATAAGATCGCTAAGATTTCTAAAAACAAGATATTCTTGCGCAACGAGCGATGTAAGGTGTGACCACTACAAATCGCAAACAATTCCTCAAGCTGGCGTTGTAATTGTTGATAGGCGCGTTGTTGCTCGTGGGAACGCAAATTAGCAGTAGGAATATCAAAATGATAAGCATTTATCTCTGGGCAGTAGCGCTCCAATAATGAATAAGGAAAAACAATGGCTAACGCTTTGGTTAATGCTTTCGGATCGTTATATACTTGCACACTGTGAATGGCCATGGAATTGACCACTAATACATCACCAGGACTCGTCGTGTAGTCCGTGCCATCGATGAAGAAATGATCGATACTGCCTGCCAAGGTGAAACTTACTTCTACTGATTGATGCCAATGTGGCGCAACATACTTACTCTCAGCCTCTTGATGAGTATAAACACACGCGACTAACGGTGTGATAGGGACAACCATTTCATGTTCTAAATCTGACATTTTTCTCTCCTCACTAAAGCCTAGTGAACAAATCAAAGACATCATCACATTAGCTAAGTGACAGCTGACAATCTTTTTCTCTTGAGCCCCACTGTCATTGACGTTTCATTAGTGATTCAACACAAACAGGGATGCTTATTACAGCACCCCTGTGGTTTCATTACTCTTCACTTTCACTATCTGCCAAAGACTGGCTATCATTCTTGTGCAGCTGGGCAATTAAAGCATCAATGCGCGATCCATATTCGATCGATGGGTCGCGTTTAAACCGCAATTCTGGAGTTTTATAGATGTGTAGGCGCTGGCCTACCTTGCTTTGAATCAAGCCTTTTGCTTTGTTAAGCCCTTTTTCTACCTTTTCACGGTCACTTGCTTTATCGCTCAATGTGGAGTAGTAGATGGTCGCTTCTTGCAAGTCACCGGTGACGTCTACGTCGGTAAGCGTGACCCCATCAATCCGTGGATCTTTGACATCTTTTAGCATAATATCATTGGCTTCTCGCAAAATTTGTTGAGCCACACGCTCAACGCGATGATTATTTGCCATTTGCTTCTCCTCCTTTGTCTGGGATGGATTAGATAATAGTAAGGGCTAGCCGATATTCGCCTAGCCTACTTACTCGTTTCAGTGATTATTCGCCGGGTTTGATTTCCACCATGTGGTAGGCTTCAATCACATCATCGACCTTGATATCGTTGTAGTTTTCAACGGTCAACCCACATTCGAAGCCCTTCGTCACTTCTTTAACATCGTCTTTGTAGCGACGCAGTGAACCGAGAACGCCTTCGTAGATCTTCACATCGTTACGATAGATGCGGATTTGGCTATCACGTTTGATGTAACCACTTGTGACATAACCTCCACCAATCGTTCCAATGTCAGAGACTTTATAGGTTTCACGAATGACGACTTCACCCGTGCTTTCTTCTTTATACTCAGGTTCCAATTGTCCCTTCATCGCGCTCTCAACATCTGCGATTAAATCATAAATCACGTTGTAGAGGCGAATATCGGTTTCATCAGATTCTGCTTCCGTCTTCGCATTAGCCGTTGGACGCACGTTAAACCCAATGATGATCGCATTTGAGGCATCAGCCAACGTCACATCACTTTCGTTGACCGCTCCAACGCCGGCATGGATAATATCTACTTTTACGCCTTCAACATCAATCTTGTCTAGACTTCCTTTAATGGCTTCTACCGACCCTTGCACGTCTGCTTTCAAGACCACGTTCACGGTCTTCAATTCGCCTTCTTGTAAGGTTTCAAACAGGTTGTCGAGGGTCACCTTATGTGTTTGGTTGCGGCGTGCTTCTTGTGCACGCATAGCCCGTTCTTCCCCAATAGCACGTGCCGTCTTTTCGTCTTCTAAGATGACAAAGCGGTCACCTGGTTGTGGTGCTTCCTGTAAACCGGTAATTTCCACTGGGGTCGATGGGCCTGCCTTGTGAATGCGGCGTCCCTGGTCATTCGTCATGGTACGTACCCGCCCAAATGTGTTCCCAGCAACAATGGCGTCCCCATGGTTCAATGTTCCGTATTGAACAAGTACAGTGGCTACGGAACCGCGATGTGGATCGAGGCGTGCTTCAACAACGGTTCCCATAGCGAGGCGGTCACTGACCGCTTTAAGTTCTTGCATATCTGCCACGAGAACGATCATTTCTAGTAATTCATCGATGTTTTGCCCGAATTTCGCAGAAATTTCTACGAAGATCGTATCCCCACCCCATTCTTCTGGGACAAGTTCATATTCCATCATTTCTTGTTTCACGCGTTCTGGGTTTGCGCCAGGGCGGTCCATCTTGTTGATCGCAACGATAATAGGAACCCCTGCTGCTTTTGCGTGGTTGATGGCTTCAACGGTTTGTGGTTTTACCCCATCATCAGCAGCGACAACGATAACAACAATATCCGTGACATCTGCCCCACGCGCCCGCATCGTCGTAAAGGCTTCGTGTCCTGGTGTATCCAGGAAGGTAACCACGCGGTCATCACTACCTACTTTTACCTGGTAGGCCCCGATATGCTGGGTAATCCCACCAGCTTCACCTTCAGCAACGTCTGCATTCCGCAAGTAGTCCAATAATGTCGTCTTCCCGTGGTCAACGTGGCCCATGATGGTGATGACTGGTGGACGAGAAGCTTGTTCTTCTTTTGGTGTGTCCTTGGCTTCTTCAAAGTAAACATCGAAGTCGGTACGGTCAATTTCTACTTTACGTTCTGCTTCGATACCGTATTCGGCCAAGACGAGTTCAATGGCATCGCTATCGAGTGAGTCGTTTTGCGTTGCCATCACCCCCATGGTAAAGAGTTTCTTAATAATGTCAGCCGGAGAGCGGTGCATCTTCTTCGCGAGTTCTGCGACCGTCATCCCTTCTGTATATTCAATTTTATCTGGCAATTCCTTAGATCCTTTACTTTTATTTGGTTGATCGTGATGAATCGTTTTACGCATATTGTAGTTGGGTTGTTCGTTTCGTTTTTGTTGCCGATTCTTACGATTTTTCTTCTTGTTTCGTTTATTGTTCTTACGATCAGCGTGGTTTTCCGCTGCGTTTTGGGTCTTATTTGGCTGATGCTGACGTTCAGACGATTGATTGGCAGATTTTTTAGCTTTAGCTGGCTGCCCATTCTGGTGTTTTTTATCTGCTTTATGGTGCGAACGTTTCTTGTCAGCTGTTGCCTGTTCTTTTGATTGAGCAGACTGTGAGTGACGGTTGTTGGTGTGATGTTTTTGCCCGGAATTTGATTTGGCAGACGGTGTCCCCGCCTGATCGTTAGTTTTCGTTTGGAAATAACGATCCATCGTTCGAACATCTTCACCGGTCATTGTTGCCATATGACTGCTATAGGAAAGTCCAGCTTTTTCAATAGCCTCTAACATCTCCTTACTGGTCATATTCTTTTCTTTTGCGTATTCGTAAATTCTTTTTTTGGACATGACATCACCTTTCCTCGTCGTTAATTACTCATGCTTGTCGCTCCTGTTTGCTTATTCTGCGCTTTGGTGTGTTTCATAAAGCTTTTTTTGAATCCTTGATTAGTAAAGGCACAGAGTGTACGCTTTTTGCCAAGTGCACTAGACAGTTGGCTAGTACTAAAGACTTCCACGTAATCGACGTCATAAGACTGACACTTATCACGCATACTCTTCTTGGTGCGTTGGCTGGCGTCTGTCGCAACGATCACTAATGTGGCTTGAGACGTTTGAATGCTTCTCAATACCGTATCCGTGCCACTCACCAATCCCCCAGCCACCTGGGCAATTCCTAATAAGTTTAAGCGCTTATCCATCATTAGAGGATCTCTTTCCGCGCCTTTTGATGATCTACGTAGTCGTAGAGTGACTGGTAGAAGTCATCATCAATCGTCACTTTAAGATGGCGGTCAAGAATGTGTTGCTTCCATGCTTTTTCAACCACTGCTGGTTCCATCACGATGTAAGCGCCACGACCATTTTTCTTGCCCGTTGGATCAATTTCCACCGCCCCCTCCGTCGTTCTTACAATCCGAACGAGTTCTTTTTTCGGGTAGGCTTCATTGGTGACCACACATTTGCGCATGGGCACTTTGCGTTGTTTCATCAGTTATCCCCCCTATTCAGGAATTTCCGATTCATCGAGGCGTTGCTCCATTTCACTTTCTGATAATTCGCCGGGCTCATTGAGTTCGCTTTCTGCTAAGTCTTCCTCTTCCACCAAAGTGTCATAATCCGCTTCGGCTTCCCCAGCACTGGTCATTTCTTTTTCACCAATGGCCGCTTCGATAGCATCTGGTGAGAGATTTTCTTCATCAACAGTTGGTGCTTCTTCAGCTAATGGCGCTTCAGCCATCATTGGCACATCCGTATCAGCTACTTCTTCCACATCATCCGTGTCAGCGAGCAAATCAACCGAGTTGAAGCGTTCGTTGTACTCGTCGCTATCTTGATATTCTGCCCATTCGCTTTCTGACTTGATATCGATCTTGTAGCCCGTCAATTTGGCCGCCAAACGTGCATTTTGACCACGTTTCCCAATGGCTAAAGACAAGTGATTATCAGGGACAACCACGACTGTTGCCTTTTCACCTGGGATAAAGTGTGTGCTGAGCACGTCGGCAGGATTGAGGGCATGGCTGATGAATTCTGCTGGATCCTCGCTCCATTCAATAATGTCCATATTTTCGCCGTGCAATTCGTTGACGACGGCTTGTACGCGCGACCCACGTGGCCCAACCGATGTCCCCACTGGATCGATATTAGGATCGTTTGAGTATACCGCAATTTTGCTGCGATCCCCGGCTTCACGAGCAATGGCTTTGATTTCCACTGTCCCATCGTAAATTTCAGGAACTTCTTGTTCGAATAAGCGCTTGATCATGTTCGGATGCGTCCGGCTTACATAGATTTGTGGGCCCTTGGTGGTATTTTCCACCCGTTCGACATACACCAATAGTCGATCATGTTGTTGGAAGGTTTCACCAGGAATTTGCCCTTCGCGATTAAGGACCGCTTCAATGCGACCGAGGCTCACGTAGATGAAACGACGATCTTGGCGTTCAACAAAACCTGGCACCAAATCATCTTCATAGTCAACGAACTCTTCGTAGATATTTGCGCGTTCGGCTTCCCGCAAACGCTGCGTAATCACTTGTTTAGCCGTTTGAGCGGCAATCCGACCGAAATCACCTGGTGTCACTTCGAAACGAATCTTGTCCCCAATTTCATAAGCACGGTGAATCTCTAACGCATCCTCTAAGGACACTTCCAAGTTAGAGTCCATCACCGTATCCACAACTTCTTTAACGGCAAAAACTTTGAATTCTCCGCGTTTATCATCAAAAGCAACTTCTACATTCTGAGCTTGGTCGTAATTACGTTTGTAAGCAAACGTCAAAGCGGATTCTACCGCTTCAATGATGATGTCTTTTGAAATATTTTTTTCTTCTTGCAACATTTCAAAAGCGTTGATTAATTCTTTACTCACTGTCTCTCTTCTCCTCTTTTCTTTCCCTTAAAACTCAATGGCTAAACGAATGAGGGAAACGTTCGTTCGATCAATCGGTACTTCGCGCAGGCGCATTTTATCTTTCACTTCGAGCGTGAATTGGTCAGGGGTAACAGCCTGCAAACGCCCTTCGAGGAATTTCTCGCCGTCAACAGCTGCGTAGAAATTCAAGTGAACATATTCCCCAATGGCTTGTTCAATGGCTGCTTCATTCTTCAAAGGCCGCTCTGCTCCCGGTGAGGAGACTTCGAGAAAATAAGCGGTGGGAATGGGGTCAGGATCCGCGTCATCGAGTATAGGTGAGATCGCTTCACTGACAGCCACACAATCATCGAGGGTAACCCCAGCTTCATTATCGATATAAATGCGTAGATAATTCTGCTTTCCTTCCTTTACATACTCGAGATCAAATAGTTGAAAGCCCATGCTATTGATCGTGGGTTCCACTAACTGGCGAACATCCGCACTGACCTTTGACATTACTCTATTCCCCTTCCTTATTCATGAAAAAGAGTGAGCGTTCCCGCTCACTCCTCTCAACCGATTCTTTGCTCAACCAGTATAGCAAAATGAAATTCCAAATGCAAACGTGAGCCTCTTATTGTCAGTGTCTCTTATGCTTTCATTGTTAGTTTTTGGGTGATTTATCGTTAGTTTCTGGAGGATTAAGAGATATAAGCGCTTTTTGTGGGCAATCATTTAGACACTTAAGCATAATTTTGTCTTGATGAGCGATTGGGCACTCAAAAGTGTTCATAAATTTGTTCTTTTTTCTTCTTTAAGTGGCTATCCATGACGCATTATTGACAGAACTATGCTCGCTTGCTCATGTTTTTCCAGGAAGCGCTCTCTTTGTTTCTAAGACTTGATGGTTTCCTCTCTTTTGGTCGTTGTCGTTATTATTTATTGATTGATTTTTTATAAGCAAATGGATTGCATTCTCACGCAAATTCGGCCATACTTACTATAGTTCATATAGAAAGTAAAATTAGGAGGTTATCGTATGGCTGAAGAAAAAACAATCAAAGTGTTTAACCGCGAAGGCAAAGAAGCCGGAACAGCTACCTTCACTGAAGTTGCTGGCGGGGTTAACTTGCATGCTGAATTCCATGGCTTGCCAGCCGGTGAATTTGCAATGCATATCCACGAAAAAGGCTCGGCAACCGCACCTGACTTCACGGATGCAGGGAGCCATTTCAACCCAACTGGTGCTGAACATGGGAAACTCTCTGAACATGGCAAACATGTGGGTGACATGGACAACATCGTCGTTGGTGAAGATGGTTTGTTCAATGGCGACCGTTTGATCGAAGGGGCTACCCTCGACCCAGATGGTGAAAACACCTTGCAATCTGAAGCAGGAACGGCCTTGATCGTTCATGTGGGTCCTGATGACTACCATTCTCAACCAACTGGTGACGCTGGTGACCGTCAATTAGGTGGCGTGATTTTCCCACCAAAAGGCGAATAATCTTTAGCCATCCATTAAAATACAAAAACGAAGGAGACGAGTGAGGTTGAACACCCCCACTCGTCTCCTTCGTTTTTTTGTTTTCTCACATAAAGTCGCAACAAACCAAACATAAACGCATGTGCCCAATCGCTTGCCTCTACCGCAAAATCCTAACCGCATGCGCTCACGTACCAGGGTTTTATTGCTCTTTATTGTGTCTAAAAATCAAACAAGCTAAGTTGATTTTCATCCGGCAGATCGTCGAGCACATGGTACTCCGTCATAAAATCAATCACCGATTGTGACACTTTGCCCCGTTGTCTGAGGTCTTCCTTGGAGAGGAATGGCGCTTCCTCACGCGCCTGAATAATCTGGTGAGCAACGTTTGTTCCTAACCCTGGAATAGCACGGAATGGTGCAATCAAGGTATGATCATCTTCAATCACAAAATCTTCCGCGGCCGATTTTTCCAAGTCCACCATTTTGAAGGTAAAACCACGTTCCCACATCTCATTGACCAATTCTAAGATGATTTCAACATCTTGTTCTTTCTTCGATGCTTCATTTCCCTTAGCCATGATTTCTTTCAACCGGCCTTTTGTGGCATCCAAACCTGCTGTCATATTCGGTAAGTCGAAATCTTGGGCTCGCACACTGAGATAAGCGCAGTAGTACCAAATAGGATGGTGAACCTTAAACCACGCCACCCGCAAAGCATTCAACACATAAGCAGCGGCATGGGCTTTCGGGAACATATATTTGATCTGTTCGCATGACCACATAAACCAGTTTGGCACATCATGCTCTTTCATAATGGCCTTGTGCTCTGGACTCAAGCCTTTCCCCTTCCGGACTTTTTCCATGATTTGGAAAGAGTCCCCAGTTGGCACGCCCATATGAATAAGGTCCATCATGATGTCATCACGACACCCGATAACTTCTTTTAATTTAAGGCCTTTCTCCTGAACGAGTACCTGCGCATTGCCCAGCCAAACATCAGTCCCATGTGAGAGACCGGAAATTTGCAATAATTCAGCAAAGGTGCTCGGGTGCGTGGCCTCTAACATCTGGCGCACGAACGGTGTCCCAAATTCTGGAATACCAAAAGTTCCTGTTTTGGAGAAAATTTGTTCTGGTGTGACGCCCAGCGCCTCGGTTCCGTTGAAAATACTGTAAACCTCTGGATCATCGGTAGGAATATCTGCCGGCGCAATGTCCGAGAG
Source organism: Aerococcus sp. (assembly GCA_030528155.1). Taxonomy (GTDB): domain Bacteria; phylum Bacillota; class Bacilli; order Lactobacillales; family Aerococcaceae; genus Aerococcus. The sequence continues at coordinate 21,251 of JAUMZL010000003.1, forward strand.
GTCCTGGAGCTTTCTGATAACGGTTGGATCATCGTGTCCCAGACAGTCCAACTTCAACACATTATCGTGAATGGAATGGAAATCAAAGTGTGTGGTTTTCCATTCCGCCGTCTGTTCATCCGCTGGGTATTGTACTGGTGTAAAGTCATACACATCCATGTTTTCAGGAATAACAATGATCCCGCCTGGATGCTGACCGGTCGTCCGTTTGGCCCCACTGGATCCTTTGGCGAGAAAATCTTTTTCGGTTTGTCGCAGGTTCAAGTGGTGATCGCGATCGTACCCCAATACATACCCGAATGCCGTTTTATCCGCCACGGTCGAAATCGTCCCCGCTTTGTACACATGGTCTTCCCCAAACAATACCTTGGTATAGTTATGCGCTTTGGCTTGATATTCTCCGGAGAAGTTCAAATCGATATCGGGCACCTTGTCTCCGTTAAAGCCTAAAAAGGTTTCGAATGGAATTTCATGGCCATCTTTGTGCATCATTTGACCACATTCTGGACAGGCTTTGTCCGGCAGATCGAATCCCGACCCAATTTCTCCTTTGGTAAAGAATTCATGATGATGGCAACCTAAACAAACATAGTGCGGCGCGAGGGGGTTCACTTCTGTGATACCGAGCATGGTAGCCACAAATGACGATCCCACCGATCCTCGACTCCCGACAATATAACCATCCTCATTTGATTTTGACACCAGCTTTTGGGCAATATAGTAAATCACAGAGAAGCCATTTCCAATAATACTGCTCAATTCTCGCTCTAAACGAGCACTAACAAGTTCTGGCAGCGGATCGCCATAAATGGCTTTGGCACGGCGATAGGAATCTTCTCTGATCGATTCTTCCGCGCCATCGATGTGAGGGGTGTAGAGCTTATCGTGAATAGGTTCCACATGTTCAATCCGTTCTGCAATCGCGTTCGTATTGGTTACCACTAATTCAAACGCTTTTTCCTCGCCAAGGAAACGGAAATCTTCCAACATTTCATCCGTCGTGCGGAAATGCGCTTTCGGGAAGTATTTGGTATGGTCTGATTTCACCGAATTCTTGAGGATCTCTCGGTAGATTTTATCTTGTGGATGCAAATAATGCACATCGCCAGTGGCCACCACAGGAATATTAAGCTCCTCCCCAATTGCCAGGATATTCTTCATGATTGTTTCCAATTCCTGGTTGTCATGAATCAAGTGGGACTGGATCAAAGGTTCATACATCTGTTTGGGTTGCAATTCCAAGAAATCGTAAGCCTTAGCTTTTTGTTTGGCCTGGTCACGCCCTTTCTGCATGGCAGCTTCAAAGACTTCATTGCTGGAACAGGCTGAACCAACCAATAGATTTTCGCGATGTTTGTTCAGTAGTGAGCGCGGAATACGAGGCACACGGTAGAAATATTCCACATTCGACGCACTCACCAATTTGAAGAGATCCTTCAATCCGGCTTGGTTTTTCGCTAGTAGCGTCACATGGAATGGCCGCCCATTCTTGTAAGCGCCGTTTTGGCCTAATTGTCGATTCAAATCATCGTGATAGTGATAATCGTGATCAGCAGCTGCCTCTTTGACAAAAATCCATGCCAATGCCCCGGTAGACTCCGCGTCGTAAATCGCACGGTGATGCTGTTCCAGGTTCACATCGTAATGTTTGGCTAGGGTATTTAATCGGTAAGATTTGAATTCTGGATGCAAAAAGCGCGCGAATTCTAGTGTATCAATGACCGGATTATCTGCTTCTGGCAAGCCATAACGCTGGTAGGCCGTATTTAAGAATCCCATATCGAAGGTCGCATTGTGCGCCACAAGAATCGTATCTTTTGTCCAGGCTTTGAAATCTTTCATGATTTCCTCTTCGGGGCGAGCATCTGCCACCATGGAGTCGGTGATGCTGGTCAATTCAGTCGTGAAGTGAGACAGTGGGTGACCTGGATTGATGAATTCGCTAAACTCATCAATTACATTGCCCCGCGTCATTTTTACCGCAGAAAGCTCGATAATATTATCGTAAATAGCCGACAGCCCCGTTGTTTCCACATCGAAAACGACATATGTCGCTTCTTCTAGTGACACGTGCTGTTCATTATAGGCAATAGGAATGCCATCATCGACGATATTAGCTTCTACTCCATAGATTAATTTCAAATCATTAGCTTTAGCTGCCGCACTCGCTTCAGGAAATCCCTGTACACCAGCATGGTCGGTAATCGCTAACGCGGAATGCCCCCAGGCTTTGGCTTGTTTGGCAAATTCTGAGATGGTGTTGGTCGCATCGAGCGTACTCATTTTCGTATGCAGGTGTAACTCTACACGTTTCTGCTCAGCTGTATCGTGACGTGGTTCTTTCTTGATTTCCTCAAGATCACGTCCCGAAACAACGAGATCGCGCACATAGCGGTCATCCATGCGCACATCGCCCCGCACGCGGAGCCACATTCCCGGTTTAATGGCTTCAAAAATGGCCGCTTCTTGCTCATTATTGGAAAACATAGTGACTTGGAAGGCGCTGGTGTAGTCAGAAATTTTAACATTCAATAACCGACGTTCTGTTTTCAATTCCCGTACTTCAACATCGAAAACGACACCCTCCATTGTTGCCCGCCGCTGTTCCTCGTCATACGTCTGCATGGGCTTCACATCTGCTTGGGGGATGCTGCGACCAATTTGGATTTTATCCACGGTTATCGCTTTGGTCCCTTTGCCGCTTTCTGATGCTGTTTCCTGGCGCTCCATGGCTTTCTTGGCCATTTCTTGCTGTTGCTTTTCCAATGCTTCTTGGCGCGCATTGAAATTCTCTTGGCGATCAAAACTGGTTTCCTGATCAATAATGACTTGTAAATGAGGCTTTGGAAAACCAAGTAATTGGTACCCCGACGCTACTAAGTCGATGTAACGTTCACTGACCAAACCTTTCGTCTGCTCATTTTCACAGCGGATGGTCAGTCGTTCATCCTCAATACTCGGCAACTGCTGGCAGAGCAATTGTTCTGCCATCCCCTGGTGCAACCCAACTGATTCACAGACGATAGGCCAGTAATCCAACCATTCCTGCTCAGTCGGGGGCGTTAGGTCTTTAATATTAAGGGACATGTCCACTTTGGCAATGCCATCAAAACAAGCTGTTAATTGTGCTTTGAAAGCATTCAACCCTCCGGCACTGAGACGTTTGGGAAAATTAAATACGAATTGGTAGATGCGCGATTGTGTATGTACCTTTACGGACTCTACTTCCCCAGCAGCAATGACTGCATCCGGCGCTTGCCAGTGCATTTGTTGTAAGAGAATCTGAAACAAATCTTGTTTGGACGGCTCCATTACTGAATCTTTCCTTTCTTTGGCTATTCCTTTTTCATTAAGGAATGCCAGGCGTTGAAAAAGAGGACAAATGATCTTGTCCTCTTTTCTTCGTTCATTAGTTTACGCGTTTTCTAAACCTGGTTCAATGATGTTATCTTTTCTCTCACTGATGCCTGGTCGCTTATTATTTCTTAAAACAGGCGCATAATATCGTTCCAGGTGACGGCAATGAATAACAACACTAACAGCACAGCACCGATCATATTGATCATGCCCTCCGTCTTGGCACTGAGGGGTTTCTTGCGGATTCCTTCAACCAAGTTTAATAAAACTTTTCCTCCATCCAGTGCTGGAATAGGCAGTAAGTTGACTACGCCTAGATTGACGCTGAGGTAGGCCATCAAAGAGAGGACGGCACTTGCACCGAAGGACACGACTTCACTGGTCGCTTGGTACATATAAACGGGTCCACCAAAGTTATTAATATTGAACCCTGTGCGCAGCATATGGCCAATCACGCCAAAAATACCGGTCACGATGCCCCATATACTGGTAAAGCCATACATAATTTTGCTGGTGAAGCGTTGGTCTTTGGAACGCATGATCCCCAAAATTAAACGCTTGTTACCACTTTGATCTTGTTCTTCTTTTGGTGTTAATGTTAAGGTTTTCACCTCGCCATTGGTGCGTTTCACCTGGACGTCTACCTTTTTGGTTCCAGATTGTTGCAACGCAGCTTGGATGTCAGTAAAAGAAGCGATCGACGTTGCTCCAATCTGTTGAATCGTATCACCAGCCATCAAACCAGCAGAAGCAGCTGGCGAATCGGCAACAATCTCGCCTACAGTCGGTGCATCGCTATAGACGCCACCTTGCATGAAGGCGATTAATATGTACACAACCACGGCCAAAACAAAATTATTAAATGGCCCGGCTAAGTTCGTCAGCAGACGGTCTTTCAATGACGCGTTCTGGAATTGACGATCGATCGGAGCGACTTTGACCTGTGTGCCATCCTCTTCTTCGATGACAGCAGAACGGCTGATAGCAAAACGTTTTGCTTCATTTTCACCGTAAGGAATTGCTTCTAAGTAAAAGTCTTTTTCCATGTCTCCTGCAACCACTTCAAGAGGAAGACCTTCTTCCAGGTTGGCCTCCTCCATAAAGGAAAGGAATCGAATCGCTCCCTCATCATCAAGCACAGCACTCACCGGCCGTCCTGGTTCAAAGTAATCATTGTTCTCTTCCAAACCAGCCATGCGCACGTACCCTCCCATCGGCAACAGGCGCAAGCTGTAAGTCGTTTCTTGACCTTGATAATGGAAAATCAACGGTCCCATCCCAATCGAGAACTCGCGCACAAAAATGCCCGCGCGTTTTGCCATAATAAAGTGTCCAAATTCATGGAAAGTGACCAGCACCCCAAAAATAAGGATAAAAATAATAATTGCTTTCATTGTCTCCGCTCCTTTAACGCCAGAACATGATAATAAAGTGAAACACAGGTAGCACCAATAGCATACTATCGAAGCGATCGAGCAACCCACCATGTCCTGGTAACAACTCTCCGCTATTTTTCACGCCACAGTAGCGTTTGATCCCTGATTCCAACAAATCCCCCAATTGACCTGCAATGGCAAGGACGATGGTAAACAACATATTCTCGCACAACGCGACAATGAGAGGTTTATCGAGCGACAACATCAGCGTCAGAATGCTAGTCACAATCACGGCACCGATAATCCCGCCGACCGCCCCTTCAATCGTTTTGTTGGTAGAAACCAATGGCGCTAACTTATGACGGCCAAACCGACGCCCCACTAAATAAGCAAAGCTGTCATTGGTATAGACAATCAATAAGATATAAATAATTGCTAGCGGGCCCAAAGCTCGTGTTTCAATCAAATAGCGATAACCAAAGCCAAGGTACAAGGCGCCGAACCCCAACGACAGCATCTGCGGATAGGTATAGCGCTTAGGATTCAAAATGAAAAGCACCATCAGTAATAAACTCCCAATATAATAGAGCCAAGAGGATGACGCTAAGGGCAAGATAATCGGTAGCATCACACTTGGTACTAAATGTGGCGCTAGGAGCAGCAGTAATATAACAAGTCCAATGCCACTTTCCAAGCTGAACAGGGGAATTTTAAATAGGCGTACCCACTCATAAAAGGAAATTACACTGATCAATAAAACGAACAGTGTAAATGGCAGACCACCAATATAGAGAAACGGCAGAAAAATAGCAAGTGCCACAATCGATGTTAATGTGCGTTCTTTCATGCGTCCGCTCCTCTCAGGTTATTAAAAGCCCAAATAAATTTGTCATTATTGTTTTCACTGCGTCAAGCCCCCATAACGCCGCTGCCGGTGTTGGTATTGGGTGATACATTCCAAGAAAATTTCACGATTAAAGTCAGGCCATTTTGTTGTGGAGAAATACATTTCTGCATACGCCAACTGCCAGAGTAGATAATTGCTGAGGCGTACTTCACCACTAGAGCGAATCAGGAAGTCAGGATCCGCATATTCTCCCAGCTGATGACTCAATAAGTGATCACTGATCGTCTGTTCATCAATCGCATCAACCTTGAGACTTCCTGCCTTAACCTCACTAGCAATGGCTTTCGTCGCAGCGACAATTTCTGCACGTGCCCCATAGTTAAAGGCAATATTTAAAATAAGCCCCGTGTTGTGTGCGGTTTTTTCACAAGCACGACGGATGATTTTCAACGTTTGTTTAGGAACTTTGTCCGTGAACCCCATCATCTCTACACGAACATTATTCTCCAATAATTCAGGGAGAATTTCCTGTTCCAAAAGTTCCGGCAAACGCATCAGATAGCGGACCTCTGTGACTGGGCGTTTCCAATTTTCAGTAGAAAAAGCATAAACGGTGAGTACCTTTACCCCAATTTCAGCAGCAGCAATGGCGACTCGCCGCACAGCATTTAATCCTTCGCGGTGCCCATCCGTCCGTTTCAGCCCACGTTCCTCTGCCCAGCGTCCATTGCCGTCCATGATCACAGCAACATGGTTAGGAATCGCTCCGTTGCTATCAAATGTTGATCGTTCCATCCTTTGATACTCCTTAATCCTGTGTTATCAATAGGGACTGCTGGTCAGCCGACTAAATGTCTGTCCCCATTGTTATCAAACTTTACTCATTATAGTATACATTCCGCTGAGCAACAATGTTTGCGATGTGGACTTTAAAGGAAGATACAAAAAGACATCCGCAGGCTCATTACCGGCGGATGTGTGTAATCACCGAGCGAAAGCCTAGTGATTCATAATTTCGTCTTCTTTTTCGGCAGCAATTTTTTCTAAAGTCGTCACTGCTTTATCGGTAAGCTCTTGGACTTCTTTTTCGTAGGTACGTACATCATCTTCGGTGATTTCATTGTCTTTTTCAGCCTTCTTGATGGCGTCATTAGCATCACGACGAATGTTACGTACAGCAATCTTTGCTTGTTCCAAGTCTTTCCCCACTTCTTTAGTGAGATCCGCACGACGTTCCTTCGTCAAAGCCGGAATCACGATGCGAATTTTATCCCCATCATTGGTAGGTTGCACGCCGAGATTGGCCATTTGAATGGCACGGTCGATGTTGGCCAGAGCGGTCTTATCATAAGGAGTAACCAATAACATCCGTGCTTCAGGAATCGTAATTGAAGCAATTTGGTTTAAAGGTGTTGGTGCCCCATAATATTCCACGGTAACCCCGCTCAGTAAACTGGCGTTAGCTACCCCTGCTCGGATCTGTGCTAATTCATTGCGCAAAGCCTGTTCAGACTTTTGCATCCGTTGCTTGGTATCATTCATCATTTCTTTAATGGTCATGATTTCTATCCTTTCACGACTGTACCGATTTCTTCACCGAGCATGACACGTTTAATATTTCCTGGCGCATTCAAATCGAATACCACCAATGGAATTTCATTATCCATACTCAATGAACTTGCGGTAGAGTCCATCACTTTCAAGCGTTTTTCGATAATATCAGAATGGGTGAGCTTTTCGTATTTTTCAGCGTTTGCATCCACATTAGGATCCGCTGTATACACGCCATCGACCCCATTTTTCGCCATCAAAATGACGTCAGCTTCAATTTCAGCAGCGCGCAAAGCAGCGGTGGTATCGGTGGAGAAGTAAGGATTTCCAGTTCCTCCAGCGAAAATCACCACACGTCCTTTTTCTAGATGACGGATAGCGCGACGGCGGATATAAGGCTCAGCGACTTCACGCATTTCAATGGCTGTTTGGACACGTGTCGGCACATCCAGATTTTCCAAAGCATCCTGCAGGCCCAAAGCGTTCATAATCGTTGCTAACATCCCCATGTAGTCTGCTTGGGCACGTTCCATGCCAATTTCTTCACCGAGACGCCCGCGCCAGATATTGCCGCCTCCGACGACAATGGCGATTTCCACACCAAGGTCAAAAGCGCTCTTCACTTCACCAGCTAGTTTCTTCATGGTGGCTGGATCGATGCCAAAACCTTTATCGCCAGCCAAAGCTTCTCCGCTGAGCTTTACCACAACACGTTTATAAATGGGTTCGTTACTCATAATATCTCCTTAATAAAAAGGTTGGGAATGCCCCAACCTTTGTTAGCTCTCATCCCGTCAGAATTAAATCGTTAATCTATGGTGATGATTTAGTTCTTGTTCATTTCTGCTTGAACTTCGGCTGCGAAGTCTTCGTTACGTTTTTCGAGGCCTTCCCCAACTTTGTAACGACGGAAGTCAATAGCTTCTGCGCCTTGTTCTTTCAAGTACTCGCCAACGGTCTTGGAGTCATCCAACAAGAAGTCTTGGTCAACCAACACAATTTGTGAGTAGAATTTGTGCATACGGCCATCAACGATCTTGTCCACGATTTTTTCTGGTTTACCTTCATTCAAGGTTTCTTGCGTGAGGACTTCGCGTTCGTGGTCACGAACATCGCTAGGAACAGCGTCTTCGCTCACGTATTGAGGAGCAATCCCACCTACGTGCAAGGCAATGTTACGAGCAACGTCTTCTTTGTCGGTCTTCACTTGAACTAAGGTTGCTACAGAACCACCCATGTGGATGTATTCACCGAAGCTTTCGTCAGCTGCTTTTTCGAAGATTGCGAAACGACGCAATACCAAACGTTCACCGATCACAGCGATCTGTGCGTTGATGTAAGCTTCTAAGCTGTCACCATCAACCGTTACTTCTTTCAAAGCACTATCTAAGTCTTTAGGCATTTGTTCCAACAATGCGTGAGCAATAGTATCCAACATTGTTTGGAATTTTTCATTTTTAGCCACGAAGTCGGTTTCTGAGTTTACTTCTAAGATAACCGCTTTATCGCCGTCGATCACTACTTTAGCTAAACCTTCAGCAGCGATACGGTCAGCTTTCTTAGCTGCTTTGATTTGTCCATTTTCACGGAGAAAATCAATTGCTTTATCGATGTCACCATCAACTGCTTCCAGGGCTTTCTTTGCATCCATCATCCCTGCGCCAGTGCGGTCGCGTAATTCTTTAACCAATTTTGCGCTAATTGCCATTCTACGTGTTCCTCCTATTTGTTTGTCTATTCATTGCTTTAAAAAAGGCTATCTCTAAGTGAAAGCCGTATTCGCTTGCTCCCCTATGAGATAGCCACCGCTTACAAATCCATCATACAACGGTTTGCAGCGCCCTGCAACTTCAACTACTATTCTGCGTCTTCTGCTTGAACTTCTTCGTTTTCGTCAGCGAATTGAGCTGCTACTTTTTCGAGGTCAGCATCAGAAACTTGTTCTGCTTGAATTTCTTCTTCATCTTCGCCTTGTTTACCTTCCAAAACAGCATCAGCTAAAGTGCTCGTGATCAAACGAACAGCACGGATAGCATCATCGTTTGAAGGAATGACGTAGTCAACGTCTTCTGGATCGCAGTTGGTGTCAACCATTGCGATAACAGGAATGTTCAATTTGTGTGCTTCGTGAATTGCAATTTGTTCTTTGCGTGGGTCAACGATGAAGATCGCATCTGGTAACCCTGGCATATCTGCGATACCACCGAGGTTCATTTCCAATTTTTCGCGTTCTTTCATCAAACCAACGACTTCTTTCTTAGGAAGCGCATCAAAAGTGCCGTCTTCTTCCCAAGCGTCGATTTGTTTCATGCGGTCAATACGTTTTTGGATGGTCTTCCAGTTTGTTAAGGTTCCCCCTAACCAACGATGGTTAACATAGTATTCACCTGCACGTTTTGCTTCTTCTTCAATGGCTTGTTGTGCTTGTTTTTTGGTCCCAACAAACAAGATATTTCCGCCGTTTGCTACGACTTCACGAATGAAGTTGTAAGCGTCATCCATCAATTTAACGGTTTGTTGTAAATCAATGATGTAGATGCCGTTACGTTCAGTGAAGATGTAACGCTCCATTTTAGGGTTCCAACGACGGGTTTGATGTCCAAAATGAACACCAGCTTCAAGTAATTGTTTCATACTTACGACTGCCATAGTACAAATTCCTCCATTTGGTTTTTATTTTTCCGCCCTCACTTCAAGATCCGACAACTCAATGAGCACCTAGCCGAATGATTCATGAGGTGTGAAATTGCACGTAAAATCACGTACTCATCAATGATAGCAACTTCATTATGAAATTGCAACCCAAAAAATCAAACAGCCATTGAGCCGGAGTGGCCCTAAGTCAAGCCGACTAACCAACACCATATGAATAAAGGAGGCTTAGCTAAAACATGCCCTCTAACCGTGTCCTAACCAAACATAGCCGCTATTTTGCAGCGATTATCACTGATTCACTCAAAAGATTTGAAGTAAAGCCAGCTTTACCTAGACAATCGTATCATTCATATCCAAGATGTAGCGCAGATCATCCATAGAGAGTTTTGGACTCTGCCTAATATCATCTTCGTTGAATAATTGATCGAAGAGGTGTCGTTTTTCTTCTTGAAGTTCACTGATTCGCTCTTCTATCGTGCCTTCGGTGATCATGCGATACACCTGCACATCATTCTTCTGACCGATTCGGTGCGCACGCCCAATTGCCTGTTCTTCCACGGATGGATTCCACCACAAGTCATAAAGAAAGACGGTGTCTGCGCCAGTAAGGTTAATCCCCACTCCACCGGCGCGCAAGGAAATCAAGAAGATCTGCCGTTCCCCGCCATTAAAACGGTCCACTCGGTCTTGGCGCACCGCCTTTTTAGTTTCGCCGGTGATTGTGAAGTAAGGAATATCCTCGCTCTTGAGATAATTCCCGATGATACTCAACATAGAGGTAAATTGAGAAAAGATCAAGATGCGTTTGTTCGTACTCAAGGCTTGTTCTAATAACGTCTTGAAATACTCAAATTTACCAGACGTCCCAGCAAACTCAGGATTAATCAAGCGCGGATGACAGCAAATCTGTCGCAACCGCGTGATGGCCGCTAACATATCCATATGCAAACGCCCATTTTGTTGTTCACTGTCCGCTTTCAGATGATTTTGGATATCTGTTAGGTAAGCCAGATAAATGTTCTTCTGTTCCGCATCCAGTGTCGCGTAACGGTTGTAAACCAACTTGTCTGGCAATTCCAATGCCACATCCTGTTTCGTTCGCCGCAAGACAAATGGGCTCACGAGACGGCGAATAGCATCGATAGAAAGCTGGTTGTAGGTGCGTTTATCCGGCAATAAACCAGGCAGTACCATCTGCATTAGCGCCCAGAATTCTTGCAAATTGTTTTCCAATGGTGTCCCAGATAGCCCGAGACGCACAGTAGCTTGCTGCTGAATGACGGATTGATAAAGCGCCGTATTTTCATTTTTAAGCGCTTGTGCCTCATCCAAGACTAAGATATCCATCGCCAATGCGTGGTAGGCGTCTTGGTCGTTGCGATAACTATTATAGGAAGAAATCCAGATGGCATTAGGATTTTCCTGTCGCAATCGATCGCGCTCCTCAAAAGCCCCGTCGATCACAGCTACATCTAAATCAGGAGCAAAGCGTTGAATTTCATGATACCAGTTGTACAACACAGAAGCTGGTGCCAAGATCAAGACGTGCGATTTCGGATAGCGATCGAAGTAGTCCAATAAGAAAGCGATCGTTTGCACGGTCTTGCCTAGTCCCATCTCATCAGACAGCATCCCTCCTAAGTCATATTTTGCAAGCATATCCAACCATTGCACCGCATATTGTTGGTAATCTGCCAGTGTTGTCTTCAATCTGACATTGGTTTGGTAATCGGGGCGCGTGAAATGCGTCAAGTCATTGTAGAATTCTTGAAAATCCACTTGATCTCCCAATGCGTCGCCGTAGCGCAAACTTTGATAGACGGGAATGGCTTCTCCATTCTTCCAACCTTGACGGGAGTGGCGCAATTGCTGCAACATCCGATTTTGCTCTGGCGTGACTACGTGATTGACATTGATCACTTTGCCATCTTTGAGCTGAACATAATCTTCTTGGCGCTCGATCGCTTCAAGTAGGCGTTCAATCTCTTCTTCCTTCACATCATCAACGGCAAAATTAATCGTCAAGTAGCGATTTTCGTGTGTCTTTTCACTAGAAATGGCGGCAGTAGGTCCTCCCTCCTGCCAATTTTCAAGGGACTTGGCATAGGTCAGTTCCCATTCTTCTGGCAAGAAATCGACCAACTCTTCCAAACGCTTCATTGCTTGATTGAAGGTGTGTTCATTCAGGCGATAGACATTATCGTGCAAATGAAAACCTAATTTTAACAGCAACTGTTCCGCTGCTAATTCCTGCGTCATTTCTCGCAACAAAATAGCATCCTCAGGCAGTCGATTCAGCAGGGGATCTTCGCTGACTACCCATTGGCCGTAATGAGCACTCAGTTGTACCTGCAACACTGCCCCTTTCACGTCAATGTGCGCGTGCATGGTGAGTGGTTCAATTGGTTCAGCAAAAGGCAAAGCTACCACATTTTTGATCAGCGCATGAGACATCATCAAGAAACCGAAGAGCGACATAAATTCAATCATATTTTCCTCATCAAAACTCAAGGTTTGCTCCTGAATCGCAAATTTATCGCGCAGGAAGAGAAAGTCATCGAAATACTCATCCTCGGCATCAATGGGATAAAGCGCCCCATCCACAATTAAACAATGATAGTAACGATACCATTGTCCTGCTTCCGTCATGGCAATCAACCAATCGCCGTCTGCATTTCTTCCCACTTCAAATAGCGTTGGGCGCATCGCTTTACTTTTAACCGTGAGCGGTTGTACTTGGTCATTGATGATGAATTGTAATAATGCCCCATCTTGATGTTGATAACGATCCACCAACGTCCAAAACATGCTCTCTGAGATGTAATAACGTTGCTGATCCTGTTTCGTCTGTGGCAATTGCAAAGTAGAGGACAGAAATTGATTTCGGCGCAAATAGTGGTGTGCCAAATGTAACAGCAAGTCGTAATCTTCTGTGCTGAAAGCTTCCTTGACTAACCAATAGGTGTCGTGTTTTTGGTTATTGATCACATAAGCGCCCTGTTTCAATAAGGTCATAAAAAACTCACTGAGATCAGTGACATAATATAATTGATCCGCTCCGAGATGAATGCGTACGTAGAAGAGATGACGATCCGATAATTTGTATGGTTCCACTGCCTCATCGTGAATATCTACCTGTACCTTGAGCGGGATCAATTGTGCGTGAGTGGTTTTCGCCGCTGCTATTTGTTTACGCTTCAAATAATCACGGTAAATAAAATCTACCCCCAGCGCCTCATCCGTCACATTTTCGGGATAACGAAAGAGCGGTTTTCTCGAAAATGCCATTGCACGCACGACATCATGTTCTCTTAAAAACAGCTCAACAGCAACGGTATGCTTACAGTATTGCTTACGCTGCCACATTTCACAATGACACACGTCTTCTTCTTTACCGGTACCATCTAGCATGACATGATATGTTTCGCCATCAGCGACCTCACAACGCCACACCTTATCCTCTTCATCGGGCACCACTTTCAGCACGCCATTGTTATTAACAAGTTGTCTGCCTTCTTCAATTAATTTGGTGGGAATACTCCACTTCATGCCCTCACCTCGCCTTTGCTCGTAAATTGATTGGTCATTTGTGCTTAATTCGTCAATAACTAATTATAGCACGATTTCACATTCTCTGATAACCTTCGCTTCTACTTAAAAGGACTCTTGATAGCCGTTTCTACTGTCATTTTTTTAATAAGACACCTTTTCAAACAAAAAACACGCTCAATGAAGAGCGTGCAAACTTATCGATTAGTTACCGATTTTACAGGGACTAGTGCATTTTATCGCTTCTGTTTCTTGGCGTCACGTTTGGCGCGCGCCGCTTCAACGTCATAGTGATAAGTCGGATCAATCTGATGATCCAATTGCTCAAAAGCGTTGGCAATCTGTTGGTCGATCATTTTGATATCCTCATCATTCAATCGCTTCTTATCCGGCAAATGAATAGGTTTGCCAATACCCACCTTGATACGGTGTGAAGGGCGGCGTGAAAAAATCCCCCTAAAAGTCAAAGGGCCTTGATACGCCACTGGTAAAAGATCTACATTACCTAATTTCGCGACAGTCGCTGCTCCCGATTTAATTTCAGTGGAGTAGCGTGAACCTGTGGGAAAAATTCCAATATGACATTGGCCTTTGCGCAATTCATTGGTCATTGTTTTCATTGGCTTGCGTCCAGGGTTGTCACGGTCAACTGGAATAGCCCCCGCAGCATTTTCCAACAGATAGCCGATTAATCGATTATTGAACAATTCCTGCTTAGCAAGGAAGCGAATACCAGGATAGCGGAAGTGAACTGAAATCATCATCGGATCCATCCATGATCGATGCGGTGCGATGATCACGTATTGTTTATTCGGATCAAATTCAGGATCGATAATCACCTGCTGCTTACCATTAAATACAGGAAAAATAAAATACTTTAATAGCCAAGTTACCAAACGATAACCCCACATAAGCAAACTCCTTTGTTTCGTGAATTCTCTGCGCTCTAAAAAGTATCTGCGAGCACAATTGCCATTATACCTTATTTTTATTGACCTGAAGAGGGCTTTTTTAGCACCTATCCTCTCGAAATCAACAAAAACCGCCAACACTCCAATAGCATTAGCGGTCAGTCGATCATCAGTCTTTAGTTTCCTGTTGATAAGATTGTAATTAATACATGTCGTAATAATAGCCCTTTTGATCAATGAGCTCATCGTGCGTGCCCGATTCAATAATATGCCCCTGGCGCAACACATAAATACGATCGGCGTCCTTAATCGTTGAGAGACGGTGCGCAATGATGATCGTCGTCCGTCCGCGCCGCATATTTTTTAATCCGGATTGAATCAACTGTTCCGTTTCCGTATCAATGTTAGCCGTTGCTTCGTCGAGAATCAAGATCTTGGGCTCCCTAAGAATGGTGCGTGCAAAACTAAGCAGCTGTTTTTCTCCTGTTGAGAAAGCTTTGCCCCCTTCAATCACTTCGGCCTCATATTTGCCATCGAGATCTTCAATAAACTGATTAGCATGGACGAAATGTGCAGCTTCGGCGACTTCTTCCGGTTGATATGATCCATGTAAGCGAATATTACTCATCACATCACCATAAAACATAAAGCTATCTTGTAAGACAAGACCGATTTGTTGCCTTAAATTACTCATCTCGATATCACGCAGATCTTGATCATCGATGGTGATAGCCCCACTGTGATACTCATAAAAGCGCATCAATACATTGATGATAGAGCTTTTTCCAGAACCGGTTTGTCCGACAAAAGCAATCGTTTCACCAGGATTCGCGACAACATTAATGTTATGCAAAACATCCTCTTTGCCATCGTAGGAAAAGTTCAAGTTCTTGATTTCGACTTTTCCTTGGGTGATCCTCCCTTCTGCATCAGGATGGGATGTTGGGGCAAGGGAGGCTGTTTGCTTAAGTAGCTCCCCAACGCGAGATCCGGAAACGAGCCCGTCTTGATAGACGCTCAAACTGTCCATCATATCGCCGATGGGAGAGAAAAAGGAACGTGAATAAGAAACAAAGGCGTAGAGAATCCCAACGTCGAAGACTTGCCCATCCAGCACACGCACCCCAAACAACCCCAGCACAATCACTAAGGCGATTGTCTCCAATAAGTTTACAGCTGGCATTAACAATAGTGCGTTCATCGCAAACATGCGCTTGCGCCATTTCACATAGGCTTGATTGACCTCATCAAATTCCTGTTGCATGCGATGTTGCTGATGGAATTGCTGAATGATAGCCATCCCACTGATCCCCTCGCTCAATTTTACATTTAAACGGCTCAGTGCTTGTCGCATGTTGCCATACACCACGGTACTGTAGCGCTGATAGACATACACTAGCAGAATCAAGATAGGGACAAATCCCATGAAGGCCCAAGCAAGTGGTCGATACAGGGCAAACATCGCTACGGCAATGGCCCCAACCATCGTGACATTTTCTACGGCAATTTGAAACACCCGCCAGAATTCCTTGATGGTTTCCGTATCATTGGTCACCCGAGAAACCACCGTTCCATTGGGCACCTGATCGAAAAAGCGCAATCCAAACCGTGTAGTCTGGGTGTAGAGCCGATCGCGCATCGTTTTTACCGACTTCTCACTCGCCAATGAAAAGGCATAGGTTCGATAATAGAAAACAATAACATCAACGAATGTCAGCCCTAAATAGAGAGCAGCGGTTATGGGTGTCGCCTGAAATTGAAATTGTCCGCTAGTCAGTTGCCGATCAATATACTGCTGAACAACCACTGGGCGCAATGCAATAACAGCTGAGTCAATAATCGTGCCCATAAACGCCAGTAGAAACAGCCGCCAATACGGTTTTGCGAAGGAGAAGAGTAATTTTAGAATGGTGAGTTGTTCACGAAAAGAAAAGTGAACTTGCTTATTGGGTTGACTCATCTTATTCACTCCCTTCTGCCATATGGGCTTCCAATTGTTGTTCTTCATACATCCAGCGATACCAGCCGTCTTTCGCCAACAATTCATCGTGCTGACCACGCTCAATGATTCGCCCATCATCGAGTACCAAAATCTTATCAGCATGCATAATGGCACTCAATCGATGCGCAGCAATCAACGTCGTACGTCCTTCGCGAATTTTTGCGAGGTTCTTCAAGATAATGGCTTCGGTTTTGGCATCTACCGCCGAGAGTGAGTCATCGAGAATCAGGATTTCCGGATCGAGTGCCAAAGCACGTGCAATCGCAATCCGTTGCTTTTGCCCTCCAGATAAGGAGACCCCCCGTTCTCCTACTGCCGTATCATACCCAGCCTCAAAATTCATAATGTCTTCATGAACTGCGGCTAGGCGAGCATAGTAGTCAACTTCTTCATCCGTCAAGTTGGGTTTCCCAAAGCGAATGTTATCTCGGATCGATGCTGAAAATAAGAAATTATCCTGTGGCACATAGCCTATATTTTCAGCGAGCGTTTCTGGGGCATAGGTACCGATCAAGTGTCCATCGTAAGCAATGGTTCCCTCATAATGATCGTATTCACGCATCAAGAGCTTGAAGATGGTACTCTTGCTGGCACCGGTACGCCCGGCAATCCCGATGAGTTGTCCACTAGCAACATGGAAGTGTACATCGGTCAATTCCTCCTCATCCCCATCTGGATAAGTAAAGTGGTCGACGTTGAAGTCAATATTACCGGACAGTGGTGTCGTGAGCGGTTGAAGTGGCCATTCAATATGACTCTCCTCATTTAAGATTTTCTCCACCCGGTCGTAAGCCGCGTCGCCTCGTTCCAGCGTATTGATCAGCCGCCCGGTCGCAATTAATGGCCAAGTCATCATCCCGAGATAGCTAAAGAAGGACACCAATTGTCCGATAGTCATCTCACCCGAACGAATAAATAGCGTTCCGAAAATAATCGTCAATACATAAGTCACCCCAGTAATTGTATCGATCATCGGCACATAACCAGCGTCTGCCCGATAAACGCGTTCATTGGTTTTCACCACGTGCTCTGTGGCAGCATAGAAATCTTCCGCTGTTTCTTGTTCTTCACCAAAAGCTTTAATCACTTTGATGCCTGCCACACTCTCCTGCACTTGATTATTCATCTTGGAGAAGGCATCGAGCGCCAGGCTATAGCGCTCATTGACTAATTTCCCGAGATATTGCGCACCGATCACCAATAGCGGTAAGGGAATGATGGTCAGCAGAGTAAGCTTCCAATTCACTAGCACTAACATGCTAAAGAGCGTCATCCCACCTTGCGAAATCGCGTCGGTCAAGGATAGAATCCCTCCACCAGCCACAAAGCGCAAGGCTGCCAAGTCATTAGTGGCATGCGCCATCAAGTCCCCCGTACGATATTGGTGGTAGAATTCAGCGTCCATTTTGGTGAAATGATCGTACAGGCGATTGCGCATGATCGATTCCAATAACGTTGAATTCCCAAAAATCATCGTGCGCCAGCCATAACGCAACGCATACATGATGAGCGCCATCAGGAGAATGGCCCCCACCTGGCGAATAAGGTAGTCTTGTGTGAGATCGCCAGCAACGATTTTATCCGTCATCTGCCCCACAATCAGTGGAATAATCGCATTGAACACGGCTGTCAGTAATAATGCCACGACCCCCACCAGATAAGTCTTCCAACGCAATTTGAAAAACCATCCTAATTTTCTGAAGATAGAAAACATAGTCGTCCCCTTTCCTTTCATTCGTTTTCCCCGATAAAAAAAGCCGGTTAACTAACCAGCCTTTCCTTTTGTATCCATTTTATAACCTCTCCAGTCAACGCTAGCACTCCATGTGATTGAGCGAGTGCTTAGACCATTGGCGCGCGTTATGATGACTCTTGAGGCAGTGTATGAGTATTCCCTGTTATTTCTTGTTAACCGCCTTCATGGAATGAACGATCTGTTGGATGCGTTTTTCCGAAGGTTTTTGCCCCATTTGTTGGAACATCACCCGAATCATATCCTCAGAGATAGGTGGGTTTTGTTGGAAATAATTCATCATGTATTTGCGTGCGATAAAGAAGCCTAAAACCATACCAACGAGTAAGGCTAAAATAGCAATAATAATCCATGCTCCTGTTGACATCAGACACGCTCCTTTCTAACTTATAGATTCACGTGTTTAATTTTACTAAAAATTAAAGGTTTTGCCAACCTTACCCAAAGACTTATTCCAGATTTTCTAAAATTCTTTGGAAGTGGTTAGGGAGTGGCACCGAAAAATGCAAGTCTTCCCCACTTATAGGATGCTCAAGGCGAAGGGTTTGGGCATGCAACAACTGGCCGGTTTTACTGAAGAAACGGCCCTTGTAGTTAGGCGCATACAAAGGATCATCGGCAATGGGATGGTTAACGAAGGCCGTGTGCACGCGGATTTGATGGGTACGCCCCGTCTCTAATTCAAAATCAACCAGGGTATAGCCGTCATACCAAGCGACGCGTTTAAAATGCGTGACTGCCCGCTGCCCATCAGCTAAAACCATAAACCGCGTGCGATGATTAGGATCACGTCCGATCGGCGCATCGATTACCCCTTCATCGTCCTCCCATTCACCATAACATAATCCGCGATAACCTCTATGAATCGCGTGAGATTGGAACTGATGAACTAATGCTTGGTAAGCGCGCGCCGTTTTAGCGACAACCATTAAGCCACTCGTGTCCTTATCTAAACGATGCACAATGCCTGGGCGATACCACGCCGATCCCTCTGGCAAGGTAAAGCTGTTTTGGTGCGCATAAGCCACCAAGCGATTCACCAAAGTTCCATTTTGATGGCCTTCAGCAGGATGCACGACGAGTCCCTGAGGTTTATTGATCACCATAATGTCTTCATCTTCATAAACGACAGCAAGTGGCTTAGCCTCTGGGATCACCTGTTTTTCTTCTTCAGTTGTAACAGGCGAATCGATGTCAACCACATCGCCCATAGCAAGCGGATAACTCGGCTTGACGAGCTGTTCATTCACTGTGATCCATCCCTCTTTGATGCCCTTTTTGAGTTGTGAGCGAGAGTAGCCTGTAGTTTGCTCCACTAGCCACTGATCCAAGCGCTGATTGCCTATCGATTCTGTCACTCTCAATGTCTCTCTCATGCGTGCTTACCCTCCTCAAAGAAAAAGAGATAGATGATCATTAAAATAACGCCTATCGTGATCGCCGTATCTGCGACATTAAAAATCGGGAAATTAATAAATTCCAACTTAAACATATCCACCACATAATGCAAGCGCACACGGTCAATAAAATTCCCAATCGCCCCCGCAATAATCAAGCTTAAACTCAGCCCATATAAAACCGATTGTCGGCCTTGTTTATGCAGTGTATAAAGGAGTACCATCACTACAGCCACGGTGATAATTAAAAAGAGCGTCTGTTGATCAGCCAACATCCCCCACGCTGCTCCCGTATTTCTAAGGTGAAATAATGACACCACATTGGGAATCAAGGGAACTTCTGACCCCAATGGCATTTGCGCTACTGTCCAGGCTTTTACGCCTTGATCGATCACGGTGATCGTTAAAATGACAAGATAATAAATCCACATATTTGTTTCCTCTTTTGCTTAATGCTACGAACTAGGCTTGCTGATAGACACCTTTTTTTGCTAGTTGATCGGCCTGTTCATTGTAGTAGACACCGGTATGGGCTGGTACCTTGACGTAAACAATCCGAATGCCCTGTGCCATTTTCTGCATATAGTCATGGTACTGCTGTGTGTACGGATTCTTGCGCTGCCAACTACCGGTTGCCCACGCCTCAATGCCCATATAATCGTAATAGAGCGTGATCTCAGCTATCTGCTTTTGGTAGGCGCGTTGCACTGCTCGCATAGCGGCACTCATCTCCCCCGCAACGTTGCGGATTTTCGCCAGTTCTGGCTGGCTATCACCACCGTAAAAGGTCTCCTGATGGTCGGAATAGATCAATATACCCCCGTAGCCATAACGGTTCAGTTTAACGTCATAACTCCCATCAATAAAGGCCCAGCACCGGTTAGGCTGGGGTCGATCACCGCGGTTGGGGATTTTTGTCTCCACAGCTGAGGGCTTACCAGAAACATAGGCATCTGCTGCCGCTTTAGTAGGAAAGCTCTTATATTCGGATCCGGAAACCCCCGTCACGTGCTTACTGGCTTCCTTCCAGGTAGAAAATACACCGGTCTTACGCCCTTTCCGGATCGCATACCATTTTTCTTGTTTCATCTTGCCCTATTCACTCCTATTATACAAAAAAGGCTTGGGGCAGTACTGCCTCAAGCCTTGAATAAACAAAGCGGGTAACGAGAATCGAACTCGCGACGACAGCTTGGGAAGCTGTAGTTTTACCACTAAACTATACCCGCCTTTCAGCGACAAAAGTATTCTATCACCGTTTAATGAACAACGCAACCCTTTTTACGTATTTTTTCATTTCCAGTGAAGGATTCGCCTATAAAAAAGGCATCAAGCACCTAATTTTAGGCGCTTGATGCTCAATACAACTTGCTGAAATCAATAAGTACACGGCCACAATGAGTTTCTTATCGATTCATTGATCGCCAGTCTCCTTATGAATTGAGATGGCGACACAAGTGCAACAAGGCTCTCTCCACTTTGTATACAATACCACCACCGTTTGAAGATTTGATACAGGAACAGCGCGATATTTTAAACTTAGGAGGCAGCGCCAACACAGGCCACCAATCCCTTTCTCTCAATCATCCAAACGCAATTCATCGGGATTAAATTCAAAACTCTCTAACGTGTCCA
This sequence comes from Aerococcus sp., assembly GCA_030528155.1. GTDB lineage: Bacteria > Bacillota > Bacilli > Lactobacillales > Aerococcaceae > Aerococcus. The sequence continues at coordinate 42,284 of JAUMZL010000003.1, forward strand.
ATGAAATAATCAAGGTATGTGCGATTTCTTTTTTTACGACTTGCTCTAAAGCTTCACGGTATAACGCTAATTGCACCTGGTATCGTGAGAGGAGTAAGTCGCGCTGACGCGAGAATGTCAAGCCATCCAAGCGATCCGTTTTGTAGTCAAACAACCACCATGCTCCCTGCTCATCATAAAAGAAACCATCAATAACCCCGTGAATCAAGATCGGGTCATTCGTGTGACTCGGCGTAATGCGATCGGAAATCGCGCTGGTCGGTTTCTGATAGGTAAATGGGCGCTCACGCTGCAGGCGACTCGCATTTGAAAGTAGGCGCTGCCCCATGTCTAGCTTGCGTTTAATCGCTAATGTCGGATCAAAGAAATCGGCCAGATGTTGGCAGAGCGCTGGCGTGATCAAGCCTTTTGCTAGCCGACCATCAGCCTCTAATTGTGCTGCCAATGTTTGAAAGGCCGCTTGAGTGGGGCGATTCAGCAATGAAATTTGCTGCATCAACAAATGTAACGCACTCCCCTGCTCCATCGCACTCTTACGCGTCGTTTCAGCTGCATTCAGAAAAGCCGGTTTAGGAAAATCAGCAGCTTGATAGGTGCGCTGCCGCGTCCGCGTTTGAAAATCGGGCTCTGGACGCCACGGAGCAATTCGCTGATCTTCCGCAGCATACAATTGGCGCTTCCACTCACTTACCGACTGATTACTCTCCGTAATAGTAGCCGCTTGATTGGGATAGGTAAATGTCAACGGCGAAGTGATGATGTGTGTCGCTTGTTTTCTAGGCAATTGGAAAATACTTTTGGTTGAAGAGTGAGTCGCATAACGCTCCATGCCATGAGTAGGATGGAAGACGACCTGAATCGTCAAATGCCCTGTAGTTTGCGCATCCTTTCCAAAAGCGAGCGTGGCTTTCTGCTTCACCAATTCATCATTATCCTGTTGATTCGTCCACGTCAAGTGATGTGACCGGTATGGACGAAGCGCTTTTATGATCCAGTCCAATGGGGTCACCGTGATTTTTAATCGTTCTGAATCGTTTAAAATCGTCGTTGCACTCTCAGTAAGATCATCGTCCCCTGACATGTCACGCTCGACAAATTGCGCTCTATCCGCCACAATGATCAGTTTCTGCTCGGATCGGGTTAAGGCCACGTAGAGTTTTCGCATTTCCTCTGCCAACATGGCCTCTCGCTCATCTTGAATAGCGAGCGCCATCAAAGGCGTGCTATAGGCGTAGAGGTCCTGATAATTCGTGCGTTTCACGCCTAAGCCAAAATGATCACTCACCAACCAGCGCGCATTGGTATCTTGGATATTGAATTTTTTCTGGGCATTGAAGTAGAAAACGACTGGGAATTCCAATCCCTTGCTTCCATGGACAGAGATCAATTGTACCGCATCACTGTTGGGATCTAGTGTCTGTGGTGTGGCCAAATCCTTTTGGTGGTCCTCAATCGCTTCAATATAGCGCACAAATTCAAATAGCCCTTGTGCCATCTGTTTTTCAAAAGCTTCGGCTTGATGAATCAAAGCAAAGAGATTCGTCTGTCTTTGTGTGCCATTCTGCTGACCTGCCACATAATCCAAATAGCCAGTATCTTGGTAAATTTGCCAAATCAATTGTGACAAGGTGGCTGTTTTGCTCTTCTGGCGCCATTGGGTGAGCCACGTCATTAGTCGGTTTAATTTCTGCTTGATCTGCTCATTTTTTCCAGAAACGGCATAATCCTTCACCGCCACTTCATAGCGATCTTTGGGATGAGCCGCACGAATTTCCGCTAGCTCTGGCTCGCTCATCGCAATCAACGGTGAGCGCAGAACGGCAGCCAGTGGAATATCTTGTTTGGGATTATCTACCAATTTAAGAATGGCTACCATGGTCATAATCTCGGTTCGGTTGAAGAAATTCTCGCGTCGATCTTGCTCGATTGGAATTCCTACCTGATTAAAGACCTTTTCCAATTCAAGATAATGGCCACGCGTATTGCCTAAAATGGCAATATCACGGTAAGTCAAGGGGCGCGTCGTTTTCAATGCGCGATCATAAATTGGAAAGGCATCATCGATTAAGGTCTGAATACGTTTGGCAACCACCCAAGCTTCACGCGTGGCCGCACTTTCATCTGCTAAAGAAGCCTCGTCTGCTCCAACGGCATCCGTTATCAATAGTTCCGGTTGATAGATGTCCTGAGGCGTATATTCTTGGTTGCCGTGAATCAGCTGTGCTTCCTTTCGGTAGTCAACCCCACCAACCGCTCGATCCATAATGCGATTAAAAATCACATTAACAAAGTTCAATACTTCCGGACGACTGCGGAAATTTTCTTTCAAGGTCACGCGAACATCGCTTCCAGCTGGTGTATCTGGTTTAAGGACTGGATACGCCTCGTATTTTGATTGGAACAAGGATGGATCCGAGAAACGAAAGCGATAAATACTCTGCTTCAAATCTCCCACCATGAAGCGATTATCTGCCTGATCACTGACTTCCTCACAACTGATTGCTTGCATAATCGCTTCCTGCAAACCATTCACATCCTGGTACTCATCGATCAGAATCTCTGCCATGGTCTGCTGATAGTACATTTTAGCTTCGTAAATACCATCTGCATTCGCGGTTGTCAAAATTTCCAACGCTGCTAATTCCATCGCCGCAAAATCCATGACTTGCTCTTTTGCCATAGACTCTGCTAGCGCTTCTAAAAATTTTTGAGCGAGATGCACAATGGCTTGGGCAACAGCGCGGGCATCCGCTAAGAGTTCGGTTTGCGTAGCATCACTGAATCCGAGATATTGATCCATTTCGCGCGTCTTAGCATCATATTTTTGGTGGAAAGCCTTATTCAATGGCCCGATCACTTCACTGAGTTCCTGGCGCAACGCCGCTTCTTCGGTTTTAGGATCTTTCACAGCGCGAATAGATGGAAATTTCATTAGGTGATTCGCATGATCGAACAGAGTGTCATAAGGCACGGTGGGCGTTTTTAATTCTTCCAAAAAGCGTTCATAATCCGCTAAAGTCAAGCGGATTTTCTCTATATTTTTAAGTAACGTGCCTCCTAAGCGCTCCGCTTCCACTTGATAATCACTTACTAACTGACGATAGGGTTTTACATCCGCTTCAAGTGCTGTCGCGAGTTTAGGGCGAACGACCTCCAAAAAGAGTGCACTGGTGCCATACGTTTCATCAGGCTTAGGATACCAATCCAGTAAGGAATCCAGCCAATTTTTAGGATGAGCATGCGCGCGTGCCTTATCAATCAATGCCATAATGATCGTCTGCACGCGATCAGCGCTGGCGGGCGAGCCATCGCTGAAATTCAGCATGGCACATTCATAATCCTGATAATAATCAGCATGTAACGCCCCATCTTCAGGCAGGATGGCGCTTACCATGTCTTCAAATACGCGCTCTTGAAATAACATCAAGGCAGTATCATCAGTCAGCATGGTGAAGTTAGGATCCAAGTCAATGATATAGTAATAACGCTGAACAATTTGACGACAAAAAGCATCGATCGTTTGGATATTGGCACTCGATAACTTAGCAAGCTGAGAGTGAATAAAGCGCCGGCGCTTAGCATCCGTCTCCGCGTTAAAAGCTTTTTTTAGCTCTCGTTCAATCCGCTCTTTCATCTCTCGCGCTGCCAGTTCTGTAAACGTGACAATCACCAGCTGATCGAGGGCGATAGGCTCTTCATCCCTGAGTAATTGATGAATCACCCGTTCCACCAATACTCGGGTTTTCCCTGAACCGGCCGAAGCCGACACCAAAAGATTACCAATAGTGGAATGATCCGTGTAGATCGCTTGCTGTTGTTCTGGTGTTGCTTGGGTATTCTTAGGCGTCAGTTGACTCATCACTTGCCTCCTTGTCTTCCTTATTTGTTGTTTCATCCGCTCGATCTTGCGCTAATTGTTCAAAGAAATCTGCGATCGGTTGACTCGCATCGAAGCGAGTCGGTTGCCAGCGTGGTAAGTCGCTATCGGTAGCATCGTAGCGCGCCACGCTCTTAAACGTGGTGAGCGATGGCAGATAAGGATCATCCTTGACTGGGTAGAGCGGAATTTGTCCTGACTGAATCGCTTGAACAGTTGTTGCAATTTTTTTCAAAACAAAATCAACCACTGTGCTGAATTGCTCTGCCGTAAAGCGGTTCTTATACCCAACAGCATTTGAAAAAGCTCCCTGTTTCGTCAATTGGAATGGATACACTTGATCTGAAGACAAAGCTTCGGCTTCAACGGTTTGACTAACGGCTGTGAGGGCCTGCTTCGATTCGAGCAGATACCCATTCAATCGCCCGAGATTTACCATTTCTGGCCGTTTTTCACGCTCGAAACTACATAGCTTTTGCCAGTCCTTTTCGTTACTAATGACTAAGTGTGGATCGGTAGCCAGGCTACTCAGTTCTTCATAGAAAATGCCAATCGGTAGCGTCTGGTAATGCGCCTTCGCCGTGTGTGGTTGTTTTCGCCAGAGCTCGCCAGATTGAAAGGCCTGCCAAATCACGGCAAGATACGTGTACAGCTGCAGGCTGGTTCCATCATAGAGATTACCCAAGTTTTTCAATTCTGACGCGCGATTTCTGAGCGATGATTTATAATCAATCACTTCAAAATAGAGCGTCTCTTCCTTGGTCTGTTCATCTTGCATCCATACCGCGTCTACCCGATCAATAATACCAGTCAAATTCACATCGTTGATCGGTAGGGCTAATTCTAACTCACCACGTCCAAATGTCAGTTCGTTGTACCAGTTTTCAAGTTTTACCGCTTCAAAATGCTCAGCTTCACGTAAGATCAGCTGACGCACCGTCCGATTGAGCGCCTCCTGCTGCAACGATTCCTGTGTTTGCCGCTGGAAGACCGCATAGGCTGGCACTTTGGCTAATGATTGCTCGATGTGATGCAGACGTTCTTCTGTTGTTTCATTAGGATGCGTGGCTAAACGATCGTAGTAACGCTGTAAAAATTCGTGACTGTAGCTCCCCGTCAAGCGCTGATCGATGGCAAATAACGCTCGTTCCTTCAGTCGCAACCCATACTGCAGGAAATAGCTGAAGGGATCTTTGTTATACAGCTCTAGATTGGATACCGATGCCACCAGTGTTTTTCCGTACAGTTTCTTAGCTAGCGCTGGAGAGAGTGCATGCACCCGATTTTGGTAAGTTAAACTGGATAAAACAGCTGGAATCAATGGCTTTGCCTCACTCACACTAAAGTGACGCAGTTTTTCTTCCAGTTCGCTCCATGCCTGATCCAATAAGCGATTCTTCTCTTTAGCTTGACGCTCTTTGATCACAAGATGATGCAATTGGGAACGCCAATTGCCTAACACAATCTCAGGGCGTTCCATCACCGCTTCGGTTTCCTCCCAATCGCCCTCTTCGGCCTTGATAGTCGCTGGCAGATGAAACTGCGTTTTGAGGTGAGTGAAATAACTCGATGGCCGCGTTTGTTTTTCTCCCATGATGTTGTAGGGATAACTCACGTAGAGATGATCAGTCGCCGCCAAAAATAAATGATAGGCTATCATTTTCTCATGATTGAATTGTTCTGCCGGCGAGGGATCCAAGAATTGTTCCGCTGACATGCCTCGATTCAAGAGCAAGCGATCATCGTCCGTCAGCAGTGAGGTCTGTTGTTTCTGTTTTGGGAGCGTTTGGTCAGTTAGGCCAATTATAAAGGCAACTTTCGTTGGCGTCACAGGATGCGTCTCATAAGAAGTAATCGTAACACTGTCAATTGTCGGCGGCACAATGCGATACGTGGTTTGTTCAAAGGTGCTCTTAAGAATCATCGCAAATTCTCGCTGATCAAACGGATCTTGGCCGAATAGCCGCACGTATTCATCCAAAACCTCCACAAACTTCTGCCATACCTGCAGCTGATGTTCTGCCTCCTCTAATTCCCCTGCAGCATTGAGCTCACTTGCCCATTGTTGGATCTGCTTGGGCACAGCTTGCTGTTCCATGAATTGATAGAGTGCACGCACCGCTGCTTCACCATTCTCTGCTTGATGCCACATTGAAAATAGTTGCTGACAGGCCTGATAAGTGCGATTCTTCAATAGATGGACATAGGTGGCCATCTGCCGATCAGCAGCATTTGTTTTTTGTTTTGCTCCACGCGCATCCAATCGAGTGTTCCACGTCACGGCATCATTCCAAAACTGCCGTCCCTCATAACCATGCGCTAAAACAATATTTTCCAAATAATCGAGGGTTTCCTGATAACTCAATGCCTCATTGTCCGTCTCCCAATTCAATGCTAATAACCCAGTGCGCAACACATTAAACACGTCCTGATAGCGCCAATTACGTTGATCCATGCGAATCAAACTCGCCATAAAGCGTGCTAAGGGGTGCTTCGCCATGGTCTGCGGATAGTCCACGAAATAAGGAATATGATTCTGTTGCAGCGCTGGCAATAGTAGGGATTGATAGCGCTCAAAGTCGCGAATAAAAATATGAAAATCGCAATAGCGATAACTTTGGTTAGGATTACTTACTAAATGATAGATTTGATTAGCCACCTGATCCGCTTCTACTTGTGGTGATTCACTCTTCCACAATGTCACTGCTTCAGCGACAGTTTGATTGGCTTCTTGGCTTAGTGGAAGCGATTGATCAGCTATCAGCCACTCTTCAATGGCTGAAAATCCCCTTTGATATGCAGGAGCGGTAGCAAACGTCGTCTCAGGAACAAGCTGGTAACGTCCGCCATTCAATAAAGTTAACTGCTCGCGCAATCGTTTCGTTTGGTAGAATGTGTCGCCCATTTCGATCGCATTTCCATCGGGATCATTAGGCAAAATGAGCGATGCTACCACTTCACAATCCGACTGAAGTAACGCTTCAACTACCCGATACTCATAAGCATTGAGGCGCTCAAACCCATCTAAAATCACCAATGTATTCGTAAAATCTTCCTGTTTGATGTAGTGGATCAAGCGATCATAAACCGTGAAATCACGCAAAGGATGGGCCGTAAGATAATCCTCATATTCTCGATAGATATTGGCAAGTTCCTGCATTTTCTTCCACTCATTGACAACATGACCAACCTCACTAGATTTGGGACGTTCCTGATCGATTAAGGCTTGAAAGTCATCAGCATGGATATTCCCACGCTCTAATTCATTGAAGAGTTGGACCAAACGTTCCTGAAAACTCAAATAGCGACTTTCCCGTCCAAACAGTGCCAATTCCTGTTGATGCTCATGCGTCAACTTGCGCAAAAGCATGGCTAATCCAATTTCAGATACCGTATCCTTCGTCACATTCAACCCTAAAAACCACGCCAAACGCTTAATGCTAAACACCTGCAGTCGCATCATCGCATTGGCCTCATAGCCTTCGTGGCCCTCGTAGCGATTTAACTGTTTCAATACCTCAAACTCACTCGCTAACTGACGGTCTTCAGGCACCAAGTAGAAAACGCGCCGCTCAAAACCACCACCAGCTAAAAAGGACTGAATACGTGCGATCAATGGCCCCCGATCGCGCTGAATATCGGTCATTAAATGTAATTGTAATGGCAACCCGCATCCCTCCTTATTGATTATTAGCGCACGCTAGGCATTCTTTGCTACATCAGCGCGTGCTTTTTTCAATTGCTTCTGCAAGTCTTTCACAGCTTTCAATGATTTCTTTACTTTGCGTTGGGAGTACCAATCCGAAATCATATTATCGAGCCACATATCCCACAACCAACTGACCTGAATGGGTTTCATAGCTTTAGAGAGCGCGCGATCGCCTAATGCGACTTGTAAATCGTCCAACTCTTCCTTTATCACGCGCATTTTCTCATTCGCCTGATTCAACCGCCGCCGTTTGAGAAAACTGAAAAACAATCCGTGATCTTTACCATCAAACAAATCAAAGAATCCAAAACGACGCGCTGAATTCAGTAATTTCTGCGTACGATGTAAATCGGCAAGTGTTTGGTCAATCTGGCGTAATACTTCTTTATTTCTTGTCATTGTCATCCTCTTTCTATCGGCATTGCCGAAGCTGTCCAACTTCCTTGTCTCTCTATTTTAGCGAACTCACTCAGCGAATAAAAGCACCCCACTCCTAAGCGAATATTCATAATCACAAGGACAATCATACGGACTAATTCTGTTGGTGCTCAGTCATCAGTGGAGATCACTTCTTAAAAAAGCTCTCAAAAAGAGCCCCCAATCGCTCTTCCTATCTACTTCGCTTAATGGGATATCTTCTCATTCTCTCATATAACGAGTAAATAAGCCTCCTACCTGCAGAAGAAATAGCTCCGCTTAAGGCCTATTCCAATCACTGACCATACAAAAAATACCGGGAAAGGTTACCCTCTCCCGATATTTAGTGGCATCAATCAGCCTTAATTCGTCTTAAACTTATTCCTCAACGGTCTTCTTGAAACTCGCATAGTCTTTGGAGTTTTCTACCAGTTTAACCAAGATTTCTACCATTTTTTCCATAGTTTGTAAGGAAACATATTCAAAGCGGGCATGCATGTTTTCCCCACCAGCGAACAAGTTAGGTGTTGGTAAGCCACGGAAGGTCATAATAGAGCCATCCGTACCGCCACGTACCGCTTCGATTTTTGGCTCAACGCCACAATCTACATAGCTCTTCTTCGCCAATTCTACTGGACGCATGTCATCTTTCAAGATCTGGCCCATGTTGTAGTATTGGTCATCAACCGCAATTTCAACCACTTCTTTGCCATATTGTTGGTTCATATCTGCCGCAATCTTCTTCATTTGGTCTTTGCGGTAGTTGAACATGGTGTCGTCGTGGTCACGCAGAATGTAGATGGCTTTAGCGCTATCCACTTCCCCATTGATTTTGAGGAGATGGTAGAACCCTTCGCGTCCTTCTGTTTTTTCCGGACGATCATGGTCAGCTAAGGCGTTGTGGTAGTCAACAGCTAATTGTAGTGCATTGATCATGGTGTCTTTCGCCGTGCCTGGGTGCACGTTTTTGCCATTGAAGGTCAATGTCGTTTGGGCAGCGCTAAAGGTTTCCCATTCTAATTCACCCAGCGGACCACCATCGATCGTGTAAGCAAAATCGGCGTTGAAACGTTCAACATCGAAACGTGTGGCTCCCATCCCGATTTCTTCGTCAGGACCGAAGCCAATCTTGATGTCGCCGTGTTTGATTTCTGGATGTTCAATTAAGTAGTGCATTGCCGTCATAATTTCAGCAATCCCGGATTTATCATCTGCTCCTAACAAGGTGCGTCCATCCGTAGTAATCAAAGTTTGACCTTTGTATTTATTTAACGAAGGAAATTCTGCTGGGTCTAAGGAGTAACCCGAATCAGAAAGTGGAATCACGCCACCGTCGTAATCTTCGATGATTTGTGGAGCAATCCCTTCTGCATTGAAGTCCGCAGTATCACGGTGAGCAAATAAACCGAATACTGGGTAATCATGGTCAGGATCATTGCTTGGCAAGGTCGCTGTCACATAGCTGTCTTCTGGATTGTAGTAAATATCCGTCATGCCAATTTCTTCGAGTTCTGCCTCGAGTTTGTGGGCAAAGTCCACCTGACTTGGGGTAGAAGGCACTTGATCGCTGCGCGCTTCATCGGACCGTGTATTCAACTTCACATAACGAAGAAAACGCTCTAACAATTCTTTGGAATCAACTTCCATACTCATAGGATCATCTCACCTTTCTAAATTTAAGGCGCACGTTGAACGTGTCTGCTTACTCCATGACGAGTAGTGATAGAGCGTGCATGTCCTTCAGCGTGTGGCCTGAATTTCCTCTACAAAAACGTAAATGGATCTGTATTCATTATACTAGATCGAACCGTGACTTGCCAATGGTCTTTTTGGGCCCACGATTGAATCAATGCGGTGAGGTGGTCTTTACAAATGCTCTCCATGTGGTGCCCCGGATCAATCACTGTCAGTCCCGCTGCCAACATGTCATGCGCGGTGTGATAATACGCATCCCCGGTAATATACACCTCTGCTCCTTGTGCCAGCGCCTCGTGGTAAAAACTTCCGCCGTCACCGCCGAGGACCGCCACACGTTGCACCATTTGATCCAAATCCGCACTCACCACGCGTACTCCTTCTAAGTGGTGATAAGCCTTCACTCGTTCGACTAACGCGCGCACACGCATGGGTTCAACTAATCGCCCGATACGTCCCATACCGACCCGTTTGCCATCCTCAGTAAAAGTAGCCGGTTCATTGGGCACAAGCACCTCAGTATCGATGATCCCATAAGCTTCGGCCAACCAATCGTTCATTCCACCCGGTGCTGCGTCCAGATTAGTATGCGCACAATACACGCCAATGTGGTGGCGAATCAACTTCGCATACATCGCCTGCTGCGGATCGTCTTCCGTTAAATCATTAGGGCGATGAAAAATCACCGGATGATGCGCCACAATGAAATCACACCCTAATTCAATGGCTTCATCCACCACTTCCGGACGAACGTCCAGTGTGGTTAAAATATGATGAATTTCTTGGTCACGCTTCCCAAAATGTAACCCGACTGGATCCTCATGGTAGCGCCATGTTTCCGGACAAAAACGTTCAAAACGATCCATGAACTGTTGAATGGTTGTCATTTACTTCTCCTCCAATCGCGCCCGAATCATCGCCACGCGCGCCGTGAACTGTTCTTTAGCCTGTGTGTCTGTGCTATTTTCCAGATTCATTAACACGCGCTGGGCTTTGGCTAACTCATGTTGCCACATGGCTTGGAAAACAATAGGATTTGCTTGTTCAACGAAACGGCCAAATTGAATTTCTTCAGCCGTTAAATTTGCCTGTTCAGGAGCATACTGCGCCATCATCATTTCATAGCGCTTTTTATTTTCTTCAACGAGTCCCTCCTTGATGAGGGCATACCCATTCATATTCAACCATTGCCGCACCCGTTGCGCTTCCCAATTTGGTTGCAAGAGTAGCGCTGGATGATTGCTCAATTTCCCATCTTGTTTACCTTGAGACAAAATGTCCACAATCAATTGTCCGCCCATACCAGCAATCGTGATGACATCAATGGCATCTTCTGGTGTAATTACAGCCAGCCCATCACCAAAGCGCGCGCTGATCTTTTCCTGCCAGCCCGCTGCTTTGATGGCAGCTTGACTGTGTGCTAATGGACCTTTTGCGACTTCCCCCGCCACTGCAAAAGTGATTCTTTCTTGGTTTGCTAAATAAATGGGTAAATACGCATGGTCTGAACCAATATCAGCGACCCGACTGCCTGCTGGTACCCAGTTTGCTAATTGTTGTAGACGATCTGACAAATGATTGCCATCCATTCTCATTTCTCTCCCCTCAGCCGTTAATACTCACTCTGTTTTCTCCGCCAAACGATGACAAGTCATAGTGACCATGCCCTGCTCGCTTAAAAGAGAAAAGCTTTGTCACTCTATTGTTCATCAGAATTCTTTTCCTAGACGTTTTTTGTCGCTAGCGAAGTGTAGGCGTATTTCATCAACGGTTGTCTTCTCTTCTATTGTACAATAGCCACCCCTCCTGTCTAGCGCTTTATGGTTAAAACCAACCTCCCCTTCCTTTGCAAACGGGTCATACCATTCGCTCTACTCCTGTGAGGACTTCACTTGAGTTTTTTCTATCGTGGCCATTTTGTATCTTTCATACCACACCAGCGCGACCTGCACGCTATCTCCTTTTCGCGCGCATAATACTTTTTTTGCCCGTACATTCACCTCTCTACTCATTGCGCATTTAGTGGTACACTCTAAGCAATAGATTGATCGTGTCATACTATCTCCTACTTCCACTAGAAAGAGCAGGCTACTATCATGATTTCTCCCCGTAAACGCACCTTATTCGCCATCTTACTCGGCTTCTGGTTGATGACCAAACGCTTCATACATACGGTGAAGGCTCATCACCGTTAAAAAGTAACAAAAAACCACGTCACCCTCTCCCACTTGCCCTAATTAGTCGCGTGGAGTGCATTGACGTGGTATTCTTTCTATTTTTCCAAGGCCGCCTTTAACGCTTCATAAGACGGGAAATCAGTAAATTGAGCCAAATAGCGATCAAAGCGTGCTCGTTCCTCTTCACTCCAGTCATCAAAAGAGCGAAGATCCGTCGGTGATTTGAGCACAAATTCCGCATAGGTTTGGAATGACGTATGTTCCTTAATGAAGGCATCGGATAGATCTAGTCCTGCCAACGCTTCTCCCTCATCGCGCTTTTGTTCTTCATCGAGTTTAGCTGCCGGCTGAATAAACCGTTCAAAAATATCATCAACCGTTTGTTGATCATTGTGATTAAAACGAAATCCCATCACACACTCTCCCTTTTCTATTCTCGGTAATGATCCATCATTTTCATTTAAAACAAAAAGAGGCTTCCCGTCAACACAGAAAGCCACCTACCGCTGATCACCCGTACCGGATTCGAACCGGCGTTTCCGCGATGAGAACGCGGCGTCTTAACCCCTTGACCAACGGGCACAAATACTAATATTAAAAAACATGCCGGCTATAGGACTTGAACCTACGACCTCCGCGTTACGAATGCGATGCTCTACCAACTGAGCTAAGCCGGCATTTGATGTTGTCTCAAACAACAAAAATTATTATACCTAGGTTTTGATCATTTGTAAACCCCTAGTCACAAAAAAATGATATTAAAAGCGATCTAAATTGTCCTTCTTATACAACTGACCTAAATCCCTTATGAGTACAACAATCTTTTTCTTTTTGATCAAGGCTATCCCCCAGCTACGATACCTGGCTTCCGTTTCCAATTCTTTATCTTCACAGCGCTATTTCATAGAAATACGCGTAATCATCAAGTCACGTACTACTTCCTCCGGCCTTCATTAGTAAAATGCCGATGCAACGCTATTTCAGTCGGAATAATGGTTAAAACCATCACAGCTAATTGGAAAAAGACCAAGTCCAGCGAAATCGTTTCAAAATGCGGATGATCTTTTACTAAAAGTAAAATCACTACCGACAGCACGGACAGAATGAATCCTAAAATAAAATTCATCCGTCCCCAATACTTGTGAGCGTAGCGCCAGGTCTCATCATTTAGTCTAGACATCGTTGTACGATACCCCGAAACGCCATATCGATTCTTAGGCGGGTGATTCTGCCAACGATAACCCAAGACGAGCATAGACAATGGAATTAATAGCGAACAAATCAATAAAAACGCAAACATACCGATCACCACCATCTAATCTGTTGTTTCCGCCACTGCAGTAGCATTTTTCTCCATTGGTTTCCACTGATCACAACCATTATTTGCTGATATCAGCGTAGCTAAAATAAACGAGTCTGACGGTCAGGAACTGCGCTCATCAATAACTCTGGGCCATGGTTAATTTTCAGATATTCTGCTGCAAAAGCGGTATCCTGTAGCCACACGCGCAATTTATTTGCTTCAATGATGACGGGCATACGATGATGCACCTGGCTGACCGTCTGATCAGCCGTTCTGGTTAAGAGGATTGCCTGTGGTTTTAAGCCGTACGGTGTTTCTTTGAGCTGATAACACCCAGCAACGAAGAGCGGGTCATTGGCACCAAACAAATATTTCTGCTTGTCTTTGGTCCATTCATAGAATTGTGTCATAGGGAAAACACAGCGTTGCGTTTTAAACGCCGTACTGAAGGTTGGCTTCGTCAGGATCGTTTCACTGCGCGCATTAATCAACAATTGATTAGGCTCGTAACCGTCAAATCCCCAGCGCATCCCTGTCGCTTTGACCTGCCCATGTGCATTCTGTCCTAAGACCAATACCTCCTTACCAGGAAAAACCGTACCAGTCTGAACCGACGTTGTCTTGGGTAAACGATGGTAAAAATGGGCCAATAGACTGTTCTCTTTGTCAAATTCGTATCGTCCGCACATTATTCAACGCTCCTTTCCCTTTGTGATAACAAAAAGAGGCCAATCATTAACGATCAGCCTCTCTTCCACTATGCGCTCGTGGGGAATCGAACCCCAATTATAGGAACCGGAATCCTATGTGATATCCATTACACTACGAGCGCAACAGTCATTGATTAACAACGTGACTATTATAACCCAGTTTTTTCAGGGTTTCAAGTCACCTTTTCAATCAATTAAAACAGGCGGAGCTCCTTGCCCCGCCCGACGTCTTATATTGGCAGAAAACTAAATAGATGTTGCCATTTTTCAGGAGAGAAAATTGCCCAGAAAGGATCGCCACCACTTACGCCGTAGCCAACCATCAAGCCGATCGCAAATAATATGACGAGTATAAGGACAACAAGCACTAACCGTCCGATCAAATGGAGGAAGCGCCGTCCTAATGACTGCGTAGCCATATTAAGCCTCCCGATTGACGGCTTCGGCGTGGAAAGGTTGATCGCTTTCTTCCACGTTCACGCGGCCAATTTTTGCTCCCAAATGGCGCAACTTGTTTTCAATTTTGTAGTAACCACGGTCAAGATATTGCAAGTTGGTGACTTTAGTGGTGCCTTCTGCAATTAAGCCAGCAATGATCAGGGCGGCTGCTGCGCGCAGATCCGTTGCGGCTACGATCGTTCCCTGTAATTTCGCTGGGCCTTCAATGGTAGCTAAATCACCTGAAATCGTAAATTCAGTATTCATTCGACGCAGTTCTTCCAGGTGCATGAAGCGGTTCTCAAAAATTGTTTCTTCCATCGTTGATGTCCCTTGACCAGCCACCTGTAGAATCGTAAACGGTGCTTGTAGGTCGGTTGGAAAACCTGGATATGGCAAGGTTTTCGCACTAACAGCCTTCAATGTTTTGGCTCCTTGCACACGGATACCATCTTTCTTATCGGTAACCGTAACACCAGCCTCGCGTAATTTAGAGATCAATGGTAAGTTGTGCTCCGCAATCGCATCTTCAATGAAGACGTCACCACCCGTCACAGCCGCGGCAATCATAAACGTCCCAGCTTCGATACGGTCTGGAATAACGGAATGTTCCGTGCCATGTAATGCCTCAACACCCTCGATACGAATCACATCGGTACCCGCCCCGGAAATATCTGCTCCCATCTGATTGAGGAAGTTAGCGAGGTCGACAATTTCCGGCTCACGCGCAACATTCTCTAGGATAGTTGTGCCTTCTGCGAGCGTGGCTGCCATCATAATGTTTTCAGTCGCTCCAACACTTGGGAAATCCAAATAGATGTTAGCGCCTACCAGACGATCGGCTTTGGCTTCCACATAACCAAATTCAGTCGTCACTTCCGCACCAAGCGCTTCGAATCCCTTGGTGTGTAAATCAATCGGACGTGTTCCAATCGCACATCCACCAGGCATTGCCACGCGCACATGCCCGAAACGTGCCAACAGTGGCCCCATCACAACGACAGACGCCCGCATTTTGCTGACAAATTCAAATGGCGCATCGGTTGACAAGTCGCCACTGGCATCGACTTCAATGGTCTGTGTTTCTTCATTGAAGATAACGTCAGCTCCCAAATGTGTCAGCACATTGTTCATCAAATAAACATCTGATAACAAGGGTGCATTGGTGATTACATTTTTACCTGAACTGGCTAGCAAAGTCGCCGCTTGAATGGGCAATACGGCATTCTTTGCACCATCGACACGGACACGCCCATTTAATGCGCGACCGCCCTCAACAATCATCTGTTCCATTTATCCAACAACCATCCTTTGTACTTTCTCGTTATATGTGATTAGAGGGTGCCAAACAAACGGTCCCCAGCATCGCCCAAGCCTGGTAAGATGTACCAATCTTCATTCAAGCGTTCATCGAGAGCGGCTGTGTAAATATCAATTTCTGGATATTTGTCATGAATCGTTTTGACCCCTTCAGGAGCAGATACTAAGCAGAGGAATTTCATATTTTCTGGTTTGACATGGCGTTTCACCAAGGCGTCGATCGCTAATAACGCACTTCCCCCAGTAGCCAACATTGGATCGACAATGAAGACTTGACGTTCATCGATGTCTCCTGGCATTTTGAAGAAGTATTCTTGAGGTTCAGCTGTTTCTTCATCGCGGTACATGCCGATGTGACCAACCTTAGCAGCTGGTACCAGCGTCAACATGCCATCTACCATTCCTAAACCAGCACGGAGAATAGGCGCAATGGCCATTTTCTTCCCAGCAATCATGTGCTGTGTCGTTTTCGTCATCGGTGTTTCCACTTCAACCTCTTCCAGTGGCAGGTCACGTGTTGCTTCATAGCCAATAAACAAGGTAATTTCATTAACTAATTCGCGGAACCCTTTTGCCCCTAATGTCTTGTCACGTAATAACGCAATTTTATGTTGAACTAATGGATGATCGATAACATGTAATTCTCCCATGGTAGTCGCTCCTTTTATAAATTTATCATAGGCATTTGAACAACTACTGTCAACTTTTACTTACCAAAAGGAAGTAGGTCTATTCATCCGCCATTTTACTTACACTAACCTTCAGTTTACCAAATTCTCTATACGCCGTCAGCTGAATTCACTTAAAATCTCGGGATTTCCTCAGTTTTTTCATCGGTTAGATCGCACTTGATCCCTTCGTTCTTATTTACAACACATCCTGCGTCTTTTTATGTATTAATAAATACAAAATTTGTCTTTTTTATTTTATTTTGGCAATCAGATTCTTCCTTTGCTGAATAGAAAACGCCCACCGTCAAAGTAGAGACGATAGGCGCCAATTCGAAAAGGTTATCTTTAGTAGACACTTTAGAGAGACTAGCTAGGTGAGGGTTGACACTCCCTACTCGATCACTGCACTGGCCGCTTTCATCAGACGATTACGATAGGCCTGATTCCCTTCTTCATCAGGCAATAACTCTACCACTAGCGTTTGCTCTGAAGGATCGTCATCATATTGACGCAACGCTGCAAATAAACGCTGGGTGGCACTCAGCATCGTATCGCCGAGCGAATAGGTGGTGACTGCTTCTGAAAGTTGTCTTAATACGGAATCTGTCGCCACCGCCACCGTTGTTTTAGGATCTTGCTGTTGGAACGTATCGAGAAAATGCCGGCCACTCACGGCGATCACCTTAAGATCTGGACTATAGTGCCGATACTTCATGCCGGGAGCTTTAGGGTGCAGCACCTCACCGCTTGGCATCGGCTTTTGTGTTTGAATCACCAATTCAGGGATTTTGGCCATCAATTTTTTGGCGGTGTAATACCCCGGACGCAGAATGTAAATGCCACTTGGATCAGTAAGGTCTAAGACCGTTGATTCTACGCCAATTCGTGTGGGCGCGCTATCCAAAACGCCCGCAATCTTGCCGTCAAAATCATGTAACACATGCGCCACGGTCGTTGGGCTCGGCTTCCCCGAACGATTAGCAGAAGGTCCGACAATAGGAAACCCTGTCGCCTGAATTAATTTAAGGGTCAGCGGATGATCCGGCATACGCAATCCCACAGTGTCTAACCCACCCGTCACCGTGGGACCAAACGTGTGCGGTTTTACTGGTAGAATGAGGGTCAGAGGTCCTGGCCAAAACTGATTCACCAATTGTTCTGCCAAGCGCGCCCGTTCTTCGGAAAGGGGGGCTGTCCATTTTTTCCAATCCGACATCTGAGCCACATGGACAATGAGCGGATTATCGCTCGGCCGTCCTTTTACCTCATAGACAGATTTTACTGCTGTCTCATTGTTGGCAATCGCGCCTA
The DNA here is from genome assembly GCA_030528155.1 of Aerococcus sp. Lineage (GTDB taxonomy): Bacteria > Bacillota > Bacilli > Lactobacillales > Aerococcaceae > Aerococcus. The sequence continues at coordinate 59,912 of JAUMZL010000003.1, forward strand.
AGCCGAATACCGTTTCAGTCGGAAACGCGACCAATTCGCCCGCTCTCAGCGCTGCTGCCGCTGCTTCAATATCATCTGCTGTATAAACCTGTGTCATAAAATCCCTTCTCACTTATTCTTCTACTTCATCTGTCTGTGATTCAGCGCTCATCACGACTATCCGTTCAATTCCAGCGTAATCCTTGATCAACTCTACCGACCGTTTGGGAAAAGATTGTTGGAAACGCGATTGAATGGTCTTTCCTTGACGAAATCCACATTCGGCGAACGACCAACCGGTGGGCTTGAGGTGCTCACTCATTTCCTGCAATAACCGCCAATAGATAGCATAGCCTTCCTCATCCGCAAAGAGCGCCTGCTTCGGTTCGTGTTTTAGGACATCCACTCCCATGTACTCCCGCTCATCTAAAGCGATATAAGGCGGATTCGTGACGATAACATCAAACACGTCTTTTGAAACAGGAGCAAATAAATCGCCACACCGAAAATCGATAGCGCCATCCACCAGTCGCTCCGCATTCTGTTTAGCAACGTCTAGTGCTTTTGAGGAAATGTCGGTTGCAACGACAGAGAGCGTTGGGCATTCTTTCTTCAAGGTAATCGCAATGGCGCCACTCCCTGTGCCGATATCCAGTACCCGCGCTGTCTTAGGGATTGTTCCCGTATCAATCTGCTCAAGCACTGCCCTAACGAGTTCCTCCGTTTCTGAGCGTGGGATTAGGGTGGCTTCATTCACCTGGAATGAATAGCGATAAAACCACGCCCGCCCTGTCACATACTGATAGGGGAGCATCTCATCAACAATGCGCGCGATCATCGTTTCGTAATGCTCACGCTCTATCGGTGGCATCACCTGGCGTTGGTGTGTGATCCATTCCGTCAAGTTCCAGTGCTGTTGATCTAACAAAAGATATTCAGCGATTTCTTCATCGCGCCCTGCTGCCGCTAAAAAAGCAGAAGCCTGATGCACCACGGCTTGGTAAGTGCATGGCTCAGACTTCCGCTGTTCTTCATTAGATTTGTGTTTCATTCAAAGCCTCGAGTTTCGATGTTTGATCAGCTAAAATTAAGGCATCAATGATCTCATCCAATTCCCCAGCCATAATACGGTCGAGTTTCTGAATGGTCAAACCGATACGGTGATCAGTCACCCGGTTTTGCGGATAGTTATACGTCCGAATGCGTTCCGAACGGTCTCCTGTTCCCACCAAGTTCTTACGTTCACTATCGTATTCTTCTTGATTTTGTGATTCATAGTAATCGTAAACACGAGCACGTAAAATCATCATCGCTTTTTCACGGTTTTGTTGCTGTGAGCGTTGATCCTGCATCGATACGACAATCCCAGTCGGTTCATGGGTTAGTCGCACTGCTGAACTGGTTTTATTGATGTGCTGTCCACCCGCCCCACTGGAACGGAAAATGTCGGTACGGATGTCATTTTCATCTAATTCGAAATCGATAGCTTCAAATTCCGGCATCACAGCTACCGTTGCGGTCGAAGTGTGCACTCGTCCCTGCGATTCCGTCTTAGGCACGCGCTGAACACGATGCGCGCCACTCTCGTATTTCAACTTAGAGAAGACCTTATCACCGGTAATTTGGACAATAATTTCCTTATATCCGCCGATGTCATTAGGACTCGCCGAAACCACTTCGATCTTCCATCCTTGATGTTCTGCATAGCGACTATACATTTCGAATAAATCCCCAGCAAAAATTTGCGCTTCGTCCCCTCCGGCAGCACCACGAATTTCCATAATGATATTCTTATCGTCATTCGGATCGGTTGGGATCATCAACAGCTTGATGTCTTCTTCTAATTGCGTTTCTTCATCTTCTAATTCGGATAGCTCCATTTTCGCCAGATCAAGCATATCGGCATCAGACGTTTCAGCAATAATTTCCTTTGTACCGGCAATTTGTTCTTTCACGTCGCGATAGTGATTAAAGGCCTCTACTTTTGGGCGTAGGTCGGCTTCTTCGCGGGATAATTGGCGGAAGCGTTTGGTATCGCTGATAACGTCCGGGTCACTCAATAATTCTGCAAGTTCGCGGTAACGAGCGATAAAGGTATCGATTTGTTGGTCCATATCTAGCATACGCTGGACTCCTCCGTTTCATTCGATTGTTCGTTGAGCTGTTCTAGTGGGGGATGATGGTAGTGTTTGCGACAGACGGGATAGTAGGACTCGTTGCCCCCAATTTGAATCTGTTCACCTTCATAAACGGGTTTACCGTCATTAACACGTAGGTTCATGATAGCTTTTTTGCCACAGAACCAGCAAATAGTTTTGACTTCTTCGATCTTCTCGGCGAGAGTCAGTAGGGCTTTAGACCCTTCGAAGAGTTCATTTTGAAAATCGTTTTTCAATCCAAAGGCCATCACCGGAATATCTAATTCATCAACAATCCGCGCGCACGCTTCAATTTGATGTTTAGGCAAAAATTGCGCTTCATCGATCAAAACGCAGTAGACCTTTTCTTCTTCATTAGCTTGTTCAACGACAGCAAACAAATCTGTATCCGCCTTGATGGAAAAAGCAGTACGTGTCTCTCCCACTCGGCTCTCAACAGTTCCCTGCCCGCTGCGCGTATCCATAGCACTTGTCATCACCAATACGCGTTTGTGCTGTTCCTCGTAATTATGCGCTACTTTGATAATTTCAAACGATTTGCCACTATTCATCGCCCCGTAGCGAAAGAATAATTGTGCCATCCCCATCATCCTCTCCAATTCCCATGTTTTCCACAATTATTAATCTTAGTCGTCCCTAACTAGCTTGTCAATTAGCATTACCGTAAATTCCGCCACGGGTCAAATCCCCCTAAGAGCATTGCGGGCTGGCAGTTGACAAGAAGTGTGCTAAAATGACCGATAGCAATTTGATTTTCACTCGCACAGTGCGAGTCAGACCAAATAAACCACCTGAACGCAACAGCACGCGTTAACAGGCCAGCAGAGGAAAAATCCTTTGTCTAAATTGGAAGGAGTCTATGAATGAGCATTAGAGGGACCGTTGTTAAGGGAATTGCCAAAACCTCGCAAACCCTATTGAAAAAAATGACCAGCGGAGGATCCAGCTTTCCAGGAAAATTAGCGAAGAAATTGGATCCAACGATTCTCGGTGAACTCGCAAAAGATTACGATGTTATCATCATTACCGGTACTAATGGGAAAACAATGACCACTTCCCTCGCCGTTAATATTCTAAAACAGCACTATGACCACGTGCTCACCAACGATACCGGGTCTAACTTGGAGCAAGGGATCCTCTCGACATTTATCGGTGACAAAAAACCTAAACATGGGCGCGCTTTAGCTGTTCTTGAAGTCGACGAGGCATCCGTACGACACGTAACGACCTACATCAAACCAAAATTGATCGTTGCGACCAATATTTTCCGTGATCAAATGGATCGCTACGGTGAAATCTATACTATTTATGATTTTATCCGCGAAGGGGCTGAAAAATCTCCAGAGACCCCGCTCTTATTGAACGGAGATGCACCCATTTTTTCTTCAGAGGAAACGCCAAATCCACGTTTATACTTTGGCTTTGCCAATCAAGATAAAACGACCGATAAATTGGCGCACTATAATACGGATAATGTGCTCTGTCCCATTTGTGACCATCTTCTTCACTACCATATGATCACCTACAGCAACTTAGGTGATTACTTCTGTACGAACTGTGGCTTCCACCGTCCCGATTTAGCTTATGCGGTAACGAGCATCGATCAGCTCACGCCGGACAGTGCTGATTTTATGCTCGATGGTGAAAATTTCCATATTCCCGTCGCTGGGGTATACAATATCTACAATGCGCTCGCGGCTTATGCAATTGCCCGCTTCTTCGATGTGCCCATCCCGCTGATCAGGAAAGGGTTCGAAACCTCTGCTCGCGTCTTCGGTCGTCAGGAAGTTTTAGATATTGCCGGCAAACAAGTGCGCATTAATCTTATTAAAAATCCAGTGGGCTTCAATCAGATTGTGGACATTGTTTCCTTACAAAAGTCCCCTTTTTCCCTAGTGGTTTTATTAAATGACCGCCCTGCCGATGGACAAGATGTCAGTTGGATTTGGGATGGGGAGTTTGAACGCCTCGCCGCCCTATCAAATAACCACGCGCAAATTATCGGTGGATTGCGCGTAAAAGAGCTGCGTCAGCGCATGTTAGTCGCTGGATTTGATGATGCTCAATTGCAGACAGCAACGGATATTCCCGACGTCATCGACCATATCAAGGCCGCCAAAACACCAACTGTCAATATTCTCACCACCTACACCGCCATGCTTGATTTGCGCAAAGCACTTCAAGATCAAGGCATAGTAAAGGAGCGAATGCACGCATGACATTGAAAATTTGCCACCTCTATGGCAATTTAATGAACACATATGGCGATAATGGCAACCTGCTGATGTTACAATACCTCGCCAAGGAAAAAGGTAACACCATCACCACTGATCTCGTATCGCTAGAAGAAGATTTTGATCCGTCCGCTTATGATCTCGTTTTCTTCGGAGGCGGACAGGACTATGAACAAAAAATTGTAGCTAGTGATCTGAAGAAAAAAGCGACCGCCTTGCGCGAATACATTGAAAATGACGGCGTTATGGTCGCTATCTGTGGTGGGTACCAATTACTCGGCGATCACTACACCACCACAAAAGGTGAAACGTTTGACGGCATCAAAGCCATTGATTACTACACCGACAGCCAGTCACAACGTCTGGTGGGCGATTTAGAAACCTACAATGAACGTTTTGATTTAACATTGGCAGGCTATGAAAACCACGCTGGCCGTACTTACCTCGGTAAAGACGTTGAACCTCTAGGACGTGTCATCAGCGGGTATGGCAACAATGGCACGGATCAAAGCGAAGGTGCCATGTATAAGAACACCTTCTGCTCTTACTTCCACGGGCCACTGCTCGTCCGCAATCCAAAACTCGGCGAACAGATTATTCAATTAGCGATGGCTAATAGCCAGCGTTAAATGCTTATCGAATATAAAAGCGGGGACCGCATTTTGCGAGTCTCCGCTTTTTTTGTGGCTTTCGCCGGGAAGGAACGCTAAATAGTAAAAAAGCGAGAGGATCGCTCCTCTCGCTGTCATATCCTCGATTCCAATGATTAATGAGCAAACTGTGCATTGTAGAGTTTATAGTAAGCACCTTGCTTAGCCATCAACTCATCATGATTACCAATCTCGACCACATCGCCGTGATTCAAAACCAAAATCTTATCAGCGTCGCGAATGGTACTCAAGCGGTGCGCAATCACGAAGGACGTCCGTCCGCCTTTTAATTCATCCATTGCTTGCTGAATTAAGGTTTCCGTACGCGTATCGATACTGGAGGTTGCCTCATCCAAAATCAAGATTTCCGGATCTGCCATCAAGGCGCGCGCAATCGTAATCAGCTGACGCTGCCCTTGCGACACGTTTGAAGCATCTTCATTGGCAATGGTATCGTACCCTTCCGGTAATTTCGAAACGAATTGATCGACATTAGCAATCTTCGCCACTTCGCGGACGTGTTCATCCGACACTTCTTCGCCAACTTTGGCACCGTAGCGAATATTATCAGCAATGGAGCCGTTGAATAGCCAAGTGTCCTGGAGCACCATCCCGAAATGGTCACGGACTTCACTTCTTGAGTAGTCGCGAATATCCTTACCATTGATCTTGATGCTACCCCCACTGACTTCATAGAAACGTTCCAACAGGTTGATCAACGTCGTCTTGCCGGCACCGGTTGGCCCGACAATGGCCACGGTTTCCCCGCGTTTAACCTCTAAATTGAAATCAGTCATCAATAAGTTATCTTCACCAGGCTCATAACCGAATTGAACATGATCAAATGTGACCAAATCATCCACATCAGCAACTGGTAAATCGGTCTTCGTCTCTTCCATTTCTTCAATATCGAGAAACTCAAAAACACGTTCTGCAGAAGCAATGGTAGATTGCAACATATTGACCATATTGGCGGTTTGTTTTAATGGCTCAGATACCATGTTTGCGTACTGCAACATCGCCTGCGTATTCCCAATTGTGATCCGGCCTTGTGAGACTTGGTAAATCCCAAACAGCGACACTAGCACATAAACGATATTCTTCCCTAAGTTCATCATTGGCATCAAAATCCCCGAGAGGAATTGTGCCCGCCAAGCGGCTTGATAATACTGATCACTCTTGCCACTGAACGCTTCAATCTTGTTCTCTTCTTGATTAAAGGTTTTGTTTTCAATCTGACCAGCGAAGTTTTCTTCGATCAGACTGTTCAATTCCCCTTGTGAGCGTTGTTGATCACCAAAGAGGCGTTGCGAACGAGGCGCAATAAAAGCGACCATCACTAAACTAATCGGAATAACAAGGAAAGCCACCAAACTCAATTGCCAGTTAATCGACAGCATGATGGTGACTACCCCAACAAATTCGATCACAGACATCATAATCTGAACGATCATTTGTTGTAAGGTGCGCCCAATATTTTCAATATCGTTGACGGCACGACTCATGATTTCCCCGTGAGGCGTTGCATCGACGAAACTGATTGGCACTTTATTCAATTTATCTCGCATATCCTGGCGCAAGCGGAAGACAACTCGCTGTGCGGCATTACTCATGGTATATTGCTGCAGGTAACGGAAGACCGCACTCAAGCCACTCAATACCAAGAAGAGAATCGCTACTTGACGAAGAGCCGAAAAATCAATGACATACCCATTACCCTTGAGGCCTTGCCGTACGCCATCCGTGATAATAGTCGTTCCACGCCCGAGCACTTGTGGGCCTACAATCTGTAAGATACTCGCAATGATCGCAAAGGCAAAGACAAGCAGGAAACTCCATTTGTAATAGCCCATGTAGCGAATCAAGCGCTTGACGGTTGGCCACGCTTGTTTTGGCTTGCGGCGATAAGAAGCGGTCTCTAACGCTTGTTTTTTATTATTTTCACTCATTATCGCTCATTCCTTTCAATTGGGATTGAACAATTTCACGATAAACATGGCTATCCTTCATTAATTCATCGTGATTGCCATAGCCAGCGACCCGGCCGTTATCGAGTACGAGAATCTTATCGGAGTGCATCACGGCACTTGCTCGCTGACTAATGTAGATCCGCGCGTGATGTCCCATTTCTTGAGCTAAGGCTTGCCGCAATTTTGCATCGGTATTGGCATCCAACGCGGAGAAGGAATCATCAAACATGTAGAGTGTTGTTGGTTTCACCAATGCCCGCGCAATACTCAACCGCTGTCTCTGACCGCCAGAGAAGTTGCTCCCACCTTGTTCCACATGAGCATCCAAACCATCTGGCAGTTCTTTCACGAATTCCGTGGCTTGCGCAATGTCCAATGCCTTCCACATTTCTTCATCAGTAGCTTTGGCATTCCCATACTGCAAGTTAGAGCGAATCGTTCCGCTAAACAGGTTAGCTTTTTGTGGTACATATCCGATCAAATCTCGTAAGTTTTTGAGCTCATAATTCTTCAAATCTTGGTCGTTGATTGTAATGGTTCCTTCCGTCCGATCATAGAAGCGTAAAATTAAATTCGCAATGGTCGTCTTCCCTGAACCAGTCCCTCCGATAATCCCCAGCGTCTCACCTGGATTCACTGTGAAGGAAATATCTGAAACTACAGGCGCATCTGCTCCTGGATATTGGTAGGACACATGGTCAAATGTTAGTGTGGTCGCTTCATCCATCGCTTTGGTGACGGGATGTTCCACGTTATGAATCGTATTTTCGGTATCGAGCACTTCCCAAATACGCTGAGAAGATACTGAGGCCCGTGGTACCAAAATAAACATCTGCGCGAGCGCCATGAAAGAGAACATAATAATAGCTGTAAAGGTCGTAAAGGCAACAATCGTTCCTACCTCTAATTGGTTCACACTGACTAAGCTCCCCCCTCGCCAAACAATTAACATGTTGGTCAGTGACAGAATGGTCACCAAAGTTGGGAACAGAAGAGCCACCCGAATTTGGGCAGAAATTGCGGTGTTCATAAAGTCCGTGTTGGCATCTCTGAAGCGATCGGCTTCAAATTCATCACGATTGAACGCGCGCACCACACGCACCCCTGTCAGTCCCTCGCGGAAAATCAAGTTGATTTGATCCAATTTTCCTTGCATTGAGCGGAACAATGGGCTCGCTGAACGCATCACTAAGAGGATGGCGATAGCCAAAACAGGAATGGTAAAGAGATAAACCATGCTCAATTGTGGACTCGTGCGATAAGCCATCACAACAGCCGAGACCAGCATCGCTGGCGCTAACAACATGAAGCGCAGAACAGCCACCATTGTCATTTCTATCTGCTGAACATCACTGGATGCACGGGTTATCAGCGATGCCGAGCCAAATTCTTCAAAACTATCTTTAGAGAAATGTAGGACGTGGCTATACAGATCGTTTCTGATCTGGCGCCCTAAATTCTGCGAAGCGCGAGCGGCAATAAAGACATTCAAAATAGCGCTCAAAACTATGAGTACGGTCACAACCATCATGTATCCGCCCGTATGCAAAGCCGAGTTAAAATCCCCTTGTTTGACTCCAACATTGATAATTCGTGCCGTTAATGTCGGCAAATATAACTCAAATGCGCCTTGCGTAAACGCAAAAATCACACAGAGTAAAATACTAATGGGTGGAATACGTTTAATCATTCGTATCATTGAACGCTCCTCCTTTCTTTTCAATAAAAATCATTGCTCCGTAGGCAATAAAAATATAAAAATAAAGCTGTTGAATGCTTTAGTGATTCAACAGAAACAAGTCCATTATAGACCTATTAAAAAAGATGAAAAGTAAATTCACTTACTTTTTCATACACTTTTTCTTTTCTTAAGTCCCTCACCGTTCTTCTCTAAAGCTGACACCCTAATACAAAAAAGAGCGAATTGATCAAATTTGAATCGCTTTATTCGCATAGAAAAAGCCAGCCTGCACGAGGTACAGCCTGGCTCACTCATTAAAATACACTTTTGTTTTTCATTCTTGAGTATCTTTGGTTGTGTCGTCGGTATTATTGTCCATCATATCCAAAGACTCACTGATTGCTTCTTCCTCATAAAGGCCGGATACACTGCGATACCAATCAAAGACGTAAAAGAAGACCACTTTGAGGACAGCGTAGATGGGGATCACAAAGACAATACCAGCAACGCCCCACATGTCCCCCGCCGCAATCAACAATAACATAATGGTGACCGGGTGAATATTCAAATTAGACCCTAATACCAGTGGCGAAATCAAGCGACTCTCCAATGTCTGTTCCACCGCAAACACCATCAAAACTTGCACAAACTGCCACGGGCTATGCACAATCCCTACGATCAACGCAGGAATCATCGCCAAGAACGATCCCACGTATGGAATCACATTCAGTATTCCCGCTGAAAACCCAATGATCAGTCCATATTCTAAACCAATGATTTGATAACCAATAATGAACATAATGGCTACCGCAAAGGCAACGAGAATCTGCCCGCGCACATAAGCTGCGATCTGTGCATTCATATCGCCAAGCATGCGCAGGGTTTTCTCACGAATAGCACTGGGAATAAAGATGGCAAGGTTTTGTTGGAATTTCTGCCCATCTTTCAGCATATAGAAGAGTAAGATCGGTGCTGTCACTAAAGAAATCATGACGCGGGCCACAACACCCAAGATGGACGTTAGGCTGCTGACTGTTGAATTGAAGAACTGCCCCCAATTCCAATTAATGCTCTCTAAATAATTAAGGAAATGCTCGAGATTAAATTGAAGATTGGTAATCCACTGTGACGGAATCAGATAAGCAATTTGATCCTGATATTGGTACCAAATGGTGTCCCAATTTGAGAAAAAGCGCTTGGCTTCCTGGACAATACTCGGTACCCACGCTGAGAAGAGGATGATGACAATGACCAGCAATAAGAGCACTAGCCAGGCCCCCCATTTTCGTGAAATATGGTGTTTCTCCAACCGATTGACAATGGGAACCGTCAAATAATACAACACCCCGGCTAAAATCACCGGCAAAGTCACTGTCTGCAAGAATTGCCAAACCGGCGTTAACAGTGATCCCAATTGCCGCAGCAAGAGAATCAAAATGCAAACAAGAATCATGCCCAAGATGACTAAAATGTAGCGATTATTGACAAAGGCTTTAAACTTTTCTAATAGAGGCGCCGTTTCTTCTAAACGCTGCTTGCTATCTGATTTTAAGGGACGTTTATGGTTCAATTTATTTTTCAATGGCACAGTCCTCACCTCTCTTTGCCCCTTATTGTCAATCACTTTGCCGGGCATTGCAAGCGCTACTTTCAGATTTATTTTTTATTTATCATCCGATTGATGGCGCCTGATTCAGCCCATCAAGGACGAACAACAGGAAAGAATACTGCCCGTTTTCATGGAAATTTGCTACAATAGTGATAACGATTTCGCCACGTTAGCTGACGGACGGAACCATTGAAAGGAGTCGATTTTTTGGAAACGATTTATCTAGGTGGCTATACCCGCCAAACGAACAAAGGCCTGCATACCCTAACGCTGGACGACAACGGGCAAGTTGTGAAAACCGAACAAATTATTGAAGAAACTAATCCTACCTATTTTGTTGTGTCTAAGGATGAACAGCATCTCTATACACTGAGTGAAAAAGAAGGCAAAGCAGGGGTCGCCCACTATGCCTATCAAAACGGCCATTTCGTTGAAGTCGGTCGGGTGAGCTTCCTCACCAATAATGGCTGCTTTATCTCTCTTGATGAAGACAAACAAGTCCTCTACACGGCTAACTACCACGAGGGCAAACTGGCTGTTATCAAGATTGAAGCAAACGGCGAATTAACATTGATGAATATCACTTCCCATGTCGGGCATGGTCCCCACGAAAATCAAGACGGCCCCCATTGCCACTACCTGGCCCCAACACCGGATCACCGTTACCTCTTAGCCTGTGACTTGGGAACAGATGCCGTCACCACCTATGAACTAACAGCGGACTATAACCTCAGCGAAGTCGCAAATTACCACACTGAATTGGGGAGTGGTGCGAGACATCTCGCCTTCCACCCCACCCTACCGATCGTCTACCTCATCAGTGAATTGACGTACACCATCGATGTGTTGAGTTACCAAGATGGCCAACTCGAACGTCTCAATCGTGTGGATACATTAGAACACGTTGAAGGATTTAACAGTTCTTCTGCTATCCGCGTCTCCAGTGATGGCAACTTTGTTTATGTGTCCAACCGTGGAGACAACAGCCTCTCTGTCCTAAAGATTACTCAGCAAGGCACCGAATTGACCCTCATTCAAACCATCGCTTCTGGTGGTGATTTCCCACGGGATTTCAACTTCAATCATGATGAATCCTTGTTGATTGTTGGCCATCAAAAGAGCGAAGTGGTCACCTTCTTCCAACGTGATGCCAAAACGGGCACCTTAACCGCTCTCCCACAAACGGCGCCGGTATCGGAAATCGTTTGCGTCCAAACCATTTAATTTTATTCATGTCATTCATTACCCGTCATTGAGGCAGATGAAAAGGGACAGACCAAATACAGATCTGCCCCTTTTTTTATTCATTCATTATTCTTCGTCATCACTGAGCATTTCAACATCGACATGCCCCACCACTTCGCTGGCGGTGACACGTACAGGGTCGATGACACTCAACGCTTCTACGCGATCCATTGAGGTGACACAAACAATAACCACAGGATCTTTTTCAGCCGTTTGGATCATTTCATAATCCATTTCTGCTAGCAACGTGCCATGCTGGACTTCTTGATTCTCTTGCACATGAATGGTGAACGGCTGGCCGTCTAATTCAACGGTGTGCAAGCCCATATGCACCATAACTTCCAAGCCAAAACTCGTCTTCAGCATGATCGCATGTTGTTTAGGAAATACACATAACACTGTGCCGCTGATAGGACTGTATACTTTCTGATCAGTTGGATTCACCGCAAAACCATCACCAATCATTTTGTGACTGAAGGCTTCATCATTCACAGCAGTTATGGGAATTAATTGACCATCCACTGGTGCGTACAATTCCACTGGCATCACTTCTTTGGATTCTTCGTGACGTTTGAGAAAATCTAACATACAAAACTCCTTCTTGCTTGCTCTCAATACATTACCCCTTCATCGCTAATCAGCGCCACTCCCTGCCTTAAGCCCAACTTGCTGGTGTTTTTGTGGCTTTTTATAACGACGAAAAGTTAGCTAAATTCACTAATTGTCCTTTTGACTTTGCCAATGATACTCTTTTTCCTTGAGCGATTCAACCACCACTCTATTTCTCGTCAATAATAAAGGCTATTAGTTTTGTATACTGTATGTTTCATAAGATCGACAGCGCTGGTTTTAGCCCTCCTCACCGTTCGAAATGCGACGGATTGAGTTGGCGCCTCTTCCTCGTTGATGAGGACTCTCTCTTTTTATGGATTGAGCGTTTGTATAAGATGAGTAGGGCTCCTCCTCGTTAAAAAGGTTTAGCGAATGCTAAAAATCACCGATAGTAGCTGTTATTTTCACAAAAATCCAGTATACTCGTTCATGAATGTAAATAGAGAAAGGATTTTTCTATGCTTGAAATTATAAAAATTATCATTTATGGCATTATTGAAGGGATCACTGAGTGGCTACCTATTAGTAGTACGGGACATTTAATTCTGATTGAAGAATTTATGAATCTCTCTGTGCGCGCAGAATTTCTCGAAATTTTCCGCGTGGTCATTCAGCTCGGCGCTATTCTCGCCGTTGTTTTGATTTATTTTGAACGCTTGAACCCCTTTAGCTCACACAAATCTGCTGATCAGAAGCAACAAACTTGGAGCACTTGGGTAAAAGTCATCATTGGCTGTATTCCAGCTGGGCTATTGGGTGTCTTGCTGGATGATTGGATGGACGCCCATTTGATGAATTGGTTCGTTGTTTCTCTCGCTTTGATTGTTTACGGGATAGCATTCATCTGGATTGAAAACCGTAATGCCCACCACGCTCCCGTTGTCAGTGAGATGTCTCAACTTTCCTTGAAAAAAGCGATTCAAATTGGACTCTTCCAAGCCCTCTCACTAGTGCCGGGGACTTCGCGCTCTGGTTCATCCATTCTCGGTGGGATTCTGATGGGTGCTTCACGTCCGGTTGCTACCGACTTCAGCTTCTTCATGAGTATTCCGATCATGTTCGGTGCTAGCGGGTATAAATTACTCAAAGGACTGAAAAATGGGTTTCGATTTACCGGTCATGAGACCTTCCTATTAATCTTAGGCATGTTGGTGGCCTTCTTGGTTTCTCTCGTGGTGATTAAATTCTTACTGCGCTATGTAGAAACCAACGACTTCAAACCATTTGGCTGGTACCGTATTATCCTCGGGGTACTGGTCATTCTTTGGTTCACCCGCGCTTGGTTGTGGAAAGTCATTCTTACCCTTATCGTTGTTGCAGCTATTGCTTTTGGTGGCTTCTACCTTTATGCTCGCAACCAAAAAACAAAACATGAATAACTCATAACAAAAGTCCATGAAATAGCAAATAACGCTTATTTCATGGACTTTTTTTATACATTACTTTACGCTTTTTCTCTTAAGACTAGGTCAACCAGTTGTTCGACTTCGAGGTTACCGATGTTAGCTTTATAATTCCCCTTTTCAAATCCCGCTTGAATACCTGCTTGATCAAAAGATTGACCAAGCATCGCTTCATCGATCACACTCGGATTACCGAAGCTCATATCACCGTACGTTTTGAAAGCAGAGATCTTGCCATCAGACACGCTGAAGTTAAACGCTACTGTTCCCACACCGACGAAGTAGTCCCGTTGATAGTGATCAAACCCAGGATTTTTACCAAAATTCCATTCATCTGTCCCATAGAAGTTGTCCACACGTTCTTTAATGATCGCCCAATCTTCATCGGTAAGGACATACGTTTCAATGTCTTTAATATCATCTACCTTGAAGATACGTTTCAATAATTCTTGGCGGAATTCTTCTGAGGTCATTTGATTGAAGGGTTCTGGCAGTAATGGCTTCAGGTTAGTGACACGTTTAGCCACAGATTGTACCCCTTTTGTGGCCAATTTAGCTTTATTTGGTGTCAACACTTTCCCCGCTTGGCTCGTATCAAGGTCGAACATTAACGTTCCCCCTGAAATCACATTATTGCCAATGCGTGCGGTCGCCATCCCAGAGCATTTCAATCCATTCACGGTGATGTCGTTACGCCCTTGCATTTCCACATTTTCCAATCCCATGGCGCGCAGTGCGGTAATGATAGGTTCAGCGTAGTAAGCAAAATCGGTCGCGTGACTAGGGTCACCTACATGAATATTTTCAAAAATCAAATTACCGTAGTCATGGTAGACGGCACCCCCACCACTCGAGCGGCGCACTAAGGTAATCTCATTGTCCTGCAAATAGTTTAAATCCACTTCATCATAAGCATTTTGGTTACGACCGATAATGACGCTCGGTGCGTTGATATAGAGAATAAAGCCCCGACCCTCAAGCGCTAAATCGTTCATCAAATAGTTATCCAAAGACTGATTCACAATCGGATCATAAGCACTAAAGCCAGGACGATTGGTGTGGATATCGATTAAAAACATAAAAATCTCCTCTCACAGAAATAAACCGTTATCATTCACAATCATATTGTAAGTCGATTTTGTGAGAAAAACAACGCTCAGTCGCGTGATTTCCCCGTCAAAAAATGGACTTTGTGATAGTTAAAAAGCCAGCGCTCTGCCGTCCCTCTCTACTATGTATAGGGCATCATCACTCATAAAGGCATACGCTGGCTTTTATTAATTATTGTTAGTAACTTAGAACATCCGATATTTCTTATAACGCGTCTGCAGCTGTGGCAATCCAATCACTAAATAGGAAATCACAAAACGAATCGGTGCCATGATCAGATTCTGTGGTACCCGGGTGACCAATAAGGCCGGGATTGGTGTCTGATACATGATATTGATCCAAAGCGTCCCTAAGATGATATTCGAAATGATAGTATTAAATGCGATAGCTAAAGCAATGTGGTACCACTTCACTACTGGCCGATGCATAAACAGCCCGTAAATGAAACCACCTAGGAATGCGGTAAAGGTATAACCAATGAAGAAACCACCGTAATTCCCAAACATCAGACTCTTCAATAAGTCCGTCCCAATGGCTGCAATCCCGGCAATCCACGGCCCAAAGAAGAAACCTAGAAAGACATTAGAGAGGAAAGCAAACGAAATGCGATTGGTTGGTCCTAATTGCACAGAGAAGCGCGACAGAATGATATTCAATGCCATAAACAGGGCAATCATAGTCATCTGCTGGACATTCAGCTTAAATTTCTGTTGACGATTGTTCATTTGAGGAACTCCTTTCACTAGCTAGAGTTCCACTTAACGGTTTTTCGTTCCAGTTAAGCGGATGCAACAGATTACCGCAAGACACTCGGTCTTTTCGTCTGAGGACAACATCCCATCCCTCAGCACTTAACGCAATCTGCTTACTCTTATCTTGCAACAACACCCTCATTTTATGACCTCACCTGAGAAAAAGCAAGACCTGTTAAACCTAAAAGTTAATAGGTTGACCGCCCATTTTCCATCTTCTCAGCATGAAACGCTGAATTGACAGTCGCTCTATCGATGGCTCGTCAGCGCCCTCATCCATAAAAATAGTGTCCCTCTCCTAACGAAAAAGGACACCATTTCATTCCTATTATTTTTCCACCAAATCATGCGGCAGAAATTTTTAACTCACCTGATTACGAACGAAGTAGTTCCTCGTACATCGTGATGTAATCGTCGGAAGGATGATCCCAACTGAAATCCGTAGTCATTGCCTGGCGGATGAGTTGGTCCCAGTCATCCTGGCGTTCATGATACAGCCACAGGGCGTAGCGTAATACATTGGCGAAATCATAAGCCGTGAATTGGGCGAAGCTGAATCCATTGCCCGTTCCATCAAATTGATTATAAGGCCAAACGGTATCCTTCAATCCCCCAATTTCATGCACCAATGGCAACGTTCCATAGCGCATGGCCATCATCTGTGACAGTCCACACGGCTCAAAAGCACTCGGCATGAGGAAAATATCGCTACCGGAATAGATCAACTGAGCGAGATCCGTGTCAAAAGCGATATAAGCACAGAAGCGACCGGGATAGCGGTTTTCAAAATAGCGGAAGGTATTTTCAAATACGGCATCACCCGTACCTAAAACGACAAATTGCGCATCCGTCGTTTCAAGAATTTCTTCGGCTTTTTCGCTGATCAACTGCATTCCTTTTTGATCGGTGAGACGCGAAACCACTCCAAGCAGTGGCGCAAATGGGTTCACTTCCAATCCTACCTTCTCCTGCAAGGCCGCTTTATTCTTGGCTTTTCCTAATTTAAAGGTCTTCGTATTGAAATTGGCAACTAAGCGCGGGTCGCTTGTTGGATCATTCTTGATATAGTCGATGCCATTGATAATGCCACGAATCTTGAAATGATTGGCCCGCAATACGCCATCGAGCCCCTCGCCGAATGCTGGTGTTTGGATCTCATCCGCATAGCTGGGACTTACTGTGGTGACAATATCGCTGAAATTAATCCCGCCCTTGAGGAAGTTCACCATGTTCTTGTGCATAACCCCATTCATATGGTAGGTATTGAAGCCCGTTCCAAAGACTTCCGGTAAGATAGAAGGCTTTGCCCACCCTTGGAAGCGAATATTATGGATAGTGAGGACTTTGCGGATATTGCGGTAGGCCTCAATCCAGTGATAGCGATCCACCAATAACACCGGAATCATCGCCGTCTGCCAGTCATTCACATGAATAATGTTTGGGATAAAATCGATATATTGCATCATTTCGATCACCGCTAAATCGAAGAAGCCGAAGCGTTCACCGTCGTCCTCGTAGCCATATAGCCCCCCTTGGCGATCAAAATAATCATGATTATCGATAAAATAATAAGTCACTTCATCTAACACCAGTGTCTTCACACCCACATAGGCCTCGCGCTGTCCCATTTTCAGATAAAAATGCGTCACGTCTTCGATTTGCTCACTATAGATTTGGGGCATGCTGGTATAGTAAGGCATGACGACCCGAATATCGACGCCTTTTTGCTTGAGGGCTTTTGGTAATGCACTGGCGACATCCCCCAGTCCCCCTGTTTTGTAGAAAGGGGCACATTCTGATGTTGCGAATAGAATTTTCATAACCTGACTCACTTTCTTTTTTCCTTAAAAAGGGGAGTTGACCCACTCCCCCTTTTCACAATTACGCTTTTACTGTTTCACCCTTACCGACGATGATCGGGTTATCTGGCACGCCGATCAATGTAGCTCCGGGTTCAATGGTCACATTTTTGTCGAGAATGGCATAGCGCACGGTTGCCCCTTCGCCAATATGGCAATTCTGCCAAACAATCGAATGATCCACCACGGCTCCGCTGTCAACACGGACTTTACGGCTCAATTGAGAATGCACCACTTGTCCGAAGATTTCACACCCCGTCGCAATGTGAGCCGCACGCACTTCGGATCCTCGCGCATAGTAAACAGGAACCCCATTTTGGCCTTTGGTGAGAACAGGAATCGAACCGTGTAATAATTCGCCGAAGCTTTCCCCATCTAACATCGCCATGCTGGCATTGAAGTAAGAGCGAATGCTGTCGATATTAGCGACATATCCTTTATGTTCAAAGCCTTTGACTTCGTAGTTTTCGAGGTAGTAATCAACAACGACATCCAATGAGTCATTGATATCTTCTTCCTCCGCGCGATCCAACATGTCGAGCAGCAAATTGCTCTCTAAAACCGTCATATTTAAATCGTATAGCACATCATTGCCTCGGATAGGTGTCACGCCTTCGAGTAATAAATCGGTCACGTTCCCCTCATCATCGAGCACCACCATGCGTTCATCGGGATGGTATTCGATGAAGGAGCGTGGCACGCGACTGTAGATTCTAGCAGCTTTTGCCTCACAGTCGCTGAGCATATCAATCACTTCATTGATCGATACCATGGCAATAACCTTAGAACCCGCTACGAATACGTATTTTGCGTTTGCATTCTTAATGAAGGCACGATGATCATCGTAAAAGGCACCCATGCGGCTTCCTGCTTCATATAAGGCGCGCTTATGGTTCACCTGGGAAAAAGTGAAAATCCCACCGCTGTAAGTATCGAGATTCCACGGCTTTCCGCTCCGAATATGATCATACACACTCCGTCCTGAACGACTGATAAACAATGCGGCCGAACGCGCTCCCGCATAGGCAATATTGGAAAGATTAAAATCTAATAAACGGTAGCGACTCGCGAATGGCATCATGGCTAGTGGCCGTTCTTTGGTCAATGGTTGGAGTTGTTCATCTGGCTCGGTTAAATTTAAAATCGCACATACTTTTGATTTTTTCATGATTATTCGCCCCCGATAACTTCGTCGTAACCTACTACTTTGATATCATCCGGCGTTCCGATGATTTCAGCATTGTCCCCTAGTTCGGCATTCTCACCGATAATCGCATACTCGACCCGTACATTGTGCCCGAGCTTGGCCCCAGACATCAATACACTAGAGGTGACGCGGGTATTCTTGCCAATCAACACATCTTCACTGAGGACAGAGTGTGTCACAATGCCACGAATGATGGCGCCATCACTCACCAAAGTGTCCTGTACAAACCCTTCTGGCGCAATGAATTGTGGTGGGGTCGCTGTATTTTTAGTCACAACGGGCCAGCTGGCATCACGAATGGCTAAGGGATGGTCGTGATCGAGAAATTCCATGTTGGCTTCCCACAGACTTTGAATGGTCCCCACATCTTTCCAATAGCCTTCAAAAGCATAGGCATAGAGGCGTTCCTTGTTATTGAGGTAAGCAGGAATCACATCTTTACCGAAATCTACCATGCCATCTGGGTCTTTGGTCAGATAGTCCCGCAATTTGTCCCAAGTGAAGATGTAGATCCCCATGGACGCTAAATTGCTCTTTGGTTCGGCAGGTTTTTCCTCAAATTCGGTGATTTGCTGTTGATCGTTAGTGTTCATAATGCCAAACCGTGAAGCTTCCGCCATATCCACCGGTTTTACCGCCACAGTGCAATCCGCATTATTTTCTTTGTGGAAGGTCAACATCTTGTCATAATTCATCTTGTAGATGTGGTCACCAGAGAGGATTAAGACATATTTAGGGTTAACGGAATCAATAAAATCAATGTTTTGATAAATAGCATTCGCTGTTCCGTTGAACCATTTTTCTCCTTCATTGCTGGAATACGGTTGTAAGATAAACGCACCGCCATTATCCACATCCAAATCCCACGGCGCTCCTGTTCCAATGTGGGTGTTAAGGATCATTGGTTCATACTGGGTCATCACTCCTACCGTAGTGACACCAGAATTCGAACAGTTGCTGAGGGCAAAGTCAATAATCCGATACTTGCCTCCAAATGGGACGGCCGGTTTCGCATTGGCCTGTGTCAATTTTCCTAGTCGTGTCCCTTTGCCTCCAGCCAGGACCATGCCGATCATTTCATTTTTCATCGTAGACGAGAATAACTCTCGCTTCCCCCTTTCACTCAAACCAAGTGACAGACAACTGGTAATGTCCTTCGTAGCGCCTCCCTATTTCTTTTTGTGATGCTGGCGTTTCTTTTTGTGATGCGGTGATTTAACGACAGCGCGTGCGCTGGTCGTTGGGAGTGATTTTAATTTAACGGTCGTATCGACATCTTTCGGTTCTAGGATAAATGCACTTTCACCCGGTAGCGTCACGACAATGCTGTAAGGTTGTTTTTGATGTGGCGTAGCTTCGGTATGGAAAACCTCCACTTGCGTCTGCCATTTGCCACCGAATTCCTGCATTTCACTATTTAACAGGACACAATATGTTCCTGGATAAGGAACACCCACCCGGTAATTCTGGCGTTCCACCGGTGTAAAATTAAACAGGCACACTGCTTTATCTGTTTTTCCCTTGCCATTACGGATGTATGCGATAATGGTTTGATCGGCATCATCAGCCTCTAGGAACGTGATTCCTTCCTGATGATTATCTTCATAGTAAAAAGCTGATTTTTCTTGATAGAGATGATTAATGGTTTCAATATAATGTTGGTATTCGCTGTTGTAGTCGCGTGCTAAGCTATCCCACTCCAATCCTTCGTAGTAGCGCCATTCCAGATAAACACCAATTTCATTTCCCATGAAGGTGAGTTTTTTGCCTGGATAGGTCATTTTGTATCCACTCATGGCACGTAAATTCGCAAATTGTGCATAACGTGAATCTCCCGGCATGCGTCCGAGCAATGAATGTTTGCCGTGTACCACCTCATCGTGTGAGAATGGCAAGACATAGCGTTCGCTAAACATATACATAAAGGTGAAGGTAATGCGTCGATAGTTGTAGGAGCGGTAAATCGGATCGAGGGAGAAGAAATCTAAGGTGTCATTCATCCACCCCATGTTCCATTTATAATCGAACCCTAATCCCCCATTTTCTACAGGTTGGGTGACCCCTTCCCAAGCCGAACTTTCTTCGGCAATCATTAATAGCGATTTATCGTGTTTTTTCACTTCTTGGTTGAGGCGCCGTAAGAAATCAATGCCCTCTAGATTGGCATTATTGCCATAACGGTTCGGCGTCCATGGTCCCTCATCGTAATCGAGGTAAAGCATGTTGGAAACGGCATCGATGCGCATGCCATCAAAATGGAAATATTTCAACCAATATAAGGCATTAGAAATGAGAAAACTCTGTACTTGTGGCTTGCCGAGATCAAAATTAATCGTCCCCCAGCGGATATTGCGCGCGCGATTCGGATCCATATATTCATAGGTTGGCGTGCCATCATAAAGCGCCAGTGAATCTGCGTTCACGACGAAATGGCTCGGTACCCAATCGACCAATACGCCAATTCCTTCCTGATGTGCTCGTTCAACAAAGCGCATCAGTGGCTCAAAATCATGATTGTATCGTCCAGCAATGGAGAAATACCCACTGGTCTGATAACCCCAGGAAGCATCGAGGGGATGATCCATCAGCGGCATAAATTCAATGTGGGTGTAGCCCATTTTTTTGACGTACGGAATCAGTTCGTCCGCCAATTCATCAAAAGAATAGGCACTCCCATCCTCATGAGTGCGCCAGGAGGACTGATGCACTTCATAAATCGATAACGGCGCATGCTCGTAGCGCTCCAATGCTTGGCGCTGTTTTACCCAATCGCCATCTTGCCATTGATAATCATAGGGAAAATCCTGGATGACAGAAGCTGTCAATGGCGGCACTTCATAGGCAAACGCAAAAGGATCTTGTTTCCATTGCACCTGGCCCGATTGATCCTCAATGGTAAATTTATAGAGATCCCACTGCTTGGCTTGGGGAATAAATGCGCTCCATGCCCCTGTTTCACCAACAGCTATCATCGCTTGGGGCTGCCAATGATTGAAATCACCAGCGACACCGACAGATTTCGCATGAGGCGCCCACACGGTAAAACGATACCCCGCTTCGCCATTCAGTGTGGCAGGTTTTGCCCCCATGAATTTTTCCGCTTCGAAATTCGTGCTATGATTGAAAAAATACATATTGTGCTCAATATTTTCATATGTGAGTGTATCCCCCATTTGAGCCCCTCCCATTCACCTCATCGCGTAACATTCAACAACTAAATTATACCCATTTTGTAAATAATTATCTAGGTGTATTCGTTTAACAATTCCGCCAAAACTGATCATTTTTTGTGTCAAAGCAGTGACTATTGCGCTAAAGTATAAGGTTTCTCGCGTTTTATTATTAATTGGTCTTGTCAAATAATTTTCTCATCCATGTATTTAAAGCGCTTACAATTGTTATTTAAAAAAAGCGAGGCGTCTCTGCCTCGCTTTCCCAGACAAGGATCGCTACTGTTCACATCAATAGCGATCAAGCGCTTCAGGGTCGCCCCGCTACTTCCTGTAGTCACATCTTGTGTGTCGCGCTCTCTGTGACCTCACATAGACTTACTGTTATGCTATGCTATGTCGCCTCATCGCAAAGCTATTATAACACTATTTGTAAGTGACTTTCAACGGCCAATTCAATAACATTCTGCCTTTTTCGCACTATTCTATTTTTAACCCATCACCTACCCGTTTACTTGATCAAAGGTTTGAAGTGATTCTCCCCCTGACCCTCGCTTAAATAAACGAAAGAGCTTCCGGGCCGTCTCATGGACGAGCCGGAAGCTCTATCTTTTGTGAAATAACCAATTTTTCCCACGATAGTCCTAATATATACGCCGCGTCACAAAAAAGAATATAAACAGCGAATCATTATATTCTTCATCACTGTTCATAAAAAGAACAAAACAAAACAGTGACTAAGCAAAAGCAACCCATCACACTCATTGTTTTTGCCTGCCCTTAGCAGACTCTGCCTTTTGCTGAGAGGCAATCGTTATCTTTTACTCCACTGGACCGGATGGGTTAAATCAAATGAAAATGTTCGAATGCTTTTTTCAAGCCGTCATCTGCCACATCTGCCGTGATGTAATCCGCCATTTGCTTGATTTCTTTACCCCCATTGCCCATAGCCACTCCGATATTGGCAAACTCGAGCATAGGAATATCCACCTTAGCATCGCCAAAAGCAATGGTGTCCTTCTGATCCCCACCGACAGCAGCAAGCAGAGTTTTGATGCCGGTCTCTTTATTGACATTTGGCAAGGCGATATCGCCAAAGAGCGCCGTTTCACCAGCGCCACCCCACGTGCTAACCGTGAATGCTGAAAAGGTCCTAACCGCCCGTTCATAATCCGCATAATCATTTAAAATAAAGCTAATTTTATTCACATCATCGCGATACAACCTCTCCCCAAAGCGCATGGCTGGAAAGGCTTTTCGCACCGCTTGATTTCCCAGATTGGTTCCTTTTTGTTTAGCATAGGCCTGCATGGTGCGTTGGCCTCGCTCCTCGAAGTGTTCGCTCCCGTACAGTCCACTGTTGGCTTCCAAGAAAAACTCCAACTGGTGGGCATGCAACCACTCTACCATCCATCGTTCATCCGCAACACTGATCGTCTCATGGCGCACCACTTGATCATGGACCTCTACGTAGTTCCCGTTCGCGCCGATATATCCGTCAAACCCAATCCCCTGAATTTCGGGATACATTTCCGCCTTGCTGCGTCCTGTCACGGTCGCAACAAAGTGACCATTAGCTTGGGCTTGTTTAATAGCCACAACGGCAGACGGTGGCAGCGTATTATCATAGTCCACTAAGGTGCCATCAACATCTAAAAAGATATAAGTCATCGTTGTATTTCCTCCCAATTACGGCATTTTTCGTTCCGCCATACGCGTTTGCTTAGTTTAGGCAGGTGTCGCTTTTTGAATTCGGTTACAGGTAACTATAACAATACTCCCCTAATTTGACCACCTCAAACGGATAGCTAGGTATTATCAATGGCGAGGGCTGCTTATGTTGACATTGTATTATTGTCCATGAAGTTTCGAAACAAACCTTCCCACATTCTCTTATTATTCTTTAACAAGGGCGCGACACTTTATTTCATGATCAGAATAAATAGTCACCCACAAAGGATATTCACCGCCATTTTTTAAATTTTATTCACGATTTCAGGCGGGCGTACATTATCGATTGACCCTTTTTGTATTTACGGTTATTATTCTAACTGCTACTACTTTTAGTAAAATCTCTTATTCCAAATGAAACGAGAGATAGCGCCAGGCTGATTCAACTGGAATCAGTGACGAGGACTGAATGTATCGAAAAATTCGGCGGGTCATTCAGGGGCAGTACAGTCCACAGGGATGTTAATAAACAGCACCAGCTGGTAAAACCATCCCACGTACGTAGTAGCTCATTTTTAGAATGGGCTTTTTCTCTAGCCATTAGAGGATAGAGTCCCCATATTTTTGGGAGGAATTATATTATGTGTGGAATTGTCGGTTATATTGGTCATCAGTCAGCCCAGAAGATTTTATTGCAGGGGTTGGAACGCCTGGAATACCGTGGCTATGACTCAGCAGGTATCTTCGTTGTGGATACCAACCAACATCAAGGCCACCTTTTTCGCGAAGAGGGACGGATCGAACGTCTCAAGAACAAAGTGGATATGACTATTGACGCGCACGTTGGAATTGGTCATACGCGCTGGGCAACGCACGGAGAACCGAGTGTGCGCAATGCCCACCCTCATCAATCAGCCAGTGGGCGCTTGACGCTTGTTCATAATGGTGTGATTGACAACTATCGTCAGCTCAAAGAGACCTACTTGAGTGAGGTAGCGTTCCACTCTGAGACGGATACCGAAGTCATCGTGAACTTAGTGGAGCATTTCATGATCACAGAGGGCAAAGATACCGAAGCGGCTTTCTTAAAAGCCTTGAACTTACTGGAAGGTTCTTATGCGATTGCCATGATGGATGAAAATCAACCGGATGTGGTTTTTGCTGCTAAGAAAAAATCTCCACTCTTGATCGGTGTTGGAGAGGGTTTCCATACGGTCGTTTCCGATGCGATGGCTTCCATCAATCTGACAAGTCATTATTTGGAAATTCACGATGAAGAAATCGTTATTCTCAAAACCGATACCGCTACCATCAAAACATTGACTGGCGAGGTCGTAGAACGTGCGCCATTTATCGCTCAGATCGATGCTAATGAATTAGACAAAGGGACCTATCCCTTCTACATGCTCAAGGAAATCGATGAACAACCGGCAGCTATGCGCCGCATCATCCAGGCTTATGAAGATGAACAAGGCAAGCTAACCATCGATGAAGACATCCTCGAAGCAATGACAGAAAGTGACCGCATCTATATTATTGGAGCCGGAACGTCTATGCATGCAGGGTTAGTCGGGAAACAGCTGATCGAACAGCTCGCCCACATCCCAGTGGAAGTGCATCTTTCTTCTGAATTTGCCTATAACCAACCCCTGCTCAGTGAAAAACCGTTCTTCATCTATCTGTCACAATCAGGTGAAACGGCAGACTCCCGTCAAGTCTTGGTACATACCAATGCTTCCAACTATCCGGCCTTGACTATTACCAATGTCCAAGGCTCTACCCTCTCTAGAGAAGCAGACTACACACTGCTGCTTCATGTCGGGCCAGAAATTGCGGTAGCGTCTACCAAAGCCTACACAGGACAAATTGCGGTGTTAGCAATCCTTGCAGATGCCTTGCGCGAAACGCTCCATTTACCGGCAAGCTTTGATATGAAACACGAACTTTCCCTGGTGGCTAATGCCATGCAGAGTCTGATCGATGAAAAAGAGACCATCCACCAATTGGCGACAGACTACTTCGCCAATCAACGTTCCGCCTTCTACATCGGCCGGGGGATTGACTACGCCTTGAGTCGTGAAGCTGCCCTCAAGCTGAAAGAAATTTCCTACATTCAAGCGGAAGGTTTTGCGGCAGGTGAATTGAAACACGGCACGATCTCCTTGATTGAAGACCAAACGCCAGTGATCGGGATCATCACCCAATCTAATACAGCTGGTCATACCCGCAGTAACTTGGAAGAAACGCGCTCTCGCGGTGCACATGTAATGACGATGGCAATGAATGGATTAGAACATGCCGATGATACCCTTATCTTGCCAAAAGTCGCCGAATTATTGAGCGCGCTCGTGGCGATCATTCCGGTGCAATTATTGGCCTATTATGCCTCCCTCGATCGCGAATTGGATGTGGACAAACCCCGTAACCTCGCGAAATCTGTGACGGTTGAATAATTATCTGCTATCAATAATTACTTGTATAAAAAGCAGCGTCTCTGATATGCTCCCCTTTAAGTAGACAGGGCAATTCCTAAAACTACTTAAAGGGGA
>JAUMZL010000038.1 GCA_030528155.1 Aerococcus sp.
CTTTAGTTAGATTATTTTTTGTATTTTGATGTCTACTTGACAGGGTGCAGTTCATGATCAACCTTCGTTTTATATTGTAGCTGATGCCGGTTATGGCTCAGAAAGTAATTATCACTATTTAGAAGATGAATGACCTCAACATACGGCATTTATCCTTTATGGAACAATGTTAAAAGAACAAAGTAGAAAATGGAAATTGGATGATAAAAAAGTTATGAATTGGGAATATCATGTAGACGAAGACTACTATATCAATCCTCAAAATGTAAGATTTAACTTTTCTGGTTACCGTAAAAGAACAGGTAAAGAGAGATTTACTCGAGTCTTTAAAGAATATCGCGCTGAAAAACTAGAGAGTAATGTAGAAGTTATTCCAGAGGCTTTAACCCTAAAAGGATATGTCAAAAGAATTACTGTCAATCCAACATGGGAATACTATAAAGCTAAACAAAAAGCACTGCTTTCATCTTCTGAAACAGGGAAAATATACAACAGAAAAAAATTGACGTAGAGACAGTCTTCGGATTTATGAAGGCTTCTTTGGGGTTCACTCGATTTACGATTAGAGGGCTGGATAAGGTTAGAAAACAAACAGGGCTGTTAATAATAGCTATTAATTTAAGGAAATTATCTAAAGTAGCCATGACATAAGTGCTCAAATTTCAGTACATAAAAGTAACAAAAAATAACTCGGGAAATCATCAGACTTCCTGAGTTATTTTTTTGTTGATAGTAGCCCATGACAAATGTGTTTTGTCACAGCCCCAATCGCTTAGAGTTTGATAGTGATTTCTTTTGCATAGGCGGTGAGTATGGCTTGAATAAGGTTCAGTGAAGCATTATCCAGTTTACGTTCTCCTCGCTTCAAGCGATTGATTTGTGCTGGAGTTTTATTAATCTTTTTGGCTATCTCATAACCAGTATGAGAATCCAAAATGAATTGAAGTGCTTCAGTAAGATTGTTAGTGATCATGGCGATCTTTCACCTCAGTGTAGATTGCTAGTCCTAAGCCAACCGCGATAACGATAGTTAGTAATACAAGTAAAATGATGGTAATTGGATCCATATTTATTAACACTCCTTTGATGTGATATACTGAAGAAAAGAGAAGGGGGAGGATGTTTCCCCCTGATTAAGAAGTTTATTTGCTTTGTTTAACTTCTTTTTCTTTGAGCTCATTATCTAGCTCGATGGCTTTGGCTTCTGCATTAATTTTGCGAGTCAAAGCCTTTTCTTTTGGTGAATGAACTTTAATGATGAAAGTTGTCAGTCCAATCACAGTGCCTAACAGTATGGCGTGGGATAAAAAATTATTCATTTTTTCACCTCTTTTCTATATTTATATTATGTCCAATTGGATCATATTATCTACCTTTATTTGATGTTTTGTTAGGCGGATTTATAAAAAATATTTAGAAGGAGGTTAATTCATTGATCACTGTATATATGAAAAAGGGTTGTCGGCAGTGCCGAATGGTGAAAAAATTTTTGAAAGACCATCACGCAAATTTTGAAGAGGTAGATGCCGGGACGGTAAAAGGGCGAGCGGAAGTGATTGAGCATGGGTTCCGTTCGTTGCCACTGGTTATTGCTGATGGGTTTAAGCCTTTTGTTGGCTTTAATGTAGTGAAATTAAAAGAGCTTGTAGAAGCACAATAAGCAAAGGAGGCACGCAGAATGCAAGAAATTTTCAACGAGTTATTAGCTCTCTATGAGGCTAAGAATAAAGATTATGGTGATAGCTTTACCCAGTCACTTGACGAGTTTGGACTCGTTGCGGGAGTGGTGCGATTAAACGACAAAATGAATCGGATTAAGTCGATTGTTAAGAGCGGTACACAAGAAGTCAGTGATGAGTCACTGATCGATACGCTGAAAGATGATGCCAACTATGCGGTGATGATGATCCAATGGTTACGCAATCGGAATCAAGGAGAATGAAGCGTTCTATCGCCATTGCTTGTGATCCAGTAGACGGACATGCCGTGATTTATTTAGCAAAAGACTACAATGGAGACAGTAGGCAATTAATTGGTGTTTATGATTGTGTAGAAACAATGACGCACGATTTATGGGATTGGTATCATAGTCGTGACTATGTGGAGTACGTGGTGGAAATGGTTAAAAAATACGCAGGGTGAGGATGATGGATGGTGCTTTTTCCGGAAATTGATGAAGAAAAAACAGTGAAAAATGTCGATGCTTTGTTAAAAAAATGCCATATGATTCGTCGATTAGCTGGTGAACCGGTGCCACAGCGCTTAACCTCAGTGCTTACTAGCACCCCAAAATCACCCAGTTATCAAAACACTAATGAGAGCAATCTTTTTAAAAAGCTGGATTGTGAGAGCACTTTTCAAGAAATCAATCGCGCCCTATCCACACTGGATCAGCACTCACAGAATCTTCTCTGGGGAAAATACATCTCATCAGATCGCTACTATGACTATGAGTTCTATAGCCAAATGGCTATCAGCAAAACGACTTACTACATGCGGTTAAACCGCGCTCGGCTTGACTTTGCTGAGTCCTATAACGGCGGTGAACTGCTAGCGGTGGACAAAAGGTGAACAAAACCTGAACAAACTCCGGACAAAACCCGAACGAATTCCGGACACATCCCGAACAAAAAAGTCCTACTATAGTAGTGTCAAAGAAATGGGCAAGGGCACTACGGTGACCTCCATTATT
>JAUMZL010000004.1 GCA_030528155.1 Aerococcus sp.
CTTTAAGTAGTTTTAGGAATTGCCCTGTCTACTTAAAGGGGAGCATATCAGTTCTTAGCTGTGTCATTTTCATCGCTTGAGTCACGAGTCTATAGAAATGAAACGTGACTACCGTAGGAGGAGGGACGGGTTTTATATCCCATTGCAATGAAAAATTTTATTGATAAAATTGAAGGCGTTGATGTTGTTAGTTTTATCTTTAGTATTTTTATAACACTATCCATATATACACCTTTTGATGGCCGCGGTAACACTTGGGTAGACCTGACCCTTTTATTGGTGTTTGTGCTGTTAAATATCCTAGGGGTTTACTTCAAAAAAGAGAAATACAAGGATACTAAAGCCCGCAAATTGCGCGAACTCAACGACAAATATCCCCGTTGATCGCTTAGGTTGATTCAAAATAAAAAGTAAGAAAAGAAATCCCATTGGCAGGCAACTAACAGATATTGTTAGTTGTCTGTCTTTTTTATAGATAGAGTCAGTAGTAGAATCTCAATCACAATGAAAGACGTAAAAAAGCCCCTCTTTAAGCAGAGTTAGGAATTGTCCTGTCTACTTAAAAAGGAGCCTATCAAAGTTATTACTCAAAAGGGAGCCTATTCCACTAACTTAGCTTGGCGGAGTTTATCTCACTCTGCAACCAATACTCTCACGATATTAATGGCTCTCTTGGTCATCGAGAATTGCGTCAATTGAATGGAAGACTGCTTTTAAGTCATCAATCGTCTCATCGGGACTGATAGTACAAATTCGCAATACATTTTTGTGATCGACTTCCGTTGTAAAAATACCTGCGATATTATTTTTTCTCAGGCATTCAGCTAAAGCTAGATTGCGTTTTTCACTTTCTGCATCTGTTTCGGCTTTCACTCGGAAAGTCACAATCGCTAAGCTGGCCGGTGATACTAATTCTAATCGATTGGAATTGACAATTTGTTCTTCACACCATTCCGCATTCTTTATCGAGGTATTAACCATAGAAGATAAACGCTTGGTACCAAACGTTTGTAAGGTCAACCACAGTCTCGGGCCTCGGGAAGGACGAGTCAGCTCGGGACCCATATCCCACCAGTCAGGTTTTTTCGCTACACCTTCGATGTCTTGCAGGTATTCTCCTCCTACTTTGTAAGTCTTTAATAGATGCCTGATATCCTTCACTAAACAAAAGGCGATCCCATAAATTTGATACAACCATTTATGCCCATCCCAGGCAATAGAATCTGAACGCTCAATGCCCTTTGCCAGATCTTTGTCATCAGATAACACTACCGATCCACCATAAGCGGCATCTACATGGAACCATAGATCATTCGCGGCACAGACATCTGCAATTTCTTCTAAAGGATCGATAGCCCCCGTATTTGTGGTACCACAAGTTCCAATGACGACGAATGGGATTTTTCCATTTTCCCTGTCCTCTTTAATTTTTTCTTTCAGATCAGAGGTTACCATCTTGAAATTTTCGGTCTTAACATAGCGCCAATTTTCTCTAGGAATGCCAATGAGATGTAAGGCTTTATGGTTGGCTGTATGTGTCTGATCGGTCATGTATGCGGTAGCCTTCGCTATATCTTGAATATTTAATTTGGCATCACGCGCTGCCGCTAACGCTGTAACCCCTGCCATCGTGCCACCAGATTCCAGCAACCCGCCAGCATAAGGATACCCCGCATACCCAACACGTTCGAGCGCCCAATCCACAACCGCTTTCTCCATCGCACTGACCCCTGGAGCCAAATGCCACCCACCAGCATGTGAATTATAGGCTTGGGCAATCATATCACCAATCCAAGAAATGGATTGCGCAGGCCCTGGTATAAAGCCATAATATCTGGGATGACGCAAATTGGCATCGTGCTCTAGTGCCTGAATTTCTTCTTTAACGGCTTGGTTGAGCGGAATCCCCTCATCCGATATGGGCGAAAGCTCTACCTTCCTTCTAACTTCCTGACGATTTAAGAAGCCTGTTAATGGATTAAATTCGCGTTGATCATAATGATTAAAAATATCATCCACGAATTGGTTGACGAGCTGAGAGACCTGTAAATCACTCAAACGCTCTGTCTTTTCTTTTTTTCCGTTTTTGCTGAGTAACCCTCCATCACTCATATTATCCCTCCATCTCAATCAAATAGATGAATGGCCATACCGTTCATGGTTCTCTGCCCATTTAAATAGACTGAAAAGTTTAGAGGCACTGTATAGCCTTCATTAATCATCTACAGTATAGTCCCCAGTTTTTTTATTTGTAAACACATTTAAACCAATTGAGAGAATAATAATCAAAAAACAAAATGGAACATCATAGCGATGTGAGCAAAACATCGCTGGATTTTATGCTAGTTACTCTGTGCGCTACTTACCAATCCCAATCATATATAGATGCTCCTTCATTTTTACCTGTCATCTTTTATCGGTAGTGATTGCTTTAATAATAAGAACAACTTAATGGAATAGAGGCATTAATCCTTTCCTACCGCAATGATTATTTCTTATAATAGAGAAAATAGCTGTAGAATTGTCAGGAGGGAATCTTATGAGTTTCGATTTTACCAATAAGACGGTGATTGTGACGGGTGGCACCGGTGGCATTGGCTATGAAGTCGCAAAAGGGGTCGTTATGGGCGGTGGCCGTGTTGTCATTATGAACCGCAATGTAGAAAAGGCCTCAGCCGTTGCGCATGAACTCGGCGAAAACAATGCCTACTATCATCTAGATTTATCAGATAGCGAACAAACACGCCAAGCGATGCAACAAGTGATTGCCGAACAAGGCCCCATTGACGCTCTGGTTAATAGTGCAGGGATGATCAGCATGGTGCCGTTTGAAGAATTAGATGATGCGGAATGGGCGAAGATTATTCAAATCAATCTCACAGGGACCTACCTCGTCAATCAAGAGATTTTTAATCATTTCAAGACGCAGGGCGGTGGGCGTATCGTCAACGTCTCCTCCGTTGCCGGCAAACTCGGGGGCGGTTTGTTAGGGACAGCCGCTTATGCAGCCGCAAAAGGTGGTGTAAACGCCCTCACGAAAGCCGTTGCCAAAGCAGGTGGCCCATTTAATATTGCCTGCAACGCCGTTTGCCCGTCCTACACCGACACCCCAATGACAGCGTCTATTCACGATAACCCCGAAAATGAGGAACGTATCAAGAATCTATCCGTCTTTCATCGCGGCGCACGCCCCGAAGAACCGGCTCAGATGATTCTCTTCTTTGCGAGTGATCAAGCGAGTTTCATTACTGGTGAAATCGGTGATGTGGCTGGTGGCATTGTGATGGATGGCTAAATTTCTATAATCTATAAATAAAAGAAGGGACAGCACCCCAATAGACGCTGTCCCTTTTATTATGATTATTCTAACGTTCAATGATGATAGCATCACCCTGGCCACCACCGATGCAGAGGGTTGCTAACCCGTACTGGGCGTCCTGTTTCATCATTTCGTGAACCAGTGTGACAACGATCCGTGCCCCACTCGCCCCGATTGGATGACCGAGAGCGATGGCGCCTCCGTTGACATTGGTTTTGTCTGCTGGCAAGGCGAGCTCCTGCATCACGGCCAACGCTTGAGCAGCGAAGGCTTCGTTGCCCTCGATTAAATCGAGATCAGAAACCGTAAGGCCTGCTTTTTGGAGGGCTTTTTGGCTGGCAGGAATTGGACCGAGACCCATTACCTCTGGATCAACGCCCGCACTCGCATAGCTCTTCACTATGGCTAACGGAGTGAGATTTAAGGCACTGGCCTTTTCTTTCGTCATGAGCAATAAGAAGGCCGCTCCGTCGTTAATGCCTGAGCTGTTGCCAGCAGTAACACTCCCGTCTGATTTAAAGGCGGGTCTCAATTTGGCCAGCGCCTCTATAGTGGAATCGAAGCGTGGATATTCGTCTTGAGAGACCGTATTGACCTGCGCGCGTTTTTGTGGCACATCTATAGGAATAATCTCATCCTTAAATCGACCGCTCGTAACGGCTTGCTGGGCGCGACATTGACTCTCCAAGGCAAAAGCATCCTGGCTCTCACGCGTCAGACGGTAACGTTCCGCAATCCGCTCCGCTGTCAATCCCATGTGTTCCCCAGAGAAAGCATCGGTTAAGCCATCACGCAACATACTGTCCATTAATGTCAGATTTCCCATCTTATGTTGCTGACGCTCAAGTAAATAAGCGGCATTCGACATACTCTCGACACCGCCCGCGACAACAACCTCGCTGTCACCTAAACGAATAGCTTGAACGGCATGGATTAATGCCAACATACCGGATCCGCAGACCTGATTGATGGTTTCAGCGGTTGTCGTGTGAGGCATCCCTATTTTTAATGCGATCTGACGGGCAATGTTCTGTCCATTACCGCTCGCTAACACATTACCGACAATCACATGATCGATGAGGATAGGGTCAATGTCGTGTTTTTTCAACATTTTATCCAGGAGCTGGCTCCCCAAATCAACGGGACTCAAAGGACTGAGCCCTCCCATAAATTTTCCAATGGCACTGCGGTGTGCAGCTACGATAGCAACCTCTCCTGCCATAAACATCGCTCCTTTGTTTGGTATCTCATTACTTTACCACGGCAACGCCGCGTTTGCGAGTATTCCCCATACAAATTAACGCTATCTTAGAAGAGCGGCCACTTTGGTTCATGTTTTTCACATACCGTACGTCTTATCGATCTAAAGGAGCCACTTCTTCAAGGCTAACGCGACCCCATCGTCATCATTTTTGGCGGTAACATCATTAGCGACTGCTTTGACTCGCTCATTGGCATTGCCCATAGCGACTCCGAGACCTACAAACTCCAACATTTCGATGTCGTTATGTTCGTCCCCGATTGCCATGACCTCTTCCGGTTGGATATGCAAATGCTCGCACAGACGTTTGAGACCTACCGCTTTATTAATGCCATGGGGAATAAATTCGATCAAATCGGGCAGCGAATGGATCAAAGTGATCTCATCAGTCACGCGCGCGGGCGCCGAATGAATAATTTCTTCCATAAATTTTGGTTTACCCATAACAATCAATTTATAGAGATCCGTGCGATTCTTCAAAGCGTTGCGGGTGGTGTGGATGGCTGGGCTATCTAATGTGATCGCTTCGAATGCCATGCGGTCATCGAGATCCTCACCGGTGTAGTAAAATTTCTCCTCAGATAAGGCGACCACCTCGAGATCCGGATATTTTGCGAGATAATCAAACGCGGCCTCAATTCCTGCGCGTTTGATGGTATGGTCATCTACCAACCGATAATCCGGCAAGTGGTAGGTCGACGCGCCATTTTGGAGGATCATGTATTCTTCATCCCCCTTGAAGTTTAATTGTTTAATGAAACGACGAACCCCTGGCAAGGAGCGCCCGGTACAGATAACCACCTGCACGCCACTCTCCATTACGCGATGGATCATATCAATATTATTCCCTGATAATTGTTTGTCTGTTGTTAATAAACTGCCATCCAAATCAATCGCTACTAAACGAATACTCATGGATTAACCTCCTTATTTTGCATGAAAAAACGCCTATTCCAACGATTCGGATAGGCGTTTATTTATCGCTATTAGTCT
This sequence comes from Aerococcus sp., assembly GCA_030528155.1. Lineage (GTDB taxonomy): Bacteria > Bacillota > Bacilli > Lactobacillales > Aerococcaceae > Aerococcus. The sequence goes on from JAUMZL010000004.1 coordinate 5,574, forward strand.
TTGTAGGACACTACGAGATAACGACGTGGTTCGCGCCCTTCTGAATGGGTTTGAATATGTTGATATTTCGATAATGTCTGGTGAACGATCTTGCGTTCTCTCGCTGGCAATGGATCGAGATATTCCGTATTTTGGTTCATTGTCACATCATCAGCAATTCGCTCAGCCAAATTCTCCAGAATATGGTGGCGCCGTTCACGGTAATCCCCAACATTGAGGGCGACCCGCACGCGGCTACGGACGTGACGATGTGTCAAGACTTGAGCGAGCACTTCTAATGAGTTGATGATCTTGCCATGTTTTCCGATAACCAACCCCGGTTTGTCGGTATTGATATGGTAGATGATCGTGTCCTCGTTATCCTCCACATCAACAGTGACATCAACGAGGTAGTTCTTCATGACATCAATAATGTAGTGAGCCACCCAATCAACGTCATAACGTTCTTCGCCGGCTTCTTCATCATCGTCGTCCTCATCAACGCCGTAGATGTCTGGTTGAGCTGCTGAGGTCGCTTCGTCAGCCTCTATCTCTGGTTCTACAACCTCTTCTTTGGTGGCTGTTTCTACAGCCGTTGTCGTTTCCTCAGCGGTTGCTTCTGGTTCAGCCGTTTCCGCTTCAAAAGATTCCTCTGTTTCTGTTTCGGTAGCCACTGCGTCATTCGTATTGGTTACTGTTTCCGTGGCTTCAGCTACTTCTGCCGTCTCAACAGGTGCTGCTTCGACGTTTTTCTTGGCAGATAATTGAATGATCGCTTTGCGTTCCCCTAAGCCTAAGAAACCTTTGCGTGGTTCTTGGATAATTTCGACATCAACGGCACTGCGATCGGTTATTCCCAATTCATTGAGTCCTTTTTGAATCGCGTCGTCGATGGTTTTTGCTTCGTAAATTTTGGTTTCCATACTACGGTCCTTTCCCATTATCGCTATGACTAGTGTTTCTTACCGCGTGGATTACGACGCGCTTTTTCGAGACGGCGCTGAATATCTTTTTCATGCGCTTCTTTTTCTTTGCGTTCGCGTTGTTGGCGATAAGGGTTATTGATCAATAACGTCTGGAATACAGAGAAGAGGTTCGTTGCCACCATGTACAGGGAAATCGCTGCTGGTAAGCGCATCACAATGATGAAGATCATGATTGGCATGACCCATTGCATGGCGACGTTCATACCACCCTTCTGCCCGCTAGCGACCTGCATGAGGTAACTGTTGTACCACATGAAGATTGCCGCCACTAATGGCAGAATGAAGTAAGGGTCAGCATCCCCCAAGTTCATCCACAAGAAATGTCCCTGCGTTAATTCTGGGGTGCGGATGATGGCTTGGTACACTGCCGTCAAAATTGGCAATTGGATCACGAGTGGCAAACACCCGATCCATGGATTATAGTCGTATTTCTCTTGAAGTTTTGCGGTTTCTTCTTCTAGTTTCTGTTGGGTTTCGGGATCCTTCGAGGCATATTTTTCCCGCAAAGCCTGCATTTCTGGCTGCATTTCCTGCATACGCGTCGTCGAATTCTGCTGGAATTGGTAGAGCGGAATGAGCACTGCCCGCACAATTAACGTAAAGAGAATGATCCCAATGGCATAGTCGCCACCGAATACGTCAGACAACCAAATAATGAATTGTGAGAGATTATAGAGAATCGTGCGATCCCAAAATCCCGTTGAATTTTCACTAATTGGCGCGAATGCCGAACCAGCAGCCCCTGATGCGCAACCGGTTAATACCAAAACCAGGACTAACCCTAAAGCCAGCACTAACCAGCGTTTGGTAGATTTATTGTTATTCACGATGTTCGCTCCTGCTATCAGATTTGATAATGGCGGATGGCGTCTCCGTCAACACATGGGCGAGATTGAGGACGTGGATCAGGCTTTTTTTGACCTCCAATTGACTCATCATAGCCGCTGGTTTTCTAGCGATCACGATAAAGTCCATTTCTGGTTTGAGATAGGGTTTGAGTTCAAACACTGCCTGGCGAATCAATCGTTTCACACGATTACGCGTAACGGCATTACCGATCCGTTTTCCGACCGAAATTCCCACCCGAAAATGCGGTTGATCTTTTTTCAGCGTGTAAATGACAAACTGACGATTAGCCTTATTCTCGCCTTCGTTAAATACACGACCAAATGCCTTCTCTGATTTGACGCGATAACTCTTGCGCATGCGCTAACTCCCCTCTGTCATCTGTTCATGAAAAAAGAAACGCAATGCGGACATATGTTCGCTTGCGCTATAAAAAAAGACCACAGTCTTTGTGGTCTTATGCGGATAGACGTTTTCTTCCTTTGCGACGGCGACGTGCTAACACGTGACGACCGTTCTTAGTACTCATGCGTTTACGGAAGCCATGGTTTTTCTTACGGCTACGTTTATTTGGTTGGTATGTACGTTTCACAATGACACCTCCTATGATTCTGGATGATTTTTAGACGAGAATATCCCCGTTAAAAATACTCAACATACGTATACTAGCATAACCTTGTCAAAAAACAAACAAAAAAATGCAGAAACCATCACTTTTGAGTTTTCAAATGATGATTTCTGCGTTTAATTTATAGGAAAGAGGTACTTTTATGGGCTCCAATCCACTGATTCTTTATAGAGATGCCCCAACAATAAGCGCTCGGCTACTGCTGGTTGGTATTGAGATAATATGCCTGCTGCCGCCAGCAAATAATCCTTATCGAGGAAGAGCGCGGGATGTTTGGGGCGTGTACCTGCAGCTGTTTCGCGACAAACGCAACGGTAGAGTTGACGGGGTGATACCGCATGAAGCAAGGCTCCACCCGTTGCGACAACCGCTTGAAAATGGCTAGCATCCTTACCTGTTTGCACCCAGGTTTCGCTGTCTCTTTTTGTCAATTGCCCCAAATGCCGATTTAAGGCAATATCGGTCGCTTTTAGGGCAAGGAGTTCTTCCAGCTTGCGATCAGCTGCCGTTTGGGGGAGTGCCTGATGGTTCTTTTTACGCCAGGCGATCTGTTTGAACAGGCTGGCTTCATCCCAACCTGTTCCGAGTTCCGCTAGTAAAGTTTCCTCAGGATACTGTGCCACCACGCTTTTGGCAGATTCGCGCATACCTAAATCCCCCTCCACCGTTCGTTTAAGCACTGGCTCGGGCAGTCCTTCATAAAGCACATTAACTGCCGTTGGACGCCCTTGACCGAATGTGTGCACATCCGTCGTGGCACCGCCCACATCAATGGTGAGTATCCCGGAACCAAAATATTTTCCGAGCAGTGCCGTAGCGAGTTGGACAGCCACGGGGGTAGGGATAATCGGCAAAAAGGCGTGTTGAGCGACTTGATCCAGGCCTTTTGAGGTGACAATCTTCTCATTAAAAATTGCTGCTGCTACGCGCTTCACGCCATCCATCTGGAGCACATTCACCTTGGGCATGACATTATCCGCCAAGTAGAGCGTTTTGTTTTGGCGCTGAAACAGCACACGCAATTCGTCCTGTACCGCCCGGTTACCCGCATAGATTACTGGTGCGGTGATAGAATGATTAACCAATTGTGAAGCCACCGTCAAAACGAAGCGCTGGTCCCCACCGTCCGTCCCTCCCGTCAACAGAATGGCATCTGGATCTAACCGCGTAATTTCCTGCCAATCGCCCTCCGTGAGACGATACGCATACTGAGCAAGGATCCGCGTGCCCGATCCCATTGCGGCCTGTTTGGCTGCGCGTGTGGTGAGTGAAGCGGTTAACCCAATAACAACGAGTTTAAACCCACCCCAAGCACTAGAACTAAAGGCCTCCTTTAACGCGTCATCATTGGGCCGATACGCCACCTGTTGGAGCAGTTGCGTCTTTGCCGTTTGATAGCAATCTACAATTGATGTCGCCTGCGTCGTTGGCAGTGTCACGTGGGCAAGGCGCTTGGCATTTGTCTCATCAATCAGCTGGAATTTTGAATAAGTACTCCCGAAATCCCCCAACAATACCAATTGTCTCACCGGTGTTTTGTCCATCACTATCCCCTCCTCATCGCTATCCTTAAAATACGAAAAGAGCGCCACCGTTGCACCTCTCATCAGATGCACATACCGGTTGCGCTCAGTCAATTTCTTCGTTTAGTGGTTATTCAAATAATTGATGAACCGCATCCGTCACCAATTCATCATCTGCTAGGTACGGAATGGTGATATGGTCCGACCCTTGATGCATTTCATTATACTGAATGGCAGTTTCCATGGCGTGTTCATTGCGCGCCCAGCTGCGCCGAGCAACTCCGCCCATGGTATCCCATGCTAAGGCGGATTTGATGATCTCATCCACGCGTTCACTACCATCCAAAACCAATCCAAAGCCACCATTGATCGATTTACCAATACCAACACCGCCACCATTATGGAGAGCCACCATGGTCATCCCACGTGCTGCATTTCCAGCGTAGCATTGTACCGCCATATCCGCTGTGACATTGGAACCATCCTTGATATTGGCCGTTTCACGGAATGGCGAATCCGTCCCGGAAACATCGTGGTGGTCGCGCCCGAGCATCACTGGCCCGATCTCACCATTACGTACCAGTTCATTGAATTTCAGCGCAATTTCCACACGGCCTTTGCAATCTTGATAGAGAATCCGCGCTTGCGTCCCTACGACGAGCTGATTCTTTTCGGCGTCGCGGATCCAATTGTAGTTGTCAAGATCCTGATAGCGCCGATCCTTATCAATCGTTTCCATAGCGGCATGGTCGGTTTTAATCAAATCTTCGTGTTTACCACTCAAGCAGACCCAACGGAATGGCCCATACCCATAGTCAAAAAGCAGCGGTCCCATAATGTCTTCAACGTAAGATGGCCAGATAAAACCGTCTTTGTCATCCACACCATTCTTCGAAATTTCTTTGATACCGGAGTCATAGATCGCCTTCATAAAGGAGTTCCCATAGTCAAAGAAATACGTCCCACGACTGGTGAGCGTTTTGATCGCTTGGTAGTGACGAGCCAGGCCTTCGTCCACCAATTTCCGGAATTGTTGTGGATCTTGGTCTAACATCGCTGTCCGTTCAGCAAAGGTCAATGCCACTGGGCAGTAGCCCCCTTGGTAAACATTATGACAGGAAGTTTGGTCTGACAAGAGGTCGATCTTTACGTCATGTTCTACGCAGTATTCCAACAGATCAACAATGTTGCCGTGGTAGGCGATGGACATGGCTTCCTTCTTTTCAAGGCTGTCTTTAGCGATGGCTAAGGCTTCTTCGGCACTTGATGTGACTTGTTGAATCCAGCCTTGTTCTAAACGCGTATCAATGCGGGACTGGTCCACTTCAGCAATGATAGAGACCGCTCCTGCAATATCGGCTGCTTTTCCTTGCGCACCTGACATGCCGCCTAAACCAGATGAAATGAATAATTTGCCACCCAAGTTACCCTCTTCAGGAATCCCTAATTTCAACCGACCGGCATTCAGTAAGGTGTTATAGGTTCCATGAACGATTCCCTGTGGCCCAATGTACATCCAGCCACCAGCCGTCATTTGCCCATAATTGGTGACGCCCATCTGTTCGGCGATCTCCCAGTCTTTAATATTGTCATATTCCCCTACCAATAAACCATTCGTAATGACCACACGCGGAGCTTCCGGTTTCGAATGGAACAAGCCAACAGGATGCCCAGATTCCACTACTAAGGTCTGTTCATCCGTCATCGCTTCGAGATACTTCTTGATCAAACGATACTGTAGCCAGTTCGAGCACACTTGCCCGGTTTCACCATACGTCACGAGTTCATAAGGATAGAGGGCGACGTCAAAATCGAGGTTATTATCGATTTGCACCTGAATAGCCTTCCCAGCGACACAGTTTCCTTTGTATTCATCGATCGGTTTGCCGTGAATCTCACCGGCTGGCCGCCAACGGTAAGCATAAATACGGCCACGAGTCTTCAATTCTTCGAGAAATTCTGGAATAATTTGTTCATGGTATTTCGTTGGCACATAGCGCAAGGCATTCTTCAATGCGATCTGGGTCTGTGCTTCGCTCAGGCGAAAGCCGCGGTTTGGCGCACGGCGAATCCCCTCTACGAAGGCAGGTTTTTCTGGCAGTACATCATCGAGTTTAATGGTCATGGCTTTAGAAATATCGTTGGCATCAAACATTGGATTTCCTCTCCTTCTTTGTTACGATTCTATCACGATGTCGTTCGGCAGTATTTAATCATTTGTGGGAATAATTAAATCATCACTGGTATTGTAGCGAGAGAGAGTCTACCAAAAGACTATAGGGTTACTAAAAGATAAAATTTCCGCCAAATGAAGCGCTGTCAGCCATATTGACTGGTTATTGACGTTTTATAGTTACAATGAAGGCGAAATCATTAAGGAAAGAGTGAGAGTTTATGCATGCAGAGACAATCTTGACGCATTTTAGCCAAATTTTTGCCCCGAATGATCCCGGTCATCCGCTCACCAAAGAAGAAATGAACACGGCAGAGATTATTCACGACGGCTACATTGCGATAGCCGATGGGAAAATCCTCCAAGTGGGAAGTGGTGAGCCTGACGAAACACTCCTCAATGAGGATACAACGATTGTCGATTACACCGGCAAAGTCGCAACACCCGGTCTGATTGACTGCCACACGCACCTCGTCTATGGCGGCAGTCGTGAACACGAATTCGCCTGGAAATTAAATGGGATGAGCTACCTCGAGATTCTCAACCAAGGTGGGGGAATCCATAGCACCGTCCAAGCCACGCGCAATGCCTCCTTTGATGAGTTGTACGACAAGACTAAACGCCTGTTAGACTACATGTGCCGCTACGGAACAACCACTGTGGAAGCGAAGAGTGGGTATGGTCTCGATTGGGAAACCGAAGAACGCCAGCTCAAAGTCATTGAGCAATTGAATCACGATCATACGCTCGATCTCGTGCCAACATTCATGGCGGCTCACGCCGTTCCAAAAGAATATGCGGGACGTTCAGAAGAATATATTCAACTGATCATCGATGAAATGTTGCCAAAAGTCAAAGAACAGAACCTCGCGGAATTTTGCGATATTTTCTGCGAACAGGATGTCTTCACCGCAGAAGAATCCTATCAATTGCTGAAAGCAGCAAAGGAAATGGGCTTTAAATTGCGGATTCATGCGGATGAGATTGCCTCCATTGGTGGGGTAGAGGTGGCCGCGAAATTGCAAGCAACAAGTGCGGAACATTTGATGATGATTACTGATGAAAGCATCCAAGCCATGGCCGAAAATCATGTGATTGCCGATCTCTTGCCAGGGACGACCTTTAGCTTGATACAAACAACCTACGCTCCAGCGCGCAAGATGATTGAAGCGGGTGTGCCAATCACCCTTTCCACCGACTGCAACCCGGGGAGCTGCCCAACCATCAATATGCAATTCATTATGCAATTAGGATGCTTCCAAATGCGCCTCACCCCAGTTGAGGTGCTCAATGCTGTGACGATTAACGCCGCTTATGCCGTGGATCGGGCAGGCAAAATTGGGAGTTTAGATCGTGGTAAACAGGCCGACATCACGATTTTTGATTGCAACAATATCGACTACCCACTCTACTTCTTCGCCACCAACTTAGTGAGTGACGTCTACAAGAACGGTCAGCATGTCGTGGTCAATGGGAGCTTAGCCAACTAAATAGATAGTAACTAGCCGTGACAATAGCTAGCGGTTATTGCTATAACGATTAAAGAAAGCGTCAGTCCCTCAACTGGCGCTTTTTTCAGGATTAATCCGCTTCCCTATGTTCTCTTTGAGCCTAAAGAAAATCTTATAGGTAAAAACTAACCTTTTTTCTGAGTGGGAACGTGCTATGATAAGACTAACAATGATAACGCTATCAACAGCCGTCGCTGAGCAAGCAAAGGAGGCGCTGCTCATGAGTGAAACACTGCAAGTCAAACTGTTTGGCATTCCTACTGTCAAGCAAGGGGGCCAGCTGATCACCTTTCCCTATGCTAAGGTGGACGCCCTGCTCTATTATCTATTCATAAATAAAGCGGTCAGTCGTGGCGAAATCGCCAGTATGCTCTGGCCCAACAAAGATGAAGCAAAATCCCGCAAAAATCTGCGCAATTCGATCTATCAAGCCAATAAAACGCTTGGTGCAGACTATATCCTCACCCCAAATCGTTATCATCTCAAGCTCAATCCCGATCTCCCCTTAACGGTGGATGCGTGGGATTTCGCTACAGCCCCAGCCGAACACCTCGATGATTATCAGGGCGAATTCCTCAAGGGGTTCTTTGTGAAGGATGCTGATGCGTATGAGGAGTGGCTGCTTGGTGTGCGTACCCACTATGAGCAGCTCTATACGAAACATCTGCGTGCCGAAATTGAAGCCACAATGTCCACAGAACCAAATGCGCGCGTAGAAAGTCAAATCCAATCTCTGATCGCTTTGGATGACTACAATGAGGATAGCTATCGCTTATTGATGATGTACTATCAGCAGGTGGGATTAAATAGCAAGGTCATTGAGACCTACTATGCCCTCAGCGACCATTTTAAGAAAGATCTCAATATCTTACCCTCCAAGGCACTCACAGCTATCTACAAACAGACACTCGATCAACTGCATACCGCATCCAAAGCGCCAAGCGTCCCAAAATACTACTATGTTCGTTCCAAGGCGATTGCGGAACTGGAGAATGCTCTTGAATGTTTTCAAACCGAGCACCAGAGTCAGCGTGTACTGGTGGTCGGCGAATCGGGGAGCGGTAAAACGACATTGATCCAACAAGTGCTCGCCAACGCCCACTATGAGGGGACACTGCTTACGCTCTACGCTAATGATTATTTGCCTCGTTTAGATGGACAAATTTGGCAACAATTCATTAACCACCTCTTGCATTCATCACCAAAACCAGTAAGCGCAGCTAAGAAGCAATACTGGCGGCAGACACTGACTCAATCACTCACGCAATGTCTCACTGTACTTTCCAAACGGCAATTCCTTTTCCAGGCGTTGGCGGAAATGTACGGTACACTCTATGGCGAGCGACCGCTAGTTTTCGTCTTAGAGCACCTAGAGGATGTGGACCCCCTCTCATTGAAGTTATTGAATGCACTCGTGGTCACCAGTCCATTTCCTGTATTGCTGATCTTTTCTGGCAATCAATATTGGCGCTTGCTTGACCAGACGATGTCAACAACGGTCACTGATCTCGGCCATTTGCCAACCATTTCGCTCACTCCCCTCAGTGATTACTGGGCTAATCAATACTTAGATGAGCGTCTTCAATCGCATCTTCCCCCTCAGGACGTGCGTACAGAAATCATCACCTATGCCCAGGGTAATCTGCTCGTTTTAGAAACCTTGGCCCATCAATATGAACAACAAGGCACATTGACTTTGTTGGCACCGACAATCACTAATATGATTACTGAGCAATTGCACTTTCTCAGTGAGCGCGCAAATGCCATTCTCGAAGTCATTTCCTTCTTTAACGATGGGGTGACACTGGATATGCTGGTAGCACTGATGAAACAGCCCGCCTCCCTCATTAAGCAAGAGGTGGATGCCCTCTACCAAAAACAAATTATTAGCGAAGAAACCGCCGGCAACTTGCCAATGATTCGTATTCAGCATCGCCGTATCCGCCATTATTTCTACATGCGCCAACCGGAGTCAGTGCGCCGACTGATGCACCATACGATTGCGGATACCCTCGCCCAAGCAGCCACCACCGCCCCCGAGCAATTGAATTTGTTGAAGGTCATTGCTTACCACTATACAAAAGCCAACCAGACCGTACAGGCGCTCGACTATGAATTGGCCTATTTGCAGAACATCCTCTGTCTGGAGCACGAGCTTTTCCCGGTGTATCAACAAACCTGGCATAAAGTGCCGTTAGAGGCCAACCGCTACTCGGGCGAATTAATCAGCGAAAAGTTTCAAGACATCCGCTCCCGTCTCCATACGATTCGCCATCAAGAAGTCACCGGCACGCACTTGATTCAATTAGAGATTAAATTCCTCTATATTCAAGGACGTTATCGCATTCGTAATGGTGAATATGCAAATGGGGTAGCGAATATTGAACAGATGATTGCTCAAGCGCGCGGAATTGGAGAACAGGACTACCTCTTGCGTGGGTATTTGCAGATGATCTACTACTATATCCAGGTAAATCAGCCACACGCCATGAAACAATACGTTGATTTAGCATTAGAATTGGCAGTTGAATCCAATAATTATCAATATACCGCTATTGTACTGCGGTTGCGCGGTCTACAATTCTTAATGACCGGCCACCTCAAAAAAGCCGAACAAGCTCTAGAGGAATCCATCCACCTGTTGACCTTGACCGATTATGTCAAACGTCATTTCATGGTGAGCTTAGCGGCTGCTTATGATTATCTCGCTGAGGTTGCTTTCATTCGGGGGGATTATGACAGAGCGCGGGACATCGAGGAAAAGGCATTCGCCCACCTCGAGCAGGAACAGGCGGATTCCAGCCGCATCGTGCTTTTAACCAATATGGGACGAATCCATTTTGCCCTGAAAGAATACGCGGCTGCCCATAATGCCCTACAAAAAGCCTACCAGTTGTCCAATCAAACAACCTCGCTCTGGAAACGACCGCAACTGCTGGCTTACCTCGCTGCAACCTCTGCAAAATTGGGAGATATGGATCAGGCCAAACAAACGCTAAGGCTCTGTCAAGCAGAAGAACAAGCTGCTTTTAGTGAAAATCAAGGCATTTACCACTGGGCCTGTGTGATCGTACTGAATGAAGAGCGCCAACATGCTAATGATCCGTATGCTGCTCATTCCCTGCTTAAAAACTGTCGCCTCGCTCAAAAGGAACTGACTGGGGCCCGGGAAGCCTTTGAACGCGCCATGGTGAATGATCTACTCCCTCATCATGACCTCCAAACTCCTTCCAGCACCACAACCTTCCAAGTTAAACGTTCGTAAAGCAAAGCCCCACGCCGATGCGTCAGCGTGGGGCGATTTCTTATTCACTTTGTTTGACTTATTGTAAGCTCAAGATTGCCACTTTTTCCACTTGTTCCAGCAAGGTGCCGTCTTTGATCAGTGCAGTTGCTTTATTCAATTCATCGTAGACCTCAATGTCTTTGTCATTTTCGATGAAATCAAGCACGTCACGGACGCATTGGTAAGCCACCTGGGTTCCTTGACCGAGCTCTGTGGTCTGTTCCTTCAGATCTAGTGCCTGGCAAGCTGCCATGATTTCTGTTGCAACGACCCGCCAAGAATTATCGAGAATTTGAGCTGCCGTGCGAGCTGCGATGGTTCCCATGCTGACAAAGTCTTCTTGATTTTCACAGGATGGAATAGAATCCACTGAAGCTGGATGAGCGAGAATCTTGTTTTCACTTACGAGTGCTGCTGCCGCATATTGAGTGATCATGAAGCCGGAGTTTAATCCAGGATGTTTAACCAGGAAGGATGGCAACCCACTCAATTGCCGGTTGACTAACCGCTCTATGCGACGTTCTGACACATTCGCGATTTCTGCAATCGCAATCCCCAAGAAGTCAAAGGGCTGTGCCATGGGTTCACCGTGGAAGTTCCCACCGGAGATCACCTTTCCATCTGCGGTGATAATAGGATTATCTGTGCCGGAGTTGATTTCAATTTCCACTTTTTCTTTTACATAGGCGATGCTGTCTTTCGATGCCCCGTGAATTTGAGGAATACAACGCAGGGTATAGGCATCTTGGACATGCCCTTCTTTTGGCTCAGTCGTGTAGTGGCTGCCTGCAATCAAGTGGCGCATATTCTTCGCCGTAGCCAGCTGCCCGATCTGCGGACGGATGGTGTGCAATTCTTCAGCAAACACTGCAGCAATCCCATTGTGTGCTTCTACGGATAATGCCCCGGCAATATCGGAGAGCTTCGCTAGTTTGATCGCATCATAAGTCGCCAAAGCCCCGATAGCGGTGAGCACGGTTGTCCCATTGATCAGTGCCAATCCTTCTTTAGAGGCCAACTTGATAGGTGCCAGTCCTGCTTTTTCCATGGCTTCCTTACCTGGGAATAATTCTCCTTCATAGTACGCACGTCCCAGACCAAGCATCGGTAATACCATGTGCGATAATGGCGCCAAGTCCCCGGATGCCCCGAGTGATCCTTTTTCTGGAATATGTGGTACGACATGATGATTCAACATATCAACCAACAATTGAATGGTACTCAAACGAATACCGGAGCTCCCTTTTAATAAGGAGTTGACGCGAATGGCCATGATACTGCGGACAACATCTTCAGCAAGAGGCTCCCCATACCCGCACGAATGCGTACGAATCAAGTTTTCCTGCAGCTGTTGACAGTCCTCAGCAGAAATACTGAGCGATTGCAAAGAGCCAAAGCCTGTATTAATTCCGTATGTCGGGGTGCCGGCCACGACAATATCCTCAACAATTTGGCGCGAGCGCTTCACAGAGGCGATCGCCTGTTCATCTAGAGCTACCGTATACTGATCACGTGCAATATGGACTAAATCTTCAAGCGTTAAATGTTGACCATCTAATATCACTGTGTTTGACATATCAGCCACTCCTTTTCTGCAGTGTTTCGTCATGCGCTCACCAATCCCTCCTGGCTTAACATCAGCGCATAGGCAGACACCGATACCTACTGATGGATTTTGGAAAACCCATGCCCTCACTATATGGATTAAGAAAAATTATTCCCCTAAAGTCTTCTCTAAGCCGCGATGCGTTCCTTTTTGTTGTTGCCCAACAAGAAGTACAGCGCACTAGCAACAACCACCCCGACAACTCCGGCAATGAGGGAGCTCGGTTTAGCTTGGCTTAATACCCAAACCGAAATCACTGTTCCCAGAATTGGGATCAATGCGCCACCTTTCAAGCGGAAAGCCGGTTGTTTTTTCATATTTTTCTTGCGCAAAACGATGACCGCTAGCGCTGTTGGAATGTATTGGAAGAAACGGAAGACCACTGAGAGTTCCGCAAGTTCCTCAAAGTTACCTGCCAATAAGAGCAGAATGGCCAATGCTCCGGAAACGATAATTGCTACAATCGGTGCGCCTTTGTGGTTTTCACGACCAATCACACGTGGTAGCAATCCTTCGTTAGCAATCGATGCTCCGTAGCGCGGAATCATCAGCGAGTCCCCCATATTCAGTCCACCGACCGAAATCAAGGCACCGATAGTAATGATCCAAGCTCCACTCGGCCCGATCATCATCACAAAGGCATCCTGGACGGGTGAATTAGATTGCATAATCCCATTACCGAGCATAGCAATCGTCCCTAACAGGATAATGAAATACAATAATGACACCACTAAGACTGAACTAACGATTGCTTTTGGCACATTACGACTGGCATCGCGCATTTCACCAGCAACAATTGGCATGGTTTCAAACCCAATAAACGCATAGAAAATGGTCAAAGCCGTTGAAGACATCGCCTGACCAATTGATTTTCCCTCCGCTAGTTGCACAAATGGCTGGAAGTTCCCTGCATCAATACCACCTTTGACAAAGAACACCGCAATGGCACAAAAGGCAAAAATAGGAATCAATTTAGCGATGGTGATCATCACTGTGAACAGTTTTGAGGTCTTAATCCCGCGACTATTGATGATCGACAGCAAGATGACCAATATAATACTGATCACTGTTTCATGTCCACTGGTTGCCGGTACTGCTAACGTGAATAAACGCGCAAACCCAGCTGCCATCGCTGCCCAAGCAACAATCGTGACGAACCAACCGAGAATCCCAACATTAAAACCGATGTAATTCCCGAATGCCGTCCTGGAATATTGGAAAGGTCCCCCATTCTTGTCGAAATACCCAGCGACCTCCGCAAAGCAAACCGCTAACAGTAAAACGAGCGCAATATCCACAATGATGGCTAGCAATGATGCCGGCCCTAAATCGGCATAAATCTCTCGAGGCAGGAGGAAAATCCCTGACCCAATGACGGCATTAATGCCGTAAAGGACCGCCTCACGCAAACCAAACTTGGCATCTTCACTGACTACGACTTCTTCCGTGCGTTTCACACTTGTTTCCATTATGATTCTCCTTATGATTTCTCTAGCTTGTTATTACCACCTTTTTGATTTTTAATTCCCACAAACAATGTCGAAAGTAATACTGCATAGTCCACATTTCATTTTTTCCTTAATTTTTATTTGGCAAGCCTTATCGAGAGGAACAGTTTTCCCCTCGACTTCCCCTGCCTTTTTTCTTTTAAAAACAGCGTACAGCGCAGTTTCTGCCCAGTTATAGCACAGGATAGTTCAACGGTCATGCCACCCTCACCAAAATAGGATGCGTTGCCTGTACGCTAAGTGCTCAGCCAAAAACAAACACGAAGGGGCGACTCTGCTAGGAATGACGCATGAGCACGCCCACCTCACTCATGGATTAGAACAGACCGGTAATATTCCCGTCGTCATCAATATCAATACGTTCAGCTGCCGGAACTTTTGGAAGTCCTGGCATCGTCATAATGTCACCGGTCAACGCGACGATAAAGCCTGCGCCGGCGGAAACCTTCAGATTCTTGATTGTAATATCAAAGTCACTCGGTGCCCCCAATTTCTTCGGATCGTCTGAGAAGGAATATTGCGTTTTTGCCATACAAATTGGGAAGGATCCAAAGCCCAGTTCAGTTAACTGTTCCATTTGTTTCTTCGCTTTACGCGTCAATACTGCGCGGTTGCCCCCGTAAACTTTTTGAACAATCTTATCGAGCTTGGTTTGAATGTCGTCTTCATCCTCGTAAACAAAATGGAAGTCGCTTGGCTGTTCAACCAATTCTACGACGCGTTCTGCGAGATCGCGTCCGCCTTCGCCCCCATTCGCCCAAACATCAGAGAGCACCACGTCAACACCCCGTTTTTGGCAGGCGGTTTCAACCGCATCAATTTCCGCTTGGGTGTCGAGTGGAAACTTGTTGATCGCAACAACGGCTGGTAAACCATAAACATCCTGAATAACATGCAAGTGACGTTCGAGGTTTGCCATCCCCGCAACCACCGCATCCACATTTTCTTCGTTGAGGGCCTTCTTGGAGACACCACCATGCATCTTCAAGGCACGGATAGTGGCAACGAGAACCACCGCATCTGGCTGAAGACCGGTCATGCGGCACTTAATATCAACAAATTTTTCAGCACCGAGGTCCGCTCCGAATCCACCTTCAGTGACCACGTAGTCCGCATATTTCAATGCCGCTTTGGTCGCAATCACAGAGTTGCAGCCATGCGCAATATTCGCGAATGGCCCGCCGTGGATGAAGGCTGGGGTATGTTCCAAAGTCTGTACTAGGTTGGGTTTGATGGCATCTTTTAATAGTGCAGCCAAAGCGCCTTGTGCCTTCAGGTCTCGGGCAGTAACGGGTTGTTTATCGAAGTTGTAGCCGATAATCATGCGACCGAGGCGTTCTTTGAGATCGTGAATGTTTTCTGCCAAACAGAGGACAGCCATAATTTCCGAAGCCACAGTAATGTCATACCCATCCTCACGCGGCACGCCATTAGCGTGTCCCTGCAAGCCGTCCACAATATGCCGCAATTGACGGTCATTCATGTCCACCACGCGTTTCCACGTAATGTTCCTGCTGTCAATGCCGAGCGCGTTACCTTGGTGAATGTGATTATCAATCAATGCGGCCAATAAATTGTTCGCCGCACCGATCGCATGTAAATCCCCGGTAAAGTGCAAGTTAATGTCTTCCATTGGTACTACTTGAGCATAACCTCCACCGGCTGCGCCTCCCTTAATCCCGAACACGGGGCCTAAAGATGGCTCACGGATAGCGATCATTGCGTTCTTGCCGATTTTACTCAACCCGTCTGCCAACCCCACGGAGGTTGTTGTTTTTCCTTCGCCCGCTGGTGTTGGCGTAATGGCTGTCACTAAAATCAATTTGCCATTTGGTTTTTGTTTAGTCGATGCATCAAGCATCACCTTTGCTTTGTAATGACCATAAGGGATTAATTGTTCCGCACTAATCCCCATTTTTTCAGCAATGGTTGTGATTGGCTGCATTTCAGTTTGTTGTGCAATCTCAATATCACTTAATCGTGTCATATTTTTTCTCCTCTCTACATGTCTTTGAGGATATTTTCATAAATACGGTCGGCGATCGCTACTCCTTCGTTCAATAGCGCGTCACTTTTTTCTTTAGTTGCCTGAACAAATTCTTCGTCTTTGATGCCACCTAAATTGATAGCGACATTCAATCCAGCCCCCATCAGTCCTGATTTCAAATTGAGCGCTGCCACCGCTAAATCACTCAGCGCATTGGTATTGGATTTCCCGACCGCACGTTCGGTCACTTGGAGAGCCTGATGAATCGTTGCCATCATCGCTAACGGTGAATTGGCTGCAATTTTCAGCGCCCGCTGCATGGCTGCTTTGCGTGCCGCTTTCTCCTCATCGGTTGCTTTAGGCATGCTAAAGACCGCCGTTACCTCATTAAAAGCTTCTGTATCCTTGTCAATGGCAGCTAATAATTCTGCCTGTAAGTGCGTGGCTTCCGTGCGCACAGCCTGCATTTCTTCTTCATAATCTTGATATTTCTTCTTGCCGACGGTGAGTTCTGAAACCATCTTGGTCAAAGCAATCCCCTGCGCGGCCGCCAAAGCCGAAGCCGAACCCCCACCAGGAGCGGGTGCGTCAGATCCCAAGACGTTAACATAGTCATTAATCGTCATGTCAATGAGTGCCATGGTCATTTCTCCCCTCTAATCGCTAGCATGAACTCGCCTATTTCATTAGCCAAGCAAATGGTTTTCTAGTACTTGTTTATGATAATCAAAGTCTTCAATCCCTAAGTAGTAATCGGCGCAGTCAATCAACGCTTTGGCTGGGGTCAAACCGATCACTTCTGAGCCGATGATGTTGACACCATAACGTTTAGCCTCAAAGCGAATAGTTTCCATCACGCGATAGAGTGGTAATTTTTCATAGTTCACCATGTTCATCGATACTTGGGCAACATGACGATCTTCCAGCATGACGCCGATTGCCTTGCAATATTTGTAGCCACCAGAAGAGCCACGTACAATTTTGGCAATGCGTTTGGCAATCGCCAAATCATCCGTATCCAAGTTCACATTGAAAGCAACTAATGGCATCCGCGCCCCGACTGCAGTTACCCCAGCAGTTGGGTGGATCTTACGTTCACCATAGTCCGGTGCCCATTCTTCCTCTTTTAATTTCTCTGGCATCCCTTCGAACTGACCTTTGCGGATTTTGGCGAGGTTCTTACGCTCTTTAGAGGTAGCAGAATCTTCATAAAGGAAGATCGGAATAGCTAATTCTTTGTTGATGCGTTCAGCCACTTTTTTGGAGAGTTCTACGGTTTCCTCAACAGAAATATCTTTGATTGGAACAAATGGCAACACATCCGTTGCGCCCATCCGTGGATGTTCCCCGGTATGTTTCGTCATATCGATATGCTCAGCCGCATATTTCACCAATTGGAAAGCGACTTCTTGAATAGCTTCCTCATCACCAACCAGCGTAAATACACTGCGGTTGTGGCTCGCATCTGAAGAGTGGTCCAATAAGGTAGCCCCTGGCACACTCTTAGCGGTTTCAACTAATCCATTAATAACCGTTTCATTCTGTCCTTCACTGAAGTTTGGAATACATTCCACAATCTTTGCCATTATCTTTCGCTCCTTCTCACCTATTTTCTCTGGGGAAACTAGCGCTTTCGCCAAAGAAAAGAAAACGTTTTCATTACCTCATTAATGTAGCACGATCCCTCTTTTTTGACAAACTGACCTTCGCCCCAGATAAAAATGGCTTTTATATATATAAAAGTTTCTTTTTTATTTGCTGGCAGCCAGCCATCCCATTAAGGAGCACGACTTTTGACAAAAATTAGGCTTTTTTCTACTAACGTTTCTCCATTATCTCTGATAAGAAATAATAACCGTGTGCTTTCTTCTGCCTTTTTCCCTCCCTCTTTTCCTTATTTCACTAGGTAAAACTAGCACCTAAGGGAAGATATGACCTATTATAGCGCAAGCCCAGATTTTTTGGGGGGATTGTCCTTTGATCATTTTTTGACGTTGGTCTCACTCTTACCCATATTTTTCTTTAACATTTCTTTAACATTTCTTAAACTTTTTTTACTTGAGCACCCTTCATTCGCTGTTGCTTTATTTGGGGTAATATACACCTATAAACGGACATCGTAAAGGGGGCATCTTCATCACTCTTTTTGAATCTTTTTATTGGATTCGCTTTCATTTTCTTCTAGCATCTCTTATCAGAATCATTTACTATGTAGAAAGCAATGAACGCCACTTCTTGCGAAACTCTTCTCGTTCCAGCGCCGTGACGTTCAGCAATTTTTTCAGATAATCAGGAGGTCCAAAGATGGATTACGAAACAGCCATCGCTAAAATGAATATTCCCGCTCCTGGGAAGCGTCATCTCGGTTTGGATACCGTCTCGCGCTTGTTGGCTTTGCTCGACAACCCGCAGGAAAAATACCGAACGCTACATGTTGCTGGAACTAATGGCAAAGGCTCAACGACGTACTTTTTAATGAACATGCTCAAAATGACGGGCGCCCGTGTCGGTACGTTCACCTCACCATCACTCTTCGAATACAATGATCGTATTCAGATTAACGGGGAAAATATCACTGATGAACGTTTAATCGCCATCTCAAAAAAAATCCGCAAAACCTGTCTCGGTCATGATTTACACCCTACCGAATTTGAATGGGCTACCGTGGTCGCATTCCTCTATTTCTACGAGGAAAATGTCGATTTTGCAGTCATTGAAGTGGGGCTGGGAGGACGACTCGATTCCACCAATGTCCTCAAAAAGCCTGAAATAACACTGATTACCCATATCGGCCTTGATCACCAAGAAACGCTCGGTGATACTATTCCAAAAATTGCCAGTGAAAAAGCAGGCATCATTAAAGATCATCGTCCTGTCGTCATCTATCCGCAAGCAAAGGAGGCAGAAGACGTCCTTATTGAGACCGCCAACGCCCATCATTCCCCAATTATTCACCCTGATCCGACGAAAATTGAAGTGACATTACGCTCGGTACACGAACAGCGCTTTAATTATGGGGCATTGTCTGATATCACCATGCACACGCTCGGCAACCATCAATTCTATAATGCGATCACCGCCATGGAAGCTATTTTCTACCTGCGTCATCAGGGGCGGCTTATGATAAGTGACGAAGCTATCAAAACAGGAATTGCGAATACGCGCTGGCCAGGACGATTTGAACGCCTAAATGACGATCCAGTTATCCTCGTTGACGGTGCGCACAATGAACAAGGGATGGCGGCGCTAGCAGACAGCCTCAAAACGTATTATCCAAATCAGCGTATCATCGGGGTGACTACCCACATGCGCGACAAAGCGCTCGATCAGATGGTACCTGTTATGACGCCATTAATCAGTGAGTTCATCGTGCTTTCCGTACAAAACTATGCCCGCAGTATGAGTGCCAGCGAAATGCATAAAGAGATCGCTCAATTTAGCGATAAGCCGATCATTGAGGTAGATTCACCCGAAGAAGCATTAAAAGTGGCTATTGAACGCGCCGCAGCCGATCAAGCCATCATTCTCTGTTACGGCTCGCTCTATCTCGTCAGTGATTTCCGCCATGCGGTAGGGGAATATTATCACCTGCCTAATCTGTAATAGCCATTGACGACACAACCCCCAAATGAGCAGAGCAAACTTAATGTCGCCATCGTTTTTCAAAGAAACATTGGTACATTGACTAAGTCAAACAGGAGGGCTTAGGCTGTTATCGAATCCTTTACGCTATTTTGTTAGTAACAAATAAAACTTTCCGATCGGAGGATGATTCATGTATACCATTACGCTCAATCAAATGGCTTTTCACTCGCATATCGGCGTCTATCCCGCCGAAAAAGAAGTCGGACAGGATATCACAATCGATCTTGCACTCGAAATAGCGGCAGAGCCAATCGCCGATGATCTCAAAACAACGGTCAGTTACGGCGATATTTATGCAAAGATTAGGGAACATGTGGAACAGGCGCGAGTCGACTTGATTGAAACGCTCGCACAGGAATTGCTAACGCTCACTCTTCAAAGTGATGCGCGCATTCTAGCGGCAACCATCACCATACGGAAATTCGGTCTGCCGATCGATGGCGTAATCGACCATGCTGCTGTCACCCTCACTCACCAACAGCCAGGAGGTGCGAAATGACTCACATTGTCTACCTCAGTCTCGGCAGCAACATGGGAGAACGTGTAGAAACGTTGCGCGACGCTATTACGGCCCTCAATGAAACGGCCGGCACAGTGACAGACGTTGCCGATCGTTATGTCACTTCACCTGTGGGATATGAAGCCCAGGATGATTTTGTGAACACAGCTGTCCGTTTAGAAACCTCGCTCGATGCCGAGGCATTATTGGTGGTGATCCATCAGATTGAACAGGACTTCCACCGCGAGCGACTGATCCACTGGGGACCGCGGACGTTAGATATCGATATTATTTTCTTCGGAGAGACAACCTACACCTCTAAAACCTTGACAATCCCACATGCTGAAGCCTTCAACCGGCTCTTTGTGCTCGTCCCTATCCAACAAATTTACCAAGAGCAGATGTATCGCGAAACGCTTCAACAGCGCATCCAGTATTTGCTCGCCACGACTAATCAAACGATAAGGAAGATGACCGATGACACCACAGAACGCCAATAAACAAGCAAAAGTCGAAGCTGCTGTCCGTACCATTCTCGAAGCCTTTGGAGAGGATCCCGATCGTGAAGGGTTGCAGGAAACACCTGCTCGTGTTTACCGCATGTTCGAGGAGCTGCTTGCTACGACGACCGCACCCCATTTTACCGACTATAAACTATTTCATTCCCCACTCAATCAAGGGCAATTGGTGACGGTTGCTGACATTCCGTTCTATTCGCTCTGTGAACACCACATGTTACCCTTCTTTGGTAGCGTCACGGTGGCCTACCTGCCGCAACATGAAGAAATTATCGGCTTGAGTAAAATCCCACGGCTGGTGAACTATGCGAGCCATCAATTGAATGTTCAGGAACGTTTAACCAACATGATTGGCCAGGAAATGGAAAAAATTGTCGATCCAGCTGGAGTGGCTGTGATTACCAAAGCGCGCCATATGTGTATGGAGATGCGGGGCGTGAAAACACACGAGAGCCAAACCACCGCTACCTATTTCAGCGGGCAATTCCAAACGGATCCTGATTTACGCCGGGATTTTCTCTTGCAACATTACGGGCATTAAGTCATGGACACTTATTACCTGGCTTCGACCAATCCTTTCAAATATCGAGAATACCAACAGCTATTGGCGCTATGGGGCATTCGCGTGCATCCCTTCACCAAAGACGAAGCCGTAGCAGTAAAGGAAATTGAAACGACGTATCGCGGCAATGCCCGTCTTAAAGCCATGGCCTACAGCGCGCATTATCCCAACCGCTTCATTCTCAGCGATGATTCTGGGCTAATCCTGCACGCTTTTCCTGAAATATTGGGGGTCGAAACAGCGCGGCAATTAAGCCCCTACAAAACGGATAGCGCTAAGAATCGAGCGATTATTAACCAACTAAAGGGCCACCCCCGCCATTTCACGATGACAAGTGCCATCGTCCTCGTAAAAAACCAACAATTACTCAAGCAAGGATTAGGCGAACTGACCGGTGTAATTTCCGCTCAAGAACGAGGGCGCTATAGTACGGGATTTGATCGCCTCTTAATCCCTGCTGGTAGACGTGAAACTTTGGCCGAACTGCCATTTCTCATTCGCCGTCCCTACCTGCACCGCTACCGAGCCTTAAAAAACCTGCTACTTAGTTAAAGGCAACACACCCTCTTGCCTTAGAAAGGAGTTATTATGTCCTTCAAATTTAAGCAACGTTCCCTACCTGTTGATGGAAAAACACGACTCTGTGGCATTGTTAACGTGACACCTGATTCCTTCTCTGATGGAGGAATGTGGTTTGATCACGACAAAGCTTATGACCATGCGCTAAGCCTCATCCAGGAAGGCGCAGAGATGCTCGATATTGGCGGTGAATCCACTCGCCCTGGCAGCACCTACGTTCCTATTGAAGAAGAAATTCGGCGCGTGGTTCCTCTCATTGAGCGCCTCAAAAAAGTGACGGATGTGCCGATTGCGATTGACACCTGGAAAGCTCCTGTCGCCAAAGCGGCCATCGCTAGTCAGGTAGACATTATCAATGACATCACCGGATTTCTCGGTGACGAGGCGATGGCAGAAACCGTGGCTAATTCTACAGTGGGAGCAATTCTGATGTTCAATACCGTCATCGCTCGCCCTGAACATCCCGGTAGTCGCATCTTCCCAACATTTGGTTCCAATTGGGCATTCACACCGACAGAAACCGCAGAAAACGCCACACTCCCTATCCAAACTGTCATGACGCGCTACTTCAAAAAAAGCATCGCGCGCGCTCAAGCATTCGGCATTGAAAAAGATCGCTTAATGCTAGACCCTGGAATTGGTTTTGGCTTGACCAAACGCGAGAATCTACAACTAGTCCAAAGCGTGCCATTGCTGCATGAGCTGGGATTTCCTGCTTTTATTGGTGTGTCTAGAAAACGTTTCGTCGTTAACATTCTAGAAACCGATGGCGTGACCGCTGATCCTGAAACTGCGACAGGGTTTTCCAATCGCGACTTGGCGAGTGCTGCCTTATCCACTGCCGCTGCCCTGTACGGTGCAGAAGTCCTTAGAGTGCATACCATTGCCTCGCACCGCATCGCTAGAGACATCGGAGACGCCTTGCGCACAAGCGATCAACAAGCGGATCAAAACTTCGGTGCTTATCATTAATTAAAAAGGTCGATCACCTATTTTTGATGATCGACCTTTTTTGTTGCTTTTATTAAGTGATAAGACTTACCCAATCATTGCGACTGCCTTATCTCATGATTGAAAACTGAGCTGTTGCTCCACATATTGATCATTGAAATGCGTCTTCCAATAACTCCAGACAAGCATTAAGACGAACCCAATAGCTTGGACATTCATCGCTACAAGTGGATCTTTGGTGAAAACACTCGCCATAATTGCTACCACACTCGGCAAACCGAGTGCATACAAGCAAATGCTCAGCGCCCCATGATAAGTCTTTATCGTGAAGAGTGGTGAAAAGTGTGTCAAATAAAGAAGTAATGCTGCCCCAAACAGGAGGAACACGAGATTAGTCAAGATCAAGGCGCCCACCTCAATGACCCGCACCAAGTTATAAGCCACGCGATTCGTCGCATACCACTGCTGAGAGAGGCTCTTTTTCAGATCGGAGGCAGTTTTAATAGCTGAAAAATCAGCACTTGCTAGATACGGTGCTTTCTGCAACTGCCCTGCCCCTTCACTTAGGATAAACCACTCCGGGGTGAATACAACGCCACTACGCCCATTGAAGCGCGCTTCGCCCTGTTTTGGATCCTTCATTGTGGCGACAAACGTCGTATCATTGTCACTCACTACCTGATCCTGTTCAATCATGAATTTTCCATCATCAAAAGCTAATGGTTGAAGCGCCGCAACAACATTTTGATCAACACTCGCCATTGCTTTGGGCATGAGTTCGGCGAGATCGATCTGCTCCGTCTTGGCGATACTAATGCTTAACGGTAGCAGCAAAAAACTGTGCAGCACTAAAATAACCAAAACCATCTGCCACCAATTAAGAGCCTGGCGCTGTTGAAACCCATAACGGGCATCCACGGTCGCTTTAAGATAATTCAATGGGAAAACTGTCATGATTGATTCCTCCGTCTTTTCCTATATCTTAGCGGGCATTGTCCCATACTCCCAAAAGGAACACAACTACCCCTTCGTTCCACCAGCCGTCAAGCCAGAAACGAAGTATTTCTGCAAGTAGAAGAATAATGCGGAAATTGGCACGGCAATCAGAATGGCCCCAGCTGCGAAAAGTGCTACTTTTGGATCACGTTTATCAGCAATGAAGGTCTGTAACCCTGGGGCAACGGTGTAAACGTTGATGTCCCGCAGTAAGAATTTCGACAAGAGGTAATCGCTGAATGGCCCCATGAACGCCCATAATGCCTGGACAGCCACCATTGGCTTCACGAGCGGTAGGACAATTTGCCAGAAAATCCGCAAATGTCCAGCCCCATCTAATTTGGCCGATTCATCCAAATCGTACGACACCGTGTCAAAATAACCTTTCATCAGCCAGGTATTCATTGGAATCCCACCGCCGATGTAAATCAGCGCTAAGAACCAGAAGTGATTAATTGCCCCTACCATCTGCGCCATCACGAAGAACGCGGTCAACGCTGCCATCGTTGGTACCATCTGCAGTACCAAGAAGAAAACCAAACTCGTTTTACGTCCAACGAAATGGTAACGACTGTAGGCATAACCGGTCAATGTCACGGTTGCCACCTGTGCTATCATGGTGACCATTGCCACAATCAATGTATTCTTGTACCAATTCAAATATGGCGTTTCACTGAATAGACGCTGGAAGTTCCCTAACGTCCAATTCACATGGAAGTCTAGTTTAAACGCTGGGACATTTCCCGCCACAAATGCCCCTGTGACGGTAATTAAGAGGGGATAGATAATGATAATCGCCAATAAAATCAAATAGACATAGGTCAGCACCTGCTTCAGCAAGCGCTGGTTGCGACTAGAATGACTGAGTTTATGCATGGTGATCCCTCCTACTCAATCTCAAAGGCACGCGTGCGCCGGAAGACAAGCAACGATACCGAAATCACGATAATCGAAATGATCAGCGTCAATGCTGCTGCAATGGAATATTGCGGGGATTGTCCGGTGGTCAGTTTGTAGATCCATGAAATTAAAATATCGGTCGATCCCGCGTTTCCACCGACACTCCCCGGACCCCCATCATTGAACAGGTAGATCATCGAGAAATTGTTGAAGTTCTGCGTATATTGCGTCACAAACGTCGGTGCAGCCACTGCCATAATCATTGGCAAGGTGATCGTGCGGAATTGCGTAGAGGCACTAGCCCCGTCAATTCGCGCTGCTTCATAGAGGTCTTCCGGGATGGACTGCAAAATTCCTGTGACCATCACGTAAATATAAGGGAACCCTAGCCACCCTTGCACCAAAATAATAGCCACCTTCGTCCAAGTCGGATCTGTTTTCCATGCGAGTGCTGGAATATTAACGAATGGCAATAAATGGTTCAAGAAAGGAATAACCTGCAGATTGATTGCTCCAAATGAATCGTTAAACATATTGGAGAACGTCAAAATCGTGATAAACGCCGGCACTGCCCAGGGTAAGAGGAAAATCACTCCAAAGAAACGCCGTCCCACAATAAATTTCTGGTTGGCGATCACTGCAGTCAATACCCCCAATGTAATGGAGAGCGTTGTTGCACACACTGTCCAGATCAACGTCCAACTCAACACCGACAGAAAAGCTTCCCGCATGGTACTCAATGAGAAAATATTGAGGAAGTTTGCCAATCCCGTCCAATCAATTAAGAATGCGGGTGGAATATGCTGGAAATTGTAATTGGTAAATGAAATAAAAATCGTTACCAATACCGGAAAAATGATCGAAATGGTCATAAAAATATAAGCCGGAACGATCAATAAGTAGGGGAACCCATTTTCATATACCGACGCTAGCAATTCCTTTGGTGTCATCGGGATCTTTTCACCCGCTAATAACCGTAACCGCGTATCTCTAGCATCCTTAATCTGTGCCACATAGAAAATCAGAAAAATAACGGTAATCACCATCTGGACGGTACCGCGGATCAACATAAATAGCGAATGATCCTGCATCGGAATAACGCCCAGCGAAACGAGTCTAAAAAAAGCATCGAAGCCTTTTAAAATAAATTGCAAGAGAAAAATGATGCCCACGACAAAGAAGAGAATGCCCTTCGCCGTTTGCTTATTGTAGAGCTGTCCAACACCTGGAATTAACGATAAAAGCCCCGCTTTCCTTGCTTGCGATTGCATCGGCTGATGAACCTCCATCATTGTTACCTCCTCATCTCCAAACGATCGCTCTCTCGTCAGCTGACCTAAAACAGTCCTTGTCCCTATACAACAAACATCACCACTTGCAATCACACATTCGGTGATGTCATTGCTTTTACAAAGTATTCAAAAGGAAAGAGTGGTTGTTGACCACTGCTTCCTTTCAAATCTTCAAATAAGGGAAAAGGCTAGTCGTCGCGGACGGACTAACCTTTTCTAAATCTCTGTTGCTAGGTTAGTGACTGACGCCATAGCTGTCGTTATTTTGGCCTAGTAACCTTTTTGTTTAATATTTTCTTTGATGGCTTTGACTGCATCATCGGCGGTTTGTTGTGCACTCTTGTTGCCAGAAGCGGCATCGAACATCATGTTTTCAGCACCTACCCAAACTTCAGCCATTTGTCCAATATTTGGCATAACTTGCGCATCTTTGTAAACGTCGATGACAGCCTTGGTCAGTTCATCGCCAGACTTCATCGCTTTTTCACGCGCTTTTAAGTTCGCTGGGACTTCACCGAGCTTGTTGTAGAGTTTATCTTGTTGCTCTTCGCTAGATACCCAGTCTAAGAATTTTTGAGCGAGTTCTTTGTTCTTAGAGTAGGAAGAGATAACCCAACCTTTACCACCCGCAAATGGTTGGTAAGCTTTACCGTTTGGCAAGGTAGGAATCTTCGCTACCCCATAGTTCACGCCTGCTTCTTTGAATCCAGCTGCTTCCCATGGACCCCCGATCATCACAGCGGTTTTGCCTTCAGAGAAGGATTTCTTCATGAAGTCTTCGGACGCTTTCACATCCTGCATCCCTTTTGGCCAGACATTCTTGAACCAACCTGTAGCATATTCGATCCCCTCAACAGCGCCTTTGGTATTCAGACCAATATCTTCAGGATTAGTCCCATTCTCACCAAATACATAGCCACCATAGCCTGCCAATAATCCATAAGCATAGTAGAAGTCCGTCCATTTGGTTAAGAAACCAACGTTCGTTCCCGGTTCATCCTTGTATTCAAAGCGTTTGTCTTTTCCGATCGCTTCTAAATCTTGGAAAGTGGCTGGGACTTTGTCGATTAAGTCTTTGTTGTAGAACATCACTAATGATTCAATAACTGCTGGCACCCCATATTGTTTGCCATCATAAGTCACCTGTTTAGCATCTTTTTCATCATAGTTGCCCTCGCTTCCTTCAGGCATTTTCGCCTCAGCGAGTTGGCCTTGGGAACCGAGTGAACCGATCCGGTCATACGGTGCAATATACACATCCGCAGCCGTTCCCGCTGGCCCATCGAGACTCAGTGCATCTAATTTTTCGAACATATCGGCATCTTGGATTTCAACCTTCACATTGTTGGCCTTCTCGAAATCCCCGATATTTTCCTTTACATAGTCCGCCACTGCCCCGGCAGAAACGACCAATGTGTTGCCACCTTCACTATTAGAAGCAGCCGATTGACTCTGGGCATCTTTTTGTTGACCATTATCGGTACAACCGAACAGTGCGAGTGCGGTCATGGCACTGGTCACACCAACCGCTAATTTCTTCCAATTCATGGGAAAACTCCTCCTTAAAAAAATCTTTTAGTATTACAATGCATCAGTTACCTATTGTCGTGTGAATTTCACTATTGGCTCATTGTCAGCTAACTGGCTAACTTTGAGTCAATTCTTCCACCGTTTTATTGTGATAAACGGCCCCTTGGTTAACGATGGCTAGCTGGGTATCTTTAGCGAAGAAGTGTGCCTTATTCATATTGAAACCATAAGTCACTTCATTGCCTGGTCCGTAGTAGTCACGGACATCCACCCGCGCGACAAACTCATCGCCCGCCGTTTCGGAATAGAGAATTGCTTCAGCACCGGTTAATTCACTCACTGTAACGGTGGAATGCACCAAACTTTCTGGATTGGCATCCAAGAAAATCTGCTCAGTTTGAATATCTTCTGGGCGCAGTCCTAAGATCACTTCTTTGTCTTGGTAGCCTTTGTCGTCGAGAATGCGGATGGCTGGTTCAGGGACGGCTAGTTTTAATCCTGCTTGGTTAGTCACATGACCATTGTGATAATGAACATTGAAGAAATTCATTGCCGGAGCTCCCATAAAACCAGCCACAAAGGTATTAATTGGATGGTCGTAAATATCCATCGGTTTACCGATCTGCTGCACAACGCCATCGTTCATCACTACGATACGATCAGCCATCGTCATCGCTTCGGTTTGATCATGAGTGACATAGATCGTATTCGTATTCAAACGCTGATGGATTTTGGCGATTTCCGCGCGCATCGCTACCCGCAATTTGGCATCGAGGTTAGAGAGCGGTTCATCCATCAGAAAGATCTTCGGACGACGCACAATCGCACGTCCTAATGCTACCCGCTGACGTTGCCCCCCCGAGAGTGCTGCCGGCTTACGATCAAGCAGCGCCGATAAGCCGAGAATTTCAGCCGCATCATGGACTTTTTGATCGATTTCTTCTTTGGTGAATTTTCGCAAACGCAACCCGTATGCCATATTGTCATAAACGCTCATATGCGGATACAGCGCGTAGTTTTGGAAAACCATCGCAATATCACGATCTTTCGGTGGCACATCATTGACCAATTGACCATCAATCGTCAATTCGCCATCCGTAATTGTCTCCAGACCTGCGATCATCCGCAATGTGGTCGATTTCCCACAACCGGATGGCCCAACAAAGACAATAAATTCATTGTTGGCGATTTCAATATTAAAATCCCTAACCGAATACTTTTCAGCATGCGGATAGCGCTTCGCAATATGCGTTAAATTAATCTCCGCCACGTCATCATCACTCCTTTTCACCTGCTCTTGCTGTTTAATTAACAGCTATCTCAGGTTGCACGTACACTCTATGCAATCGATTTCACTGAAATTATAACGCTTTCATCGCACGTATGCAATCCCTTTCCCGAACATTTTCTCTTCTTTTAGAAAATTCTTATTTTTACTATTAACAAAAGTAAGAAACCGCTGCCAAAACAAGACGTTTAACACTCAATATATTGATCTTTTCGTTACTTAAAATTCAATTTTTATTATTCCCAACACTTTTTGACGCTATTTTTATGCAACCGCTTTTCTTATAAAAGAAAATCAGTTACACTAATTGTGAGCGCTGTCATTTATTGACTGATTCTTCATTATGGTTTTAAGGAGGCCTTTTTTAATATGAAAAATACAACCACCGCACTCAGAAATCAGATTATCTACAGTATTTTTACCCGCAATTTCACTCCTGAAGGCACGTTGCAGGCCATTATACCTAAGCTAGATCGCATTAAGGCACTTGGCACAGATATTATTTGGCTATTACCGTTCTACCCAAATGGTGAGGTGCATCGCAAGGGAACGATCGGTTCGCCCTATGCCATCCAAGACTACCGCGCTATCGATCCCAATCAAGGTTCCATCGCTGATTTAGAATCACTTGTCGCAGCTGCTCATGCGCGTGACATGAAGGTAATCATCGATATTGTGTATAATCACACCTCCCCCGATTCCATCCTCGCTACCACTCATCCTGACTGGTTCTACCACAAACCGAATGGCGAAATGGGCAATCACGTTGGAGATTGGTACGATGTTGTTGACCTTGACTACACGAAAAAAGCACTATGGGATTATCAGATAGAAACGCTCTGTTTCTGGGCACAGTATGTCGACGGCTTCCGCTGCGACGTCGCTCCTTTAGTTCCCTTAGAGTTCTGGCAACGTGCCAGAACAGCGGTGGCAGATATTAAAAAAGACACGATCTGGTTGGCAGAATCCGTGGAACGCAATTTCATCACTACGCTTCGCAGCATGCAACTAACTGCACTTTCCGATAGCGAACTTTATCAAGCCTTTGATCTGACGTATGATTATGACATTAGCGAGGCTTTCAAAGCTTACCGAGATCAAACCGGTCCACTGTCCGACTATGTGAAAGGATTAGCTGAACAGGATACGACCTATCCTGCCAATTATGTAAAAATGCATCATCTGGAAAATCATGATAACGACCGCATCGCTGCGCATATCGAAACGAATGAATGGTGGCAATGGCACGCTTTCCTCTACTTCCTCAAAGGTGCGTCCCTGATCTATAACGGCCAGGAAGTGGCAGCTAAAGCGACACCTAGTCTGTTTGACCCTGATGTCATTCACTGGGATGAGACAACGGATCACTCCGAGCAACTCCGACATCTGGCCAAACTCAAAAAAGCGCTCATTCCAACCGCTAATACGGATTACCAGCTCACCTGTGATGATTCGTTAGACACGGCCATTATCCGCTATCAATCACCAGAACAAACGCTCACAGGTATCTTCAACTTACGCCATCATGAGGGAGCGGTCAGTGTTCCTCTCACTTCCGGAACCTATTACAACCATCTCACTGATCAAACCCTCACTATCACAGACAACCGCTACCCACTAGATCAGACACCGGCATGGCTTTCTAAAATAGAAAAATAAGCAAAAATAGCCCTCAAAGCGATGGATTTGAGGGCTATTTTTTATCCGCAACTGTGGATGAGTTATCCCAACTGTTGTGGAAATGTTTGCCACGCAACTCATTGTCCACGCACTTTCATACACCTTTATCCACAACCCACACCCTGTTGAGAAGTTATGCACAGTTGTGGACAAGTTTTTGTTTTTGTGGATAGCTATCCCATTTTAAGCCTTTTTTCTATCCACATCCGGTCTTTTTCACGAGATATGAACAGGATTTATACGCAATATCCACAACATGTGGATAAAATTCGTCCCTAGGTGGGAAAAACTTTCTCCACACTCAGTATCCACTGTGGAAAACTCTAATTGAACATGCTACAATGAGCGAGTACATCTTTCGTTACGATATTAAGGAGTTGAAACAGACATGGAAGTGATGGATCAACTTTGGGAAGCAGTGACCGACTATTTTAAGAAGGAGCTCACTGAGGGAAGTTATGAAACTTGGTTTTCAGAACTTAAACCACTCCGCCTCACTGATGACACGCTCTACATTGAAGCTTATTCCCATTTGCACAGACGACACATTGAGAAGAATTACCTGACCCCTTTACGCCAAGTCGTTTATGAATTCTTCGGACATGCCATCAATATTGAGATTCAAGAGAAAGACGACTCAACTCATCAACTGACGGTAGGTGAAGAGCCCCTCGCTCCACAACCGCAGCTCGCTCATAACCGCTATCACCGCAAAGTAGACGAACTCAATCCCAAATATACATTCGATAACTTCGTCGTTGGTGAGGGCAATAAGATGGCTCATGCGGCCGCTCTTGCCGTTGCAGAAGGCCCAGGGATGGACTACAATCCCCTCTTCTTCTTTGGGGGCGTTGGTTTAGGAAAAACGCATTTGATGCAAGCTATCGGACATGAAGTCCTGCGTCGCAATCCTAATGCGCGCGTGAAATACGTGACCAGTGAAACCTTCACCAATGAACTGATTGAAGCGATCCGTACGCAGACAGCCAATGAATTTCACGAAGAATACCGTACCGTTGACATGCTGTTAGTAGATGATATTCAATTTATCGGGGGCAAAGGCACCACCCAAGAGGAGTTTTTCCATACCTTCAATGCGCTCTACAACAATAACAAGCACATCGTTCTCACGAGCGATCGTGACGCTAGCCAATTGCCAGAGCTGGAAGACCGCCTCGTGTCGCGCTTCCGCCAAGGGTTATCCACCGATATCACCCCACCAGATTTAGAGACGCGGATCGCGATTTTGCGTACCAAAGCTGAAGTCAGCAGCATTGATATTCCCGATGAAACACTCAGCTACATTGCCGGACAAATCGATTCGAATATTCGTGAACTGGAAGGGGCATTAACTTCCGTACAGGCCTACGCCAAGATGAATGGTGAAATATTGACGCCAGACATCGCTGCCAAAGCCCTCAGGATTTATAAAAACGAAAGTCCAAAAGCTGCACCATCCGTTGCTAAAATTCAGGAGATTGTGGCTAACTACTACGATGTATCCGTTGACGATCTCATCGGTAAAAAGCGCAAACGCCAAATTGTTGTTCCCCGGCAAATTGCCATGTACTTAGCTCGTGAAGTGGCTGGAGGGACGTTACCAAAAATTGGTCAGGAATTCGGTGGGCGCGATCATACGACCGTCATGCATGCCAATGCTAAAGTTGAAGAGATGCTCCAAGAATCCCCAGACATTCGCAAAGATCTTAAAAACATCAAAACAATGCTGGCACGTTGATGACAAATGAGCCATTATTGGTTAAAAAAAGAACAACGACGTTCAAAAACGACCGTTGTTCTTTTTCATTGCGGAGGTTCTAGGCAAAATGATCAGAAACTGAAGGTTAGTCCTGCTATTTCAACGCATCTATGCTAAACTAGTAGTGATTCTTAGCTGTGGATAACCTTCCTGTTTACCCACAGACTTATCCTTAGGGTTATCCACAGTGGAAAACTTTTAATTCGCTCTTATTGCGGCCGTTATCCACATAATTAACAGGCCCTAATACTACTACTATTTTTACTAATATAAATAGATAGAGAACAGCCCTATGACTCATAGCATTCAGGAGGAGGAGTTACGTACCCATGAAATTCACCATCAAGCGCTCTATTTTTGTTGAACATCTCAGTAATGTACAGCGAGCAATTTCAACAAAAACCACAATTCCCGTACTTACTGGCGTAAAAATTGCCGTAACTAACGACAGCATTATCTTGACGGGAAGTGACGCCACCTTATCCATCGAAATTGTGATCGACGCTAATGAAGAAAAAAATGGTATCACTATTGAAGAAACTGGCTCTGTTGTTTTAGCCTCACGCTTTTTCGGGGATATTGTGCGCAAATTACCGGAAGACATGATGACGCTAGAAGTTCATGATGAGGTACAAACCATTGTTCGCTCTGGCGAATCCGTATTTAAATTACTGGGGACATCCGGTAGTGAATATCCACGTCTACCAGAAATTGATAACGATTATACTTTTGAAATTCCTGCCGACTTGTTTAAACGTGTGGTTAACTATACGATTGTTTCAGTATCCAACCAGGAAATTCGTCCGATTTTTACAGGGATTCATTTTGAAATCGGCCATGATCAATTGAAAGCTGTCGCAACTGATTCGCATCGTCTCAGTCAACGGGTAGTCCCATTGGAAAGTCCTAAGGCATTAAAGGCTGACAATTTTATTGTGAATATTCCGGGACGAAGTTTGTTGGAATTAACACGCATTGTTGCGGATTCCGATACGATTGAAATGATGGTGACGGATAACCAAGTGCTCTTCAAGAGTGGCGCCACCTATCTTTACTCCCGCTTGTTGGAGGGCAACTATCCGAATACGGAAAATCTTTTGCCCCGTGAGCATCAAACCCAGATCACCCTGGCAGCGAATGAATTTCTCGGTGCGATTGAACGTGCGCTTATTCTCAGCCACCAAGGCAAGAATAATGTCGTGCGTTTGAATATTACGGATGATGAGGTCATCCTCAATAGCCGTTCGAGCGAAGTGGGTGATGTCACCGAGAAATTGGAAGTTACTCAACATGATGGTGCAGAATTAAGCATTGCCTTTAACCCAGACTACATGAGAGAAGCTTTGCGTACATTTGGCTCTCAAGAAATCGTCTTACGCTTCCAGAGCGCGGGGACACCATTTATTCTTCTACCTGTGGAGGAACAAGATACCTTCAACCGTATTCAATTAATCACCCCAATCCGCACTCTATCTCGTTAATGAGGGAAAACGGAAAGAGAGGTATTGACAACTATCTCTTATAAAGCATAAGCGCTGGTGTTTTAACTGTCTTATAAATCAAGTCAAAATGAGTGAGGGCAATCTCACTCATTTTTTAGTGGGCAAGATTATAGAATAACGGCCCTTTTACGCTTAACGGGGCATTGATGGGCAATAATCGTTCTTTAGTTAAAAATGAGAAAAACCCTTTAAGCAGAAATAACGCCTGATACAGGCGTTATTTTGCGTTATCCTTCTTTTTACGGTATAATGAGAGGGAATGAAAGACAACAAATCACGTCATTTTTAGCCGGAATGATTGAGGGAAGATCCCCTTATTTCTGATTTCTAATTGCTGTGATGAACAGCAGGTGACGTGTTTAATCAGGTAAAGGCAAAGTCGCTGGCTCTACTTCCCTGTTAGAGAGGCGATTTTATTTTTTTCAGTCAAAAGAGAGTGGGTGAATACATGGCACAAGAGCAATTTTTTGTCACCATTGATGAAGACTACATTACACTAACGCAGTTATTGAAGGCGTTAGCGATTATCCAAACAGGTGGACAAGCGAAACCATTTCTCAGTACGTATGGGGTGTGGGTGGACGGTGAGAGCGAACAACGGCGCGGCCGCAAGCTCTATCCGGGAATGCACATCACCATTGAAGATGTAGAGGGCGAATTTATCATCGAAGCGGCAGCCAATGAGGCCACGGTGGTAGATGATGAGGCTTAATACGCTTCAGCTCACGCATTTTCGCAATTATGCAGAGCAGGAGGTCAAATTTTCACCGGGTGTGAATGTCTTCATTGGTGAGAATGCGCAAGGGAAGACGAATCTGCTTGAGGCGATTTACATGTTGTCATTGGCACGCAGCCATCGCACTGCCCAAGATCGCGAAGTGATTGGGTGGGGAGCCGAATTCGCGCGCTTGGATGGCCAAATTGAAAAGAAGAATACCACGATCCCTTTGACGCTTACGCTCACCAAACATGGCAAAGCCGCCAAAGTGAACCATCTTGAACAACGCCGGTTGAGCGATTATGTGGGACAGTTAAATGTGGTGCTCTTCGCCCCAGAGGATCTCGAATTGGTAAAAGGCCCGCCCCAGCAACGTCGCAAATTTATCGACATGGAATTGAGTCAGATGAATGCGCTCTACCTTCACGAATCAACGCATTATCAACGCTTACTTAAGCAGCGCAATGCTTATCTGAAACAACTCCAGCGGCATTTAGCCACCGACGAGGTATATCTCGACGTCTTAACAGAGCAATTGGTGGCTTCGGCGGTGAAAATCATGCGGGAACGCCAGCAATTTATCGATCAGCTGGAAACCATTGCTCAACCCATTCACGCGGAATTGACCGAAGACAAAGAGACCCTTACCTTAACGTATGCGGCCACGCTGGATCTCGAAGAATTTGCTGACGAATTAGCGCTACAGCAAGCGTTGCAAGAGGCATTCCAAGACTTGCGCGCAAAAGAAATTGAAAAAGGCACGACGCTAATGGGCCCTCAACGCGAAGATGTGCATTTTGCCATTAATGGACAAGATGTACAGAAATTCGGGTCGCAAGGGCAACAGCGCACAACGGCCCTCAGCTTGAAGTTGGCGGAAATTGAGTGTATGCGTCAAGTCCTTGGGGAATATCCCTTGCTACTATTAGACGATGTGCTCAGTGAACTCGATGATAACCGCCAAACCCACTTATTAAAATCCATCGAAGACAAGATTCAAACGTTCCTGACCACCACCAGTCTCGATGGCGTGAAACAAGAACAAATCCATCAACCTACCTTATTTCAAATCAAGGACGGTCATGTAAATAGAGAGGTAAGTGATTAAACGTGACAGAACACACGAACCCGTTTGACCCTAATGAATCCAATCAAGACGCAGCAAAAGACGCTTTCGAACACGTGGAACCTGCTTCAGTGGAACACGCGCTGAGCGAAGCAGAAAAAATGGCACGCGCGAAGGACTATAATGCGAGCCAAATTCAAGTGTTAAAAGGCTTGGAAGCCGTTCGTAAACGTCCGGGGATGTACATTGGTTCAACTAGTGTCACAGGGCTCCACCATTTGGTATGGGAAATTGTAGATAACTCCATCGATGAAGCGTTGGCAGGATTTGCGGACCGCATCGATATTCAAATTGAATCGGATAATTCCATTACTGTTACCGATAATGGACGCGGGATCCCTGTTGATATCCAACCAACCACCGGACGTCCAGCGGTAGAGACGGTCTTTACCGTTCTGCATGCTGGTGGAAAATTCGGCGGTGGCGGTTACAAGGTTTCTGGGGGGCTGCATGGTGTAGGGGCCTCTGTAGTGAACGCCTTGTCCGAACATCTCGATGTCTCTGTTCACAAAGAAGGACAGATCTATTACCAGGAATACAGTCGTGGCCACATTCTTGATGATGTCAAAATCATTGGTCAAACCGATAAACATGGAACCGAAGTGCACTTTAAGGCGGACGGCGAAATTTTCGATGGGGACATTATCTATAATTTCGATACCCTCAATCAACGTGTCCGCGAGCTCGCCTTTTTGAACAAAGGGTTATTGATCAGCTTGGAAGATAAACGTCCAGGCCAAGAACAGAGTGTAGAATACCGCTTTAACGGTGGGATTCGTGAATACGTAGACTTCCTCAATGAAGGTAAAGAGGTTCTCTTTACCGACCCAATTTATTTGGAAGATGAACAAGATGGCATTGAAGTCGAAGTAGCTCTTCAATACACCACGGGCTTTCAGACCACCATCATGAGCTTTGCCAACAATATCCATACCTTTGAAGGTGGGACGCATGAATCGGGGATTAAAACCGCTCTCACCCGTTCCATCAATGACTATGCGCGTTCGCAGAACCTCCTCAAAGAAAAAGAAGAGAATCTGAGTGGGGACGATGTGCGCGAAGGATTGACGTTGATTGTGTCCGTACGCCATCCTAACCCCCAATTTGAAGGCCAAACGAAGATGAAACTCGGGAACTCCGAAGTACGAACGATCACGGATCGCTTATTCGGTGCGCATTTCGATCGTTTCTTACTTGAACATCCGAGCGTGGCGCGTGAAATTGTCGACAAAGGGATTGTGGCGTCTAAAGCGCGGAATGCCGCGAAGCGCGCACGGGAAATGACGCGCAAGAAATCCGGGCTTGAAATCAGTAACCTGCCTGGGAAACTCGCGGACTGCTCTAGTCGCATTCCAGAAGAATGTGAATTATTCATCGTTGAGGGGAACTCGGCGGGAGGATCAGCCAAACTGGGGCGTGATCGTCATTTCCAAGCCATCCTCCCTATTCGTGGGAAGATCCTCAATGTGGAAAAAGCGTCATTGGATCGCATCCTCGCCAACGAAGAAATCCGCTCCATGTTTACCGCTATGGGCACAGGCTGGGGCAATGAATTCGATGTAGAAAAAGCTCGCTATCATAAGCTCGTTATCATGACCGATGCCGATGTGGACGGCGCTCATATCCGTATCTTACTATTGACACTGTTGTATCGCTACATGCGCCCCCTCTTGGAAGCAGGATACGTCTACATTGCTGTGCCACCGCTCTATCAGGTGCGGCAAGGAAAGACCGTTACCTATTTGGAAACGGATGCGGAGTTGGATCGTTATCTCAAAGA
Organism: Aerococcus sp.; assembly: GCA_030528155.1. GTDB lineage: Bacteria > Bacillota > Bacilli > Lactobacillales > Aerococcaceae > Aerococcus. The sequence continues at coordinate 42,932 of JAUMZL010000004.1, forward strand.
AATTCCTGAAAAACCAAAACCGGCCGTACAGCGCTACAAAGGGTTAGGAGAAATGGATCCGGAACAATTATGGGCGACGACGATGAACCCAGAAAACCGGAAAATGCTGCAAGTAACGGTGGATGATGCCGAAGAAGCGGATCGCTATATCTCAATGTTGATGGGTGACGAAGTGTCAGAACGTCGTCAATTCATCGAAGAGAATGCGACTTATGCCACCATCGACTTATAGGAGGGAGAAGGTAGAATGTCAGAAGAGACCAATTCACAGACAACACGTAACCTATCCCATGAAATGCGCAATTCCTTCCTCGATTACGCCATGAGTGTGATCGTGGCTCGGGCATTGCCAGATGTTCGTGACGGACTAAAACCTGTTCATCGTCGCATTCTTTACGGGATGAATGAAATCGGGGTAACTCCGGATAAACCTTATAAGAAATCGGCGCGTATTGTTGGGGATGTCATGGGGAAATATCATCCACACGGGGACTCAGCGATTTACGAATCCATGGTGCGGATGGCTCAGGATTTCTCTTACCGCTACGAGCTGATCGATGGGCACGGTAACTTTGGTTCGATTGATGGCGATCAAGCCGCAGCGATGCGTTATACCGAAGCCAAGATGAGCAAAATTGCCATGGAAATGGTGCGCGACATCAATAAAGATACCGTTGACTTCATTCCTAACTACGATGGTGAAGAACGTGAACCGGAAATTTTACCGTCACGCTTTCCTAATCTATTGGTGAATGGAGCAACAGGGATTGCGGTTGGGATGACGACTAATATCCCACCACATAATCTCAATGAGGTCATCTCCGCCCTGCATTTATTGATGAAAAATCCTGAAATCTCAACGACAGAATTGATGAGCGCTCTTCCCGGTCCGGACTTTCCGACTGGTGGGATCGTGATGGGAAAATCAGGCATCCGCAAAGCCTATGAAACCGGGCGCGGGCATATTGTTCTGCGTGCCAAAGTGGATATTGATCAGATGGAAAACGGTAAGGAACGTCTGTTAGTGACCGAAATTCCTTATATGGTCAACAAGGCGCGCTTGGTGGAACGGATCGCTAACTTAGCACGTGAGAAACGGATCGACGGGATCACGGCTGTGCGCGATGAATCCGGGCGCGACGGAATGCGCATTGTGATTGAATGCCGCCGCGATGCTAGTGCGAGCGTCATTCTCAATAACCTCTACAAAGAAACGCAACTGCAGACGAATTTCAATTTCAATATGGTGGCTATCGTCAAGGGGGTCCCGCAACTCCTCAGTTTGAAGGACATGCTGCGCTACTACCTCGATCACCAAGAAGAAGTCATCAGACGGCGTTCCATTTTCGAAAAGAAAAAAGCCGAAGCGCGTGTTCACATTTTGGAAGGGTTACAGACAGCGCTCGACCATATCGATGCGATCGTAGAAATCCTGCGCTCCTCAAAAACCGGTGATGAAGCAAAAGCGCTCTTTAAAGAACGTTACGGTTTGTCTGATAAACAGTCCCAAGCGATTCTCGATATGCGCATGGTGCGTTTGACCGGTTTGGAACGTGAAAAAATCGATAATGAATGGCGAGAACTAACCGCACGTATCGCTGAACTGAACGCGATTTTGGCGAGTGAAGAGAAACGTTATCAGATCATTTATGAAGAATTGCTGGAAATCCAAACGCGATTTGGTGATGAACGCCGCACGGAATTGCGTGTGGGTGAAATCACTAGCCTTGATGATGAGGATCTCATCGAAGAAGCCAATGTTTTGATTACGTTGAGCCATAATGGCTACATTAAGCGCGTGGATGAGGACACCTTCCACACACAAAACCGCGGAGGTCGCGGAGTTAAGGGCATGGCACTGCAGGATGGCGACTACATTGAAACCTTATTGTCTACTTCTACCCACGATGTCATTCTCTGCTTCACCAATAAAGGCAAAGTCTACTCATTGAAGGGATATGATATTCCTGAATACAGCCGAACCGCTAAAGGCTTGCCGATTGTGAACTTGCTCGATCTCGATCAGGATGAATTTGTACGGGCGACCATCAATGTCTCCGGTGACCAAGAACAGGCCGCAGAAGAAGAATTGTTTTTTGTTACCAAGCGAGGAACAGTGAAGCGCACCAAAGCCCATGAATTCTTCAATATCCGTACGAATGGTTTGATTGCGATTCATCTCAAGGATGATGATGAGTTAGTCAGTGTGCTCCAAACAACAGGAGATCAACAAATCATTATTGGGACACGCGCTGGTTTTGCCATCAACTTCCGAGAAGAAGATGTCCGCAGTATGGGGCGGACAGCAACCGGTGTGCGCGGCATTCGCCTCACTGGGGACGATGAAGTCATCGGGGCGGACACCCTCCGTTCAGATGACGATGTTTTAGTTGTTATGGCGAATGGGTACGGGAAACGAACCCCAATGGCAGACTACACCGTTCGTCATCGCGGTGGCAAAGGGATCAAGACCGCGAATATCACCAAAAAGACTGGTCAATTGATCGGCTTGAAGGCGGTGGATCGCACGGAAGACGTGATCTTGATGACCAATGAAGGGGTCGTGATCCGCTTCCACAGTACCGATATTTCTCAAACGGGTCGTGCCACACAAGGGGTACGTTTGATGCGCCTCGATGATGAGAGCTTCGTTTCAACGATGGCCCTGGTTGATCGCGATCTAGATGAAGAAAGTGTCGCAACGTTAGCGGACGATTCAGAACTAACAACGTCTCATGCCTCTGAAACAACGACAGCTACTGACGAAGAAGCAACCACTGCGGCATTGGAGGACGAGACGATCAGTGATAAACTAACAGATTTCACCAATGATTTATTAGCAGAAGAACAAGACGATACAACCAATCAAGATAATGAATAAGCCAAATAAAAGAGCGAGTGAGTTCCTAAGAGCGTTCACTCGCTTTTTCTTTAGGCTGTTTTTGATGAACGGGCGGTGAAATAATAGTGAAGCAAGAGGACGAGTCCAAATAAGATAGTGAGGACGTTGAAAAGAATCGCCAGCCTGAGGATATGATTGAAGTAAATCGGAATGATCAAGAATAAGACCCCACATAAGGAGTACAATGTCATGATGATGGTGTGAATACCCGCTAAGCGGTCATACCGATAATGATCATAGACCATCTTCTCGAATAGATTCCCGGAAATACCAATGACCAAGAAACTAAGGAAGTAGGCAACGATGCGGATCCATAGATTATCCACACAGAAAATCAATAATAATCCAGTCCCCGAGATCAAATAGTCGATAGGAAAGAATAAGAAGTAAGGAATCTTGACTTTAGGGGCTAGGAAAGCACCGAGAAAATCAGCCCCACGCTGAATAGCATAGGTAATGCCGATCCATTTCACATCGTAATTAAAATAGCGAAATATAGCGGAGTAAATTTGAGCATAAAATCCGTCGCGCCACTGAGAAAGGCTTCAATCATAATAATATTGGAAACCAATCGTTCAGAGAAGAAATACCCAAAAAACTGACGATACGTCTGACGTTTTGCTGTGGCTTCAGCGGGAAGTGGTGCAGTAACCTCACTGTCTGGATTGGCTGGCGTTGGGTCATCGCTATCGGTGACGTTCTGCCAGGTCATCTGAATAGTGTAGAAGAAATAAACACCAAGTAGGAAGAACGGCAAACTGAGATTTAAAATCATGTAGTAACTCATCACGGTTAACAACAGACTGACGACAAAATTACTCAAAATGTCGAGCGTATTGCTGGCGAAATATTGAATATCTACAGATTGATGAATCAACGACTCTTCGTAATGAAGAATTTGCGGCACGGATCCCAACGTGACCGATTGAAGCATGCTATTGGCAATAAAGAAGAGCATGTTTAAACCGCAAACCAAAATCAGTGGAGCCGAGACCCAGAGACAGAGGATCGTGGCCATAACTAGAATGATATGGACAAGTTGTAATGCGATGAGGAGTGGCTTTTTATTCGTGACTTGGTCGATAAAACGCCCATAGGCAAAGGCGAAGATGGTCGGGATCAGCATCGATAAACTGAACAGCGACATATCGGTCACATCGATATGGTAGCGTTCCACAATCGCCAGCACAATGGCTAAAGAGTAGAAACTATCGGCAATATTGAGTGCCGACCGTCCATAAATTAATTTCTTAAAGTTCGTGGGAAACTGAGTCCATTGCATAGGTGGTCACGCTCCAATCTAATCTAGCGAGTGTTAGGGCATAGCTAAGGGATTAATGGCAGATAATAAATAGTGCGCCTATCATTTTTTTGATATATTAGCGCACCAAACTGATATTGTCAATAAATTGACTCAAATAAATAAATTAATCTCAATTGACTGAATAAAATAGATAGAAATTTATCAAATAAGAAAGGATTAAGGGGAACGGATGATAAGGCAAGAGAATCACTTAGCTATTAAGGTCATTCATTTTTTATCATCTGGCCATCTCTGTATCGGACTGGACGATGTTATCTGAACAGAAAACGAGCACTGAGAAACTGCTTTTCCCAGCGCTAGTGGCTTAATAGTTATCTTGGTCTTTTTTGCGGTAGTAGGCTGTAGCGAAATCGATCAAAGGTTGACTGTCGATGACTTTGACAATGGTTCCCTGCACATCAGCCGTGCGGATAGCTTGTGGGTGTGCCTGTTCGAAAGCAGCGCCACAATCAGCAAAGTCGTCATACGGTTCCAAGTCTACATTTTGGAAAGCCACCCATTCTTCTTCCCCACCCTGTTTGATCTTTGCCCATTCCGTTATTGTCGGACGATCAATGAGCGATTCAGCAAGATGCAACAGCGTACACGTCTCATAATCGGTACCCAGAAAGACGATTTTTCCTTCTTTGGCGACGAATTTCGCCAAGGGACTCGTGGAACCAAAAGGAAGATCAAGCGCATGGTCACTTGTGAGGGCGTAAGCATCTCCTCCCCAGGCAGCAAAGGAATAAAGCGGGTGGTCACTGCGTACGGTATCCGGCTGTGTGCGGAAGAATTCCGGTGTTTTTCCAATCATATGCACCGGTGTGGTTTGAGGATCATAGGCGGGCATCGCCTCGCGAATAGTCGCCCACGTCTTAGGGTCTGCCGGTGGGTAGCCCCACTCTTTCGGATCAGAAAAGTCTGACGTTTGTGTGTTCATCATCACGTTACCTTGTGGGACTGTTTGTTTTAAGGCCACAACGACCCCTTCCTCTCCGCCTGGAATAAAACCGAAAGCACTGAGTTTGGTATGAACGAAAAGCGTGTCAGTAGCCGTAACCCCTAGTGCTTTTAGCGTTTGTGTGAGATCTTTAGCAGTGGTGACTTTGGTGATTTTTTGTTCGTTCCAATGAGACATAGGCATTTCCTTTCACTGTTAAATGAGATTATCGGCGTAGTAGAGGTGTTGATTTTTATCGATAATAATACCACTGATGCCGTCTTTGGCGAGTGCGTTCAAAGCTGCCAGTGCCTCTTTAGCTGAGGAAGTGGCAAATAAGCGCGTGGTCCAGATTTCACAGGTGAGGGATTCTTTCGCAATGATCGATATACTAGCGATGTCATTGGCGATGGGGTAGCCGGTGTTGCTGTCAAAGATATGATGATAGGTGCGTCCATCCACTGTGAGTGAGCGTTCATAGATGCCAGAAGTGACCACCGAACCCGAAGAAATTGCGACAGAAGTGAGCAGGTTGCCACGTGGCTGCGTTGGATTTTGGATACCAATCCGCCACAATCCGTCATCATGCTCAGAAGGCCCAAACACTTTCACATTCCCGCCGAGATTGATTAACCCCCTTGTGACGCCTGCTTGTTGCCAAAAATGCGTAATTTCATCGGCAAAATAACCTTTCGCAATCGCGCCGAGATCAATTTCCATCCCCGGTTCCATCAATTTCACTGTTTGATGAACGTCGTCGAGTTGGATTTTGTCGGGGCGAATATGCTGGAGCGCCGCCTGAATAGCTTGTTCACTCGGCACTTGTGCATCTGAAAAACCAATCTTCCACTGTTTGATCAAGGGACCAATCGCGATATTGAGTGCGCCCTGACTCTCCAGGCTTTTTTGCTTACCGATTTTGATGAGATGATATAAATCTGCTGGGACGTGGATTGCCTCTTTTCCAGCTGCGCGGTTAATCTGCATGAGGAGCGACGTTTCATCATTGGCGCTGAATCTGGCGTTGTAGGCATAGAGGCGATTGATTGTCTCTTTGAGAATACGTGCTGCTTCGGGATGTTCGACACTACTCGTAATAAACGTTCCCATTAATTGAATGGTTTTTGAAAGCATCGTTGCCTCCTTGTTAAAAAATGTTCTTTAGTGATGGAAAGTTCTGGGATTAAAAGTGGATGGTTACCGGTTCTTCCTTTGCGAAGTCATCTTATCTCATTTTATCACAAGGCTGTACAGGTTATCGATTTTTACTGTTCTGGTACTATACCATCGCTTTTAGAAATGGATCACATAGAACGAGAAGAATAGAAATTTTTATTTTGAATGATATAGATAGAGCGACTTATCGATAAAGGAATCTTTTCTTTTTTATATCAATCATAAAATCTTTCAAATAAGATTTTTCTAACAAAAATGCATTTTTCTATAGCTTATGGCAAGTAATAACAGTAAAATAATAGAGAATTGTAAAAACAAATTAGAAAGTAGGAGATGAAATGGATCTACAGCAGGAAAAAAATAAACGCCAACTCCTCAATTGGTATAATTTGGCGTTTATGGCCTTTGCTACAGTGTGGGGTTTCGGGAATGCTGTGAATGGGTACGTGTACTTTAATGGGGTACAGGTCATTTTCAGTTGGATTCTCATGTTTGCTCTGTACTTCATCCCTTATGCCTTGATGGTTGGGGAATTGGGGTCAACCTTCCAGGATGCTGGGGGTGGTGTGAGTTCTTGGATTGAAGGAACTATGACTGCCAAACTGGCATACTACGCTGGATGGACTTATTGGGTCGTGCATATGCCATACATTGCTTCCAAAGCAACTGGGGGATTGAAAGCACTCAGTTGGGTGGTTTTCCAGAACTCATCGTTCTATGACAACATGGACATCCGTCTGATTCAGATGGTGACGTTGGTTGTGTTCTTATTCTTTGCTTGGGTGGCCTCCCGCGGGTTGAACCCACTCAAGACATTAGCCACATTGGCGGGTAGTTCGATGTTTGTAATGGGGTTATTGTACATTGTGATGATGATTGCTGCACCGGCAATTAATCCTACTGCCCATTATCAAACGATTGATTGGAGCTGGAATAACCTTATTCCTAAATTTGACTTGCAATATTTAACCTCGCTCTCTATCTTAGTCTTTGCGGTTGGTGGGTGTGAAAAGATCTCGCCATATGTTAACAAGATGAAGAACCCAGCAAAAGAATTTCCACGTGGGATGATCTTCCTTGCCGTAATGGTTGTTTTCTCAGCCATTATGGGAACAATCGCTTTGGGAATGATGTTTGATGTTAATGATGTCAATGCGCATTTTGACTCCTATGTGGCTAATGGGGCATACTGGGCCTTCCAACGTTTGGGTGAATACTACCATTTGGGTAATACATTCGTTGTGATTTACGCCCTCTGTAACTTGATCGGCCAATTGTCAGTATTGGTTATCTCTATTGATGCGCCATTGCGTATGTTATTGGATAGCGAAATTTCGCGTGAATTTGTACCACATGGATTGCTCAAGAAGAACGACAAAGGGGCATATGTCAACGGGATTTGGTTGATTGTCGCTATTGTTAGTCCACTGATTATCTTGCCTATGTTTGGTATCGGCAACGTAACGGCAGTATTGCGTTTCCTCACGCAGTTGAATGCGGTCTGCATGCCACTCCGTTATCTCTGGGTGTTCTTAGCTTACATTGCATTGAAATCGCAACAACATCGTTACCAATCGGATTATCAATTCATCAAGAGCCAAGGCCTCGGTAAAATTGCCGGGTACTGGTGCTTCCTTGTGACGGCAGCCTGCTGCATGCTAGGGATGTTCAAAGGCTCACCATTTGAAATCGGGTTGAATATCTTGACGCCTATTGTTTTGGTTGGTTTAGGAGTGATCTTACCGAAGATCGCTGAAAAACAGAAAGCAGCCAATACCCTTTAATAAATTATGATAAATAAAAACCGTCATCACGCTTGTGGTAGGCGCCCCGATGAGTAAACAAGGGGCACTTCCCTTTTGTGATGGCGGTTTTTTGTCGATCGATTTACCAACGGATTTCGATTTGAAAGGTGGTTTTGGTCGGCATAGAAGCAGTCAATGTATGTCCCAACTGCAAGCAGAGTTCATGGGCGATCGCTAAACCGAGACCAGAATGATCCTGGTTGCGCTCTGTTGTCCCCGTATAATGACGATCAAAAATACGTTCTAGGTCAATCTTTTCAGTGGGCGCGATAGCATTAGTGAAACGCGTGACGGCTTGTCCCTCTTCGAGTTGATGAGTGATACTGACATTTCCACTGCCATGGTTGGCGATATTAATAATGAGATTAGTCAACAGACGATCCACTGCGGCAGCGTTTGTTAAGACGGGTGGAGTGGGTTCGATCGTCATTGTTTCAATAGTAATGGGGGCCGCTTGTAATAATGGATAGTGGCTGGCGAGCACATTTTGTAATTCGCGTTCAATCGGCAAAGGTTCGGTGGCGAGATCAAGGGTATGATTCTCCAATTTCGAAAGATAGAAGAGGTCTTGAATGAGTGTTTTTAAGCGATCGGCCCGCTTGATAGCGTAGTTGAGGTGGGCTTCGGCCTCAGCGGTATGGGATTCTTCAGCTTGAATGAGTTCTAAATAACCAATGATCGCTGTCAGGGGTGTTCGTAAATCATGTGAAATATTACCGAGATCCTGGCGCAGCCGCTCAAAATGCTGCTCCTCTAATACTTGTTGCGTTTGAACATGATGATAGATGACATTAAAGGCTGCCATCAAGGGTTCCAATCCAGTGTGCTGGTGCTGTGTCACCAACAAGTGTTGCGATGGGAATTTTTCACTATGTTTCAGTTGGTTCTCTAGGTGCTTCACTTCTCCTTTCACTTGTTGGTAATGCCACAGATAACCAATCATAATACCAATGATGCCACCAATAACTAACTCGATCATCGCACTTCCCCCTTTGTTTCTCTCCTTATTATAACGAAAAACGGCGAGAAGATGGGACTACTCGCCATTAGATAATGATTAACGAATTTCTTTTTGTTTGAAGCCGATCCACCCGATGAAGAGAAAAGCGATGCTCCAGAGAATCATGAGCATAGGAGCAAGGTTATGGTCATGGTAGAGTAAAGGCTGATCGGGCGATAGATTATAGAATAGATAAGGTAATAACTTCTCAAAAAAGTTAGGGAGGAAACGAGAGAATAAAATATTCACCAACCCACCCCCAAATATGATCAGTAGATAAGGGAGGAAGACCGCCCACGTTTCCTTATGTAGATTGAAGAGAAAAGCATTCGCTAAGCTGGCCAGCATCGCCCACCATAAGAACAGTTCGCCTGCGGTCATTACCGTCTGGGTAAAATCAGTGAAGAGCGAAACAGGCTGTTTTGCGATCAATGAGATGACGAGAATGATTGCCCAGTAAATAAGATTGGTGAATACCCCGGCACAAAGCATAGTGAACCATTTGGAAAAGTAAATGGCTAAACGGGATTGCCCTGTAGCAATGAGATTGATGATCGTTCGATTGCTGTTCTCACTGTGATAAACCAGATAGGTGAGATAGAAGATAATAATCATTATCCCTTCAGAACTTAACATCTCGTAGCTGATACCAATCGGTGTAGGCATGGGGTTAGGTGTTGTAATTTCTAGGCCAGGGATAGTGGTTGCCCATTTAATAAAGGTGGGTAGATAACCAATCATTAAGGCGCCTAGTATTCCAAACAGAATAAAAAAGACACGAAATGCTCGACTCCAATATAATTGATGACATTCTGCTTTAATGAGTCGTCCCATTGTAATCATCCTTTCTTGGTGGGTGTTTCAACCAACTGAATAAATAAATCTTCCAGCTGGCGTTGGTGGACAGTCAGTTCGCTTACCATGACGTTATTGGTCACTAACGCTTGATTAATCACTTCAGGCGGAATAGAGAGGTCGAAACAGCGCAGCTGCCCTTTTTCATCCACTTCATAAGCGGTCGTATGTAATTTTTCTTCCAGAATGGTAGCAGCTTTTTGAACCTGATCGACACGGAGAAAGTAGAAATCCTGTGTCATTGTCGCTAATTCTGCTTTGGAGAATTCCTTTAACTTTTGACCGTGATTCATGATCACAAAACGATCGCACACCTCCTCCAGTTCACTGAGGATATGGGATGAAATGAGGAGGGTCGCGCCTAGATCATGGGCCAGATAGTGGAACAATTGACGTAATTCGCGGATAGCCTTAGGATCGAGTCCATTGATGGGCTCATCAAAAATCAATAAGTCGGGACGGTGCAGGAGCGACTGTGCGATCGCTAGCCGCTGTTTCATCCCAAGTGAGAAATTCTTCACTGGCTTTTTCCCAGTATGGCTGAGTTCTAATTGTTCAAGGAGTTCGTCAACTCGATTGGTATCTACCACCCCACGTTGCCAGCGGAAAATAGCTAAATTCTGTCGCGCTGAGAGTTCTGGATAGAAGGCAGGGTCTTCGATGATAGCTCCCACGTACTTCCGGGCCGACTGTAGTTCTTTTTTGGTTGTGGCATTAAATAGGCGCACTTGGCCCTCATAATTAGGGGTCAGTCCTGTCAAAATTTTGAACAAAGTCGTCTTTCCTGCCCCATTTGGCCCAGCAATGCCGATAATTTCGCCAGGTTTGACGGAGAGATTGAAATGATTCAATGCCATTTGTTCCCCATAGCGCTTGGTGAGGTCAGTGACTGTGAGTACGGGTGTTTGGTTCATTATTATCATCCTTTCTTTATGAGTGGTTTAATTTCTTATAAAACAAAGTAGAGGAAAAGTAACTCCCTCCTAAATGATAGAACATTAGCTACTAGAAACTTGAGCTGTCTTTATTTAGCAGTATACCGATAGCGCGTAAAGGAGTCCTTAGTAAATAATAAAGAAGACATAAAGAAAACTGCAGACCGAAATCTGCAGTTGGTGGCTGGAGTAGCAAAAAATAGGACTAGGCGAGTTTAAAACCAATGCCCCAGACTGTTTCAATGTAAGGATGGGTATCATCCAACGTCGCAATTTTTTTACGCAGGTTGGAAACATGGACGTTAATAGCATTGTCTTCTACATAATGTTGATCCCCCCAGATATGTTGATAGATCTGTTCACGCGTGAAGACTTGATGCGGATGTTCGAGGAGCAACATGAGAATATCAAACTCAGTATTGGTCAATTTCAGCGTTTGATGATGGATGGTCGCCGTATGTTCATTAGGGTTCACTTGTAAGGCTTGATAGGTAAGCATTTTTGTTGGCGTAGCCGTATTTTTTTGATAGCGGCGCAACACACTTTCGATGCGAGCTTTTAGTTCCTGTTGATGAAATGGTTTGGTGAGATAATCGTCAGCACCGAGATGCAGCAGCTGCACCTTATCCTCCAATTCACTGCGCGCACTTAAGACAATGACCCCACCGTGATGTTTGGCTTGGCTTCTTTCGAGTACCTCTTCGCCACTTAGACCAGGAAGCATCAGATCGAGCAGAATGAGGTCAAAAGCCTGCTGTTCGAGTTGAAGGAGTGCTTCCGATCCCGAGTACGCACTCACTACTTCATACTCAGGGATGACACTTAACATTTGCATGAGAATACGATTGGTATCCTTATCATCTTCCACAATGAGAAGCTTCGGCATAAAACTGCGCCTCCTTTTGACAAATTAAACACAAGGTTATCATAGCATGTTTCCTTAGTAGATGCGCTCAAGGTTTTTCATACAGTATGAGCCGCTAGTGAACAAGGAAAATAGAATTGAGAGATTTTTAGCATACCAACCGTCGATTCATACGCTAACACTAAGGCCCTCTGGCTATTCAGTGTTGATCGGCACCAAAAAAGGGGGGATTTTTTCAGGAATCAGCCATTTTAGTAGGAGGAGACCGGAGTGATACCAAAAACATTCACACATTGATCATACAAATATCGTGAGGATGCAAAAAAATTATCAACGACAATCATTAAATGTTCAAATCTATGTTCTATAGTTATCCCATACCAATCATTATTCTCTATTCTTTCTTCTCCCCCGACTAGAAAGACCATAAGCAGTGGGCAGGCGGCCAACTGCTTTTTTTGTGCCTTCATTCCCCCGCTATTTTCGCATCGTTTGTTAAAAATAGATATGCTATACTGAGAGCAGTATTTAGAAAATTTTCACTTTTTCTTATAAAAGGGAGGGAAAGAAATTGCTGACTGCTAAACATTTACGCAAAACGTTTGGATCGGTTGTAGCGGTTGATGATGTGTCGTTCGAGGTAAAAGATGGAGAAATTCTCGGTCTGATTGGGCGAAATGGCTCAGGAAAGACGACGATCTTTCGTATGATCCTCAATTTCATCACACCAGAATTACCAGAGAGCGAAATTATGTGGAACGGAAAACCAATGGGATCACAAGTCTACGATACGATTGGTTATCTGCCTGAAGAACGCGGACTCTATGAAAAAATGACCATTCACGATCAGATTCATTATTTTGCTGAACTGCGTGGCATGGATCCTAAGGTTATCGATGAACGTATTCCACAGTGGATGGAACGCTTCCAAGTTAAAGGGAAAGTTACTGACAAAATTTCAACACTGTCTAAAGGGAATCAGCAGAAAGTACAATTGATTGGGACATTGATTCATGAGCCAAAATTCATGATTCTCGATGAACCTTTCAGTGGACTGGACCCAGTGAACGCCGATCTATTGAAGCAAGGGATTTTATACCTGCGTGATCGTGGCACTTCAATTATCTTCTCTACGCATAACATGAATAACGTGGAGGAAATTTGCGACAGTATGTTGATGATCCATAATGGTGTGCAAGTCCTCTATGGTGGTATCGAAGACGTGCGCAATAGCTTCGGCAAAACGCGGATCTTCATTCATACTGATCAATGGACAGCGGCGCAGATTGAGGCATTGGATGGCGTGGTTAAGGTGACTGAGCGCTCCCCACATCAGTTCCGTTTGCAGCTGAGTGATGAATCGTACGGCCCTGATCTCTTCGAAACATTAACAAAAGGTGAGTACGTTCAGACGTTCGATCAGCAACCGCCAACACTCGAGGAAATTTTCAAAATGGAAGCAGGTGGCTCTAATGAGTAAGCTATGGGTCGTCGCTAAAAATACCTATTTTAAGAATGTCAAGAGCTGGTCATTTGTGACCATGGTGCTCTCGCCACTGATTATGTTAGCGATTATTACTGGGATTAGTTACTTCTTCAGTAATATGTCAGATAATGCTAGCCAAGGTGAATTACCCATCATCAAAGCCGATGCTGGAGTGGAGCAGTTCATCAAGAGCCAGCCCAATCCAACGAATTTTAAACTGAACTTTGATATCACGGAAAAAGAAGCAAAAAAGAAATTAGCAGATGATGATATTTCGGGGTATTTTGTCTTAGATACAAAAGCAACCCCAATGAAAGCCACCTACTATGAAAAAGATGATGACCTCGTTTCAACTGCCAAATTGCAACCGATAGTTTCACTCTTATCCAACTATGAAATGGCGAAGCGAGCAGGTGAATACAACCTCTCGTCTAGTCAAATGCAAGCGCTGATGGAGAGTCAATTGACACTCGATCGGGTGACGATACTGGGCGATACGGAAAATGAAGGGAATGGTTTAGCAACTGGCATTCGCTTTGCGCTCGGAATGGCCGGTAGTTTTGTTCTTTTCTTCTTTGTGATTTATTACTCGATGTTAATCATGCAGGAAATTGCATCAGAGAAGGGCTCGCGCATCATGGAAATTATCCTCTCCAGCATGGGCGCTACCACGCACTTCTTCGGGAAATTGCTCGGAGTGGTGTTGATGATTCTCACCCACATCTTGATTTACGTGGTAGTCTTTGGTGGCATTGCGATTGCCTATAAGACAGACATGCTGCCAATGCGTATTCCAGAAGAAATTACGAGCATGTTGTCCGGTGTTTCCATTGTCAAAGACAACCTCGATTTGATTATCTGGGTTATTATCTATGGTATTTTGGGGATTATCCTCTACTCCATGCTAGCTGCATTCATCGGCTCACTGGTTAGCCGAACAGAGGATGTGCAAAAAGCAGCTACCCCACTGACCTTTTTACTCTTGATTGGTTTTTACATTGGCATCTTCGGTCAAGAATTTGCTGACTCTCCCTTCTATGTGATTGCCTCTCATATTCCATTCTTCTCTGCTTCTATTATGCCTTTGCGATTGGCGAAGCATTTAGTGGCTCCATGGGAATTGGGCTTGTCGATCATTATTTATCTGCTAGCTATTGTGATCATCAGCTGGTTATCCATCACCTTCTACCGCAGCAATGTGTTGGTTTACAGCGATGCAGGCTTCATGAAAGCTTTCAAGCAATCAGTGGGCACATGGAAGAGCGAAAGCAAAGGCCAGGCTTAATTGATGACGAACGAACAGCTGTCTGAACGCTCAGGCAGCTGTTTTTATTTTAGCCATTCATTATTGTGGGGATCTCATCGTTGTCTTATGATCAGTCAATAGGATTGGTATTTATGAGGAGCTCATTTCACGATAGCGTGGATGCAGGTTCGTTTGACATAACGATACTATCAGGAGGTTGGCTGATATGATTTTCGCTGGAGCGGTATTGCGACTAATTATAGAAAACGTTATCATATGAGAAATAAATTTTTTAGAAAGGAGCCCACCATGCAACTGAAAATTAATCGAATCAAGAAAAGTTTTGGTTCACATCATGTCTTAGCTGACTGCACAATGTCCTTTGACCAAAGTACTATTACAGGGGTGCTCGGTCGAAATGGCGTGGGGAAAACGACCTTATTTAACATTTTATATGGAGAATTAAGTGCTGACGAAGGCGAAGCCACATTGGTTTTTGATGACGGGACAGAACGGGCATTACAGATGGATGATATTGGCATGTTATTTGCCGAAACCGTATTACCAGAATTCCTGACAGGGTACGAATTTGTCCGCTTTTACCTGGATTTACATCAAGCGCCGGGACAATGGCAAGCGGAGGAATATCTCGATTTAGTCGATATCAATCAGGAGGATCGCTATCGGTTAATCAAAGGCTACTCAAGCGGAATGAAAAGTAAGTTAGCGCTGATCAGTCTATTGATCCTCCAACCACCCGTCATTTTATTGGATGAACCGCTCGCTGCTGTCGATATTGTGGTACAGGCCCAGATGAAACAGGTACTGCGCGAAATGAAGAAGGATCGCATTATCTTACTGTCCACGCACATTGTCTCACTCGCACAGGAATTGGCAGATGAGGTGGTATTGCTGAAGGATGGACGCCTTCATGCCTTGGATTATGCACCAAAGGAACCGAATTTTGAAGCTAAGCTTGTGGAAGCTCTGACTGTAGGCGAAGACCCAACGACTATTGCCCAGATTAAAGCGGGCCAGGAACAAGCGCAAGCCGCACAAAAAGAGCAAATGGCGCAGTTGGAAGATCACGTACAGCCACTAGAAATTAGTGATGTCCGTGACCAAAAGCACTCTACAGAAGGAGACGATTGAGATGCCAGCATTAAAGACTTTGTTGGCCATTCAGCTGACCGAATCTTACAACGCCCTGCTCTTCTATTTGAGTCGCTTGCCATTGATTGGGCGCTATCTCCCACAACGCTGGTATCGCGCTGAACGTTTTATTCATTTTAGTAGCATTATCGCGTTCATTTCACTTCTACTGAAAAGTTTCATCGGGCAATTGGTCTACTTGTTTATTCTGCAGATAGTGACCAGCTATCTCGGTGAAAAGCTAGCACATCTGTCTCTATTAGGGTTGAATCAGATCAACCGTGAGTGGCTATTCCTCTTTCTAGTATCTGTAATGGCTTGGCTTGAAGCATTGCTAGAGGGATTATTTATTATGCCTGATGAACGTGATGATACACTTTTAATCAAAGTATTCGGACTAGAGCCAGCGCTTTACTATCGTTGGAGCTTCTACTTTAACAAAGGCATTGGATTGATCGCTGCCAGCACGATATTGACATTGATGTTGAAAGTGGGCAACAATAGTGACCTCTATCAAGCGATTCCGCTGCTAGGGGCTGTTTATTTCCAAGTCTTCTTTGTGGGGATTTCCGCTCTAATGCGTCCCTTAGCTTGGCCATGGCATCGGCAGCTATTAACACGGGATACGGATAAATGGGGAATGCGTCTTTTGCTGGTATTAGGCGGAGGACTATTGGTGAGTGCTATCATTCATTTTCTCTGGCTGATTAGTCCCATGCGACAAGCGCTATTTTTGTTCTTCCAGTGGCCAGTTGCCTTAATCGGTGGAGTATTTTTCCTACTTGGTGAAAAGGGATTTGACTACTATCGTCAAGAGATCAATCGAAAAGCGAAACAGAACTTATCCGTCTCTATCCTATTAGAGAGCGATGAAACGAGTGGCCCATCAGAGGTAGATACGGCAGATTTGGTCGTCGAAGATATGGCAGTAGAAACAGATACTGAGCATTTCAACCAGTATCATGGCATGCGTTACATCAATGAAATTTTCTTTGCACGTGTGGGGCATCGCAAGTTGAAACTCCCCTATCGCAAAATAACCCTGTTCCTTACGATAGCATCAGCAATAGTCTTAGCGCTCTTAATGCTATTCCAAGGTAGCATTCATCAGCAGTTAGCGCCAATGGAGGTAGAAGAACTGTTCGAATCAGTAGGCCCCATGGCAGTCCTGTTATATATGTACGTGATCGTTATGAGTATGGGAGAAACCTTCACTCGGATCTGTTTCTTCAATATGGATCGCACCATGATGAAGAATCACTTCTACACGCAACCAGAAGCCTTGCGTCAGACGATCACGTATCGCTGCCGCAGACTGTGGGGATATTTAACACCGATTTTTCTGATAACTGTTATATTTTTAGGGGCTAGTTACTGGCTGTTGGGAGGAAGAATGCTTCAGCCCCTACTATTACCCTTATTGATGGTCGTTGTGGGAATCTTTTTCTTTGGCTTTCATACGCTCTATCTTTACTACTTGGTACAGCCTTACACAGAAAATATGAAAATAAAAAGTCCGCTCTACTCCCTACTGCATTATATGGGATATGCGGTAGTTATTCTCGCTAGCCATTTAATGGGCACTTTATCACCGTTGACCGCGTGGTTAACATTGAGTAGTATCTTGGGAATTTATGTCATTATTGGCTATTTTTTGGTCATCCATTTTGCACCCAGCCGTTTCAAATTACGTTAGTTGTTATAGCAGGCATTAAGGCGCTTCTTTCGAGAGGCGCTTTTTGTTGTTGAAGGAATTATCAAGTTTTCAGGGAGATGATAAATCTAATATAGAAAAAGCACTGCAAAGACTGATGAAATAGGATGATGGCAAAAGCGATGATTAAAATTGATTCGAGCTCAACTATTGCTATTTCTAGGAAGTTTCGGTACAATGGATCAGCGTGAGTATTGAAATACTCTCCTTGTCCTAGCAATTGACTAGGACCATTAATGACCAAAAGGAGGTGCAAAGTCTGATGAATGAAAATACGACAAAATATGAAGTGCTTTACATTATTCGTCCTGACCTCGATGAAGGAACCAAGAGCGAATTAGTAGAACGTTTTGACAACGTCTTAACGTCCAACGGTACCCGTATTAGTGAATCAAAAGACTGGGAAAAACGTCGCTTTGCTTACGAAATCGATAAATTCCGCGAAGGTGTTTATCATTTGGTATACTGTGAAGCTGAAGATGCAAAAGGGATCAACGAATTTGATCGCTTGGCAAAAATCAACGACGGTATCCTACGTCATATGATCACCAAAGTTGAAGACTAATAACGTCAATCGTTTGAGAGGGGTTATGGCATGATTAACAATGTAGTGTTGGTTGGACGTTTAACAAGAGAAGTTGACCTACGTTACACGCAGAGTGGTGTTGCTGTAGCCAACTTTACCATCGCTGTTGATCGCAATTTCCGTGATGCCAATGGTGAACGTCAGACAGATTTCATTGGCTGTGTGATGTGGCGTAAAGCAGCTGAAAACTTTGCCAAATTTACGCGTAAAGGCTCCTTAGTGGGCTTAGAGGGTAGTATCCAAACGCGTAACTATGAAAATCAACAAGGTCAACGGGTTTATGTAACAGAAGTACTCGTTAACAACTTTACATTCTTAGAGTCCAAGAATGTAACCGAGAGCCGTCCTGCTGGTGACAATAGTTCACAACAGTATGGCGGTGGGTATAATTCCCAAAATGCAGACCCATTTGCTGATTACGGCAACCAGCAGAATAATTCCTCTTACAACAGTAATTACGGCAGCAATAGTGGGAATAACGGAGATAACTTTGGAAACTTCGGGAACAACAACCCGTTCCCATCCAATGATAACGACAATTCCTCAATGGAGATTGCTGACGATGATTTACCGTTCTAACATCGCAGTGAAGGAGGATTAACTCAGTATGGCACAAAATCGTCGCCGTGGTGGTCGCCGTCGTAGAAAAGTATGCTACTTCTGCGCTAACCATATGGACCATATCGATTATAAAGATGCAGATCTTTTGAAACGTTTCATGTCCGAAAAAGGTAAGATTTTGCCACGTCGCGTTACCGGGACTTGCGCAAAACATCAACGTACCTTAACTGCAGCTATCAAGCGTGCACGGATCATGGCATTAGTACCATTCACAGTGAAGGACTAATGCTGTTTCGAATAATAGACATTACAGGAGACTTATCATTTGATAGGTCTCCTTTTTTATTGCGCTCGTTGCTGGGAAATATAAATGAGGGCATGCCTGTAAAGTGGAAAAGATCGTAGCTAAAGGAAAGAAGAATAAGGATAGAAATAGTAAATTATCCACAAACACCATGGTGAAAACTGAGGAAAAGATGTTAATAACTAAGGTTATCCACAAAATCAACTGAATAATAACTATAAATAGTGACAAGAATGGACAATAAACTAGGTAGTTGCGTAGATAACCCTTACAATAACACCTTAAATAGAATAAACTGTAGCAAATATACAACATTTCTAGCGTCCAAAAAGAATATCCGTTCGTCATAGTAACAGATTATCCACAGAAAAGGTGGGAAACTTCGCTAATGTGGATAAATGTGTAGATATGTTAATAAGTGTTCGTATAATGGGTGGATAAAAGACCTGTTTCACGTGGAACACTGTGGATTTGTGCATATTTTTTGTGGATAAGAACATACTGTTCTACTTTATCCACTTTTTAATAGATAAGAACATATATTTTCATCTGGTTTTGCCATAACATAGGTGGATAACTGAAGTCTAAGAAAAGAGATACTTTTTGATTAGAGGTTGTAATCAAGAGAAAGGTCTATCAATTAAAAATCCCTTTTCCCCCTCCATTTGTGGACAACGCATCGCAAACTAATGAAAAGATCAAAGTTAGTTACTCCTGCTTGTTTAAGTGAGGAATGGAACGATTGAAAAAAATGTAGGTGGCATTGGTTATCGATATTCACCCAATTACTGAGGTTTTCATTCCTAGAACAGTGATTAAATTGTTTAGCGTTTATAGCTAATGGATCCCGTCTGATATTTATGAAGATCTCGCTTAATTTTATTTAGATAGCTGTCAAAACAGATTTTGAAAGGCAAGTTGTATAAAAACTCAAATACTCATGGTGCCCTGTAATCAGAAGTATCATAAGCATTTAAGACACCTAAGCCTGCGTGACTTGACTCAGCCAAAGTTATCTAATATTTAGGCTATCTAATGTTCAACATCAACGATAAAGGAGATGAGCTAAAAACTTTAGGCATCCGCTGATAAGAGCAATGAAGATATGATATTGATACAGTGATACACTAGCTATTAAACATTAAATATTGGGATTGATGATAGGCAGATTTGTCACGCTTGATAGTCATATGTTTTGTAAGGTTTTAGTCAGTAGTCTCCCAGAACAGATAAGGGAATAAGATGCTGGATTTTTAATATTGGTATGAAGAACGGAATAGCTATAGCTAAGGAATATATTGATGCTTGAAGATATTGAGAATGTGTAGAGCAAAAACGAATAGCTTTTTTGAATTAGATACTAGTAGCCAGGTCATTAGCGAATAGAGGGATGTTTCACGTGAAACATCCTTTTATGATGAAAAACTATTTATGTAAAGATAGCCAGTGGTCTGAGCAGTATTGAGTTCATTAGGAGTGAATCCATGACTAGCTTTTTTAATAGTGTGAACTTCAGCATTGGTATACCATCATCCATCTTCTGGCTCGCTTCTTGCATAGCAGATAGGGATGATAGCATCTTGCTCGCTATGATGATGATCAACATGGGTTTGGTAAAATCGCTGAGCGGATTAAAGATATCATCGCCATAAGGAATTGTATAATAAGTGCGACCTAGTATAGCATTCTCTCGAAGACTGGTATTACAAAAAATATCTCCTGATGATTTAAAGTGAGCTTGAGAATTATAAAATCAGGATGGGATCAGTAATAATTGTTTCACATTCATTAGTATGTACGGCTGTCTCCCATTCGGCTTTGACTTTGTCTTACAAAATAGATTTCATTAGGGATCAATAGTCGACAGAAACTATAAAATGTATAAGACACCTTTTAGCTCTTTCACTTCAGTAAAAATAGTTATATGACTGGTCTTGTTGCTACTGCGGTTTATACTATGCACAACTGTAGAGATCAAAATTTAACGTTTGATAATGAAGTTAGGCAAAGAAGTGATAGTGCGATAAACATCGTGGCGTGGGTCACATAAAATAAAAATTAGATGAGCTTTTATCTCATCATTAGGACTGATTTATTCAGTATAAATACTTTTGACTTTGGTTTGAATCATTAATAGCTGTGCGTTCATTTTAGATACTTATTTTGCTGGATTTATATAAACTCTACGTTTTCGTGGGAATCATCGTATAGAAAAAGGCAAGTTAATCAATGTTTCACGTGAAACATTGATTAACTTGCCTTTCTCTTGATTAGTTCTGATGAGTTGAGGCGTTTTCTCTAATTAAATAGGAAAGGATTATTGTCCAATAAGAAATTCATGTGCCTGATAAAACATAACTTATCATTGAGAAGGGGGAAGAGAATAGAGTAAAGAAAATATTTTAAGTCTAGTTAATGGGGTGATGTTTCACGTGAAACATTATGAAATTGACGAAGGATAAAATGGAAATAATTTCCCTTAGGATGTGGGTAGAACAAAGAACGGATGGGATGGAAAAGAAGTAGCATTAATTCATTCATAGAAAACGGCGGTAGAGCAGAATTGATAATGACTTAAAGACGGTATTTTCTCCTCCCCATCAACGAGGGGAACTAGTTTAGATATTCATCGTCCAATAAAAAATCAGTATTCCCCCAATCAATGAGGGGGACTATAAAGCAGTAAATCGTTTTGAAATAAGAGGATGATGTTATGGAAGAGACTAATTAATATAGAAGACATAGAGCGTGATGATCATAATAAAATCTTAGATAAAGGAGCTACTCAAGAAACTTTGATGAGGATAATCGTAAAAAAGATAAGCAGCGATAGACAAAGTAAAAGTAAATATTGTCATCCTACTCTACTACCTACATAGAAGGAGATCTAAAGAAACAAAAAATTTACACCTAATGTTTCACGTGAAACTTACTAATCGAAAAGCCAAGGAGTTCTCTGGCAATTAATGTTTCATGTGAAACATTAATTGCAGTCAGAAATAGAATTCATTTAAAAAGTGAATTTGTTTCACGTGAAACAACAAAAATCGACGAGCTGGAGGGAGATAAAACGAACAAAGAAATTTTCGAAAAGAGAGACTAGAAGGCTAGATAAGGAGAGATAAATTACTGAATAGCTATTGATGCCTTTATTTTTCACACGGTCGGGCCCTTTTTAAGTTCTTTTGCTAGGCTGATGGTAGGGCTTAGATGAAAACGAAAATGTCGTTATGGCGAATCCCACAGACGCTATTGGGTTTTTAGTAAAGGCATTTTTTTGTATTAGATCAGTAAGCTCAGATCAACTTTTTTGAAACCAATTTGGCTTCTACAGTAAGTACAGTGCTTTTTTGCGAGAGGAGGGTTTTATGAAGAGTAAAGGGGCTATTTACAGTCCTGTCTATGCTTAATTTTTTATTCGCTTGCGTCTTATTTCTTATTATTCTTCTAGCTTTGTTTTCTAATTCTCCTCAATTTCACTACACCACAGTATAGCATGATTGACAGGAGAGACGAGAAAAAGCGACTAACAGCAAAAGTCTATTTGCATTTTCACCTTCTATTTTCACCATCTGCGAAAACAGAATAATAAAAGTATTAGTTAGCAGTACCATTTTTGCTCTGTCAACATAAGCATGTTTCACGTGAAACATGATTTTCTGTAATAAATGAATAGGGATTAAAGGCTTTAGTTATAACAGACCATCATTAATGGCGCGAATAATGGAATAAACTAATGATCCTTCGCTTTCGGTTGTGTATCCATTAGATTTACTCACCATAGTCAATATTTACGCTGAAAAGTGTGCCAGAGATAATACCCACCTAGTTTAGTCATTGAATACGACTGTTATGTTGCGGTGTTCAATGATAGATGATTAGCGTAAATGTTTCACGTGAAACATTTACGCTAATCAATAGACGCAATAATATAGGGAAAAGAAACACTGTGACATCAGGATTACACTTCTTTTGAAGTTTTGTTAATGGTATTTGAGAAGCGTGAAAAATATTTAAGATATGGTAAAATAAGGGGTGTCACTATGAAACTATATTATAGGACTGAGGAAGGTTTATGAGTAAACGAAACAAAGGGGTTGCCTTTCCTGAATTCCTAAAGTTGCCAGTTATTCGTTCATTGCTACTGATTATTGTATTAGTAATGATTTTGACTGTCACGCTAGCTTTCTATGCTAGTCTAAATTTGGGATGGGTAACACTCGGGCTCATCATTGTGATCGCAGCCCTCACATATTGGATTATACTCTCAATGTCGCGTGCACAAGAAGAAAGCCTTTTTGAAATCGCTGAACAGATTGAAACCGTTGAAAATGAAATTTTATTGCAAATTCCACTAGGGATTATTATTTTTCACGATGATGGCAGTCGCATACGTTGGATGAATCCTTATATGCAGCGCTATTTGATGACGGAGAATTTATCATTAGATTCACGTGAAGTGACAGCTGATGTGCTAGAGCTGTATGAACGTTTGGCAGAGCAGCCGGATGCAGATAATAAGCGGATATTCTGGAATGAACATTATTTCGATGTTGGGCTTATTACGGAACAGAATGCGATGTATTTTCTTGATGTGACGCGTTATGGTGAAATTGTCACCAAAGCAGAGGACAACCGCTTTGTGATTGGACACATTCTGATTGATAACTACGATGAAACAATTGCTGGCTATTCAGATCGTCGCAAGTCGAATATCGATAACTATGTCACCAAACAGCTATCGGCATGGGGGCAAAAACACAACAGCTTTATTAAACGTCTGGATGATGATCGCTTTTTGATGTTAGCGACAGTTGGTGAACTGAAGCAAATGGAAAAAGATCGCTTCAACATTGTTGATAATATTCGTGAGGCGACATCTAAGGCAAACTTCCCACTAACTATTTCCATGGGGATCTCCTATCAAGAAGAAATTAATAACGCGCCGCTTGATGATATCAGTGGCTTGGCACAATCTAATTTGGACCTTGCGCTTAGTCGCGGAGGTGATCAGGTTGTCATCAAGACGGAATCACAAAAAGCACGCTACTATGGCGGTAAGACGAACCCGATGGAGAAACGAACGCATGTCAGAGCACGCCAGATTGCGACAACCATTTCACGAATGATTCGCGATAATGAAGCTATTTATGTAATGGGCCACGACTATCCGGATATGGATGCTATTGGTGCATCGTTAGGGATTCGGCGCATTGCCGAAATGAATGGTAAAGACTGTAAGATTGTCATTAATGAAAATCGCATCAATGATGACATTAGTAAATTATTAGTGGAGCTACGCAAAAACCCTAAAATTGCGAACGCCCTTATTTCACCAGAAGAGGCTGCTGAGGAGATTGTACCGAACGCCTTGCTCTTTATGGTGGATTGTCATCGTCAATCGATTACGATCGCCCCTGATCTCGTTGATCGCGTCAATGGGGTAGTCATTATTGACCACCATCGCAAAGGGGAAGAGTATCCGGATAATATTATTTTGGAATACATTGAACCTTATGCTTCTTCAGCATGTGAATTGGTGACAGAG
Source organism: Aerococcus sp. (assembly GCA_030528155.1). Classification (GTDB taxonomy): domain Bacteria; phylum Bacillota; class Bacilli; order Lactobacillales; family Aerococcaceae; genus Aerococcus. The sequence continues at coordinate 67,313 of JAUMZL010000004.1, forward strand.
TTCTTCGAATATCAAGATGCGGAGGCAGAACCGATTAGCCGAATTGAAGCGACAGCAATGTTAGCTGGGATTATCGTTGACTCCCGCAGTTTCTCATTGCGGACGGGTTCACGGACGTTCGATGCTGCTAGTTACTTGAAGTCATGTGGTGCAGACTCCATTTTGATTCAGGAGTTCCTCAAAGAAGACCTCTCCGATTACATTGAACGTAGTCATTTGATTGAAAATGTTCAATTTGTTGGGACAAGCGTTGGGATCGCTGCGGGTGAGGATGATGTGACTTATCCAATTGTCACGGCAGCCCAGTCAGCAGATGAATTGCTCTCGATGAATGGCATTTCTGCCTCATATGTGGTTTATTTGCGCGAAGATGGCCGAGTGGGTATCAGCGCACGAAGCATGGGGAATGTGAATGTGCAAACGGTCATGGAGGCGCTTGGTGGCGGAGGACACCTCTCTAATGCTGCGACACAGCTTAGTGATGTGACCGTCTCACAAGCCGTTGAAATGTTAAAGAAAGCACTGAAAAATTTAGAGGAGGAAGAGGCATAATGAAAGTTATCCTATTAGAAGACGTTAAAGGTCAAGGTAAAAAAGGGGAAGTAAAAGAAGTTTCTTCAGGTTACGCACAGAACTTCCTGATTAAACGTGGCTTAGCAAAAGCTGCGACTGGTGGTGCTTTAAGTACGTTAAAAGCGCAACAGCGAGCAAAAGCAAAAGAAGAAGCTGAAGAACGCGCTGAAGCAGAAAAAGTCAAAGCAATCTTGGCATCTGATGACAGCATTGTAGTTGTAAAAGCTAAGGGTGGCGAAGACGGCCGTTTATTTGGTTCTATTCCATCTAAACAAATTGCGCAAGCGTTAGAACAACAACATGGTATAAAGGTAGATAAACGTAAAATTGAATTACCCGAACCATTGCGGGCGTTCGGTTTCCGTAATGTGCCGGTGAAATTACATCCAGATGTGGAAGCGACCATTCGTGTTCACGTGATTGAAGATGAATAGAAAATGATGAGGCTCTGCCAGATATGGTGGAGCTTTTTTAGAGGAGGTCAGGTATGGGCAGTGAATTCGATAAAATGGTAAATGGTGAGTGGTATGATTTTAGTAAAGATCCTAGCATTCAAGAAAGTTATCAACAGGCGAAGCAGTATTGCTATGAATTGACTCAAGTTTCACCTGTGGATAATGAAGGCGTGCGAGCGTTATTAGAAAAGTTATTCACAGTGGATAACTTGGGAGAAGGGACAGTGATTATGCCTCCCATTACCGTAGATTATGGTATCAATACGCAGTTCGGGAAGGAATGCTTTGTGAACCATCATTGCTATTTTATGGATTGCGCCCCCATTACATTAGGGGAACACGTGTTCGTGGGACCGAATTGTGGGTTTTATACGGCACATCATCCGCTGGCATATGAACGGCGCAATACCAGGATTGAGCGAGCATTACCAATTACGATTGGCGATAATGTCTGGATTGGCGGACATGTTGTGATCACCCCCGGCGTAACGATTGGTAGCGGAAGTGTGGTTGGTGCAGGAGCGGTGGTGACGCATGATGTCCCGAACAATGTGGTGGTGGCAGGTAACCCAGCGCGTGTGATTCGGACGTTGGATCAAACAGAACAGGACTAGGATAAAAGGCGGAAACCACTGAGGGTTGCTTTGGTAGTAAAAGGATAGTGATACCTTTTTGGAAAGTGACAGGTGTTTCTTTATATATAATAAGTGTTAAATAACTGCTTTTCACTTATTTTTATGTATTTGAGGTATTTATTGCTATCAAAGCCTAAAGAGGTCCAGTTAAAGTGATCATCCCTCGCATATTAAGAAAAGTTTTTCCCGTACCATCTGCCAGGTTTTATCTGTATAATGGTAGTGTTGTGTTTTTATGAAAGATGGGAGTGATAGCAATGGCCGATGATGTGCTTAATCGCATTCCGCCGCAAAATATTGATGCGGAGAAGGCGGTACTCGGGTCGATTTTCCTCGATCCAACGACGTATATTACGGTGAATGAATATATCGACGCGGCCGATTTCTATAAACGTGCCCATCAAGTCATTTTCAGTACGATGGCAACGTTGAACGAGCGAGGCGATACCGTCGATACTTTGACTGTTCAAAATGAGCTGCAACGACAGAATCAGTTAGAGAACGTTGGTGGCGTCGATTATATCTTTGAGGTAGCAGATAGCACGCCAACTGCCGCTAATGCGGAATACTATGCGCGTATCGTGGAAGAGAACGCCATTCTGAGGCGCTTGATTACTTCTGCTAATGAGATTTCTGCACATGCCTATGAAAATAGTGAGGCGTTGGAGGACATTCTCGATGGCGCAGAGAAGAGCATTCTGAGTGTATCAGAAAAGCGCAACCGCAATGGCTTTGTGCATATTGGCGATGTATTGCAGCAATCTATTACAACAATTGAAGAATTGGCGAAGGATCATTCTGCAGTGACAGGGTTGCCTTCAGGGTATCCAGATCTCGATCGGATGACGGCAGGACTACAGGCCGAAGAATTGCTGATTATTGCAGCACGTCCTGGGGTGGGTAAAACCGCGTTTGCTCTGAATATTGCCCAAAATGTGGCGACCAAGCAAGGCGCAACGGTTGCACTGTTTAGTCTCGAAATGGGGGCAGAACAGTTGGTGAACCGTATGCTTTGTGCGGAAGGGAGTATCGATGCAGGCCGTTTGCGGACGGGGCAGTTGCTCGAACAGGAGTGGTCGGATTTGATCATTGCAATGGGTGCGCTCGGAGACTCGCAAATCTATATTGATGATACGCCTGGTATTCGCATGTCCGAAATTCGCGCTAAAAGTCGGCGTCTGCTCCAAGAAAAAGGAAAACTCGATCTCATTGTGATCGACTACCTGCAGCTGATTGAATCGGCGCGTCATGGGGAGAGCCGGCAACAGGAAGTTTCGGAAATCTCGCGTCAGCTGAAAAAATTGGCGAAGGAGCTGCATGTGCCGGTGATTGCGTTGTCGCAGTTATCACGAAGCGTGGAACAACGCCAAGATAAACGCCCGGTATTGAGCGATATTCGGGAATCCGGTTCTATCGAGCAGGATGCAGACATTGTTGCGTTTTTATACCGTGATGATTATTATGAACATGGCGGTGATGACGATGAGGACGAAGAAGCCACAGAAGATAACAATATCGTGGAAGTCATCATTGAGAAAAACCGTTCAGGTGCACGAGGCACTGTAAAACTTATTTTCACTAAGGAATTCAATAAATTTTCTTCTGTCAGTTTTAGACAGGAAGAACAATAGGGAGAGAAGATAATTATGGCTGGAACAGTAGTTGTTGGCACACAATGGGGCGATGAAGGAAAAGGGAAAATTACGGATTTTCTCTCAGAAGGTGCTAAGCTCATCGTTCGCTATGGTGGGGGCGATAATGCCGGACATACCATTCACTTTGATGGCAAAAAATTTGCATTGCATCTCGTTCCTTCAGGCATTTTTAGCCCAGACAAACTGTCAATTATCGGCAATGGGGTGGTTGTAAATCCTAAATCATTAGTCGAAGAACTCAACTACTTGAAAGATGGCGGCGTAGACGTTTCAGGTTTGCGCATTTCTAATCGTGCCCACGTGATTTTGCCTTACCACATTGCTTTAGATGGCTTACAAGAAGCGACGCGTGGTTCGGACAAAATTGGGACGACCAACAAAGGAATCGGACCAGCATACATGGACAAAGCTCAACGGATTGGGATCCGTATGTGTGACTTGATCGAAAAAGAAACCTTTGCAGAAAAATTGAAGAGTAATATGGCGTTGAAAAACGATCTCATCACGAAAGTTTACGGTGGGGAAGCCCTCGATTATGCGGCTGTTTTCGAAGAATACTATGCTTATGGGCAAGAATTGGCACAATATGTGACTGATACATCGGTATTGGTGAATGATGCTTTGGATAACAATGAAAATGTGTTGTTTGAAGGAGCACAAGCGAACATGCTGGATATTGATGCAGGGACGTACCCATTCGTGACCTCCTCTAATCCTGTAGCTGGTGGAGCAACAGTGGGGGCCGGTGTTGGTCCAACTAAGATTGACCATGTTATTGGTGTCTGCAAAGCCTATACCTCTCGTGTTGGAGAAGGCGCTTTTCCAACTGAATTGTTGGATGAAATTGGGGATCAAATTCGTGAAACAGGTCATGAATATGGGACAACTACGGGCCGCCCACGTCGTATTGGCTGGTTTGATGCAGTCGTTATGAAACACTCCAAGCAGGTATCTGGCTTAACTCACTTGAGCTTGAACTGCTTAGATGTGCTTTCCGGCTTAGACGAAGTGAAGATCTGTGTGGCTTATGAAAAACCAGATGGCACACAAATTACTTACTACCCAGCGAGTTTGAAAGAACTAAACAGCTGCAAACCAGTTTATGAAACCTTGCCAGGATGGTCAGAAGACATTACTCACTGCAAGACATTAGAAGAATTACCAGCCAATGCTCGCCATTACCTCGAACGTGTGACGGAACTCATTGATGTTCAATTGGCAACCTTCTCAGTAGGGCCAGACCGTGAACAGACCAATGTTTTAGAACACATCTGGTAATCCATAACAAAAAAATCCGCCCTCAAATGCGAGAGCGGATTTTTTGATGCCCAAGAAGATATCAGTAGCCTAATTCAGGTCAGGATGGATAGCAACGATGGTTCGACCAATATGGGTGCCTGCTTTTAAGGCAGCAAATGTTTCTGGCAATGCCTCTAGGGAAATGCTGTGGGCGTCTAACTGCGGAGCAATTTGCCATTTCTCAGCTATCTGTTGCCAGACTTTTTTGCGCGATTCAATAGGATAGTTGACTGAGTCTACTCCAATAAGGCGTACCCCTCGTGAAATAAAAGGAAAGACCGCCATGGATAAGTCTACCCCACCGACCCGACCGCAGAGGCTTAGTGCCCCATGATAGGCGAGACGGGGGATCAATTGATTGGTAACCTCGCCCCCCACCGTATCCAATGCAAAGTCAAATTGGCGGTGTTCTAGAGGACGCGGTGGATTTTGGGTGAGGGTATCAGCATAAAGCACATCATTGGCGCCCAGTGCGCGCACATAATCTTCTTGATAGGGTTTGCGGATCATGGCAGTAACTGTTTGATACCCCGCTTGTTTGAGGATAGCTAAAGCTACGCTGCCAACTCCACCAGATGCCCCGCTAACGACAATGCGCGGACGATCATCTGGGGACATTCCTGCCTTTTCCAATTCTAAAACGGAGAGGGCAGCAGTAAATCCAGCTGTGCCGAAAACCATGGCATCCTTGAGGGATAGATCTGCAGGTAGAGGCACGAGCCAATCGCTGTCGAGCCGAGCGTATTCGGCGTAACCTCCAGTGTGGGTCACACCAATAGCATAGCTCGTCGCGATGACCTTATCGCCAGGCTGATAGCGGGCGTCCTTACTGCTAACGACAACGCCACTGAGATCGATGCCCGGAACGATTGGATAGTTTTTAACGATGTGGCCATCAATTTGATTAGCGAGCATGTCCTTATAATTGACGCTCGAATAGGCCACCTTAATGAGGACATTCCCGGCACTGAGCGAGGTGAGTGGGATAGTTTCAACGCGTCCCTCGACACTATCGCCCAATTTCCGAGCAACAAAAGCTTTAAATGAATCCATATGGCTGCTCCCTTCCCAAAAATCATCATTTTCTCTTTTATTTTAGTGGAAATGCAGAAAGAACACTTATCCTCTCTTCATTTATAACCAGAGTAATACTATCGACAATATAAGAAAAGTATTTCATAGTTTACGCTATTTTTTTCCGCCGTCATAAGAAAAAGGAGGATTTCAAGTTCTCACACGCTAAGTGTACGATGGGCAGCTAAAAAGAGATTTCATTTGATGGGCTCGGACGATAGGCTAAAGCGACCTGTCTTTTTGATGTGCTCGGCCAACCCTGTCTTTTTCATATGCTCGAATAAAAAAAGAAATGGAAATACGGTCTTGATATGCTCGAAAAAAGGTAAAAGGCAGCGTTGCTAATAGGATTTTATGCTCCAAATGGGTTCAAAGATATTGGTCACTGGTGCCAAACACGTTTTATTATAACTTATAGATAACTCGGTTGAATTATTAAAATTAACACTTGCATTTTATATCGTTTGGCGTTAGTATAGTTGAGTAATCGTTGAAACGGGCTCTTAGCTCAGTTGGTAGAGCAACGGACTCTTAATCCGTGGGTCGAGGGTTCGAGCCCCTCAGAGCCCATCATTGATGAGAACGCCACTTTGAGGCGTTCTTTTGTTTATAATCAGGACATACTGTTTAAACGAGACATAGGTTTTTAGATAAGGGAAAGGCTTCTTTTTATTAGGAACGGTTAAACATTATAAATAATAACTCTTTGTGATTCACAAGTTAGCGACTAAAAATTTAAATAAGCAATGAGTAGGCGTTCATCTATCCTTAGGTGAGCGCTATTTTTATTTGCTTTGAAGCCAGTTTTAGCGAACAATAAAGAGGATATGATGTCTTGTGGAGGGAAAGGAAGCGAAGCGTGATGAAATTCGTATTAGCGCCAGATTCATTTAAGGGCTCATTGAGTGCCCAAGCGGTTTGTTCGGCTATGGAAGCAGGAATTAAATGCGGATGGCATGAAGCAGAGGTTATTTCGGTACCGATGGCGGATGGCGGTGAAGGCACAGTAGAGACGCTGGTAGATGCGCAGGGTGGGAGTTTTCAGACGGCGAGTGTACACGGCCCCCTTCATTCAACGGTGAATGCTACGTATGGCAGGCTAGACGCTGGAAAAACCGCCGTGATTGAAATGGCTGAAGCGAGTGGATTAGGGTTGGTATCAGAAGAGGATCGGGATGCCTTAAAGGCAACGACTTATGGCGTGGGGGAATTGATGAAAGCGGCAATGGATAATGGCGCTAAAAAATTAATTATCGGTGTGGGTGGCAGTGCCACAACTGATGGTGGCAGTGGCATGGCACAAGCGCTAGGTGTGAAGTTCTATGATACCAATCATAATGAATTGCCTCTAGGTGGAGGTGCTTTAGCGCAGTTGGCGCAGATCGACGTGACTGGGCTCGATCCACGGTTGGCAGAGGTTGAGGTAATCATGGCAAGTGATGTGACGAATCCATTGGTTGGTAAAAATGGTGCTTCTGCTGTGTTTGGCGAGCAGAAAGGCGCCAATTTGGCAGAGCGAGAACAATTGGATCGCGCGCTCACTCACTATGGCGAATTGCTGCGGACACAACTGGGACAGGATGTCATGAATCGTCCGGGAGCTGGCGCTGGTGGGGGGCATCGGCGCTGCATTGATGGCATTTTGTAATGCCAAGCAGCAGGCGGGAGTAGATCTCGTGATCCAAATGACGCAACTAGAAGAACGCATATCTAGCGCTGATGTGGTGCTGACAGGTGAGGGACGTGTAGATAGTCAAACCGCATACGGCAAAGTCCCTCAAGGTGTGGCCAAAGTAGCAAAGAAATACGGCAAACCAGTGATTGTGATTGCTGGTAGCACCAAAGGAGACCTGACACCACTCTATCAAGTCGGGATGGACGCTGTCTTTACAACGATTCCAACGGTGGCCCCGCTGGCTGAGACATTGGCTCAAGCCTATGACAACGTGGCGCAAACGAGTGAAAATATAGCTCGGCTGTTAAAAACTCTCGCGACACAGTAGAGGAAGGGGCGATATTGTTTTAAAATAGACATCGGAAAAAACAAGATGAGGCGTGATATGAGATGAAACATAACCAGCACCAGTCAACGCAGCAGTTGCCTTATGGACTGTTGTTGACGGCTAACAGTGGGACTTTGACGGCTTTTACGTATTTGTATTGCGATGGCACCTTTGCTGGATTTCAAAGTGGGAATATGGTGAAATTAGCGGTAAATATTGGTGCGGGAAAGTGGGCAAACCTAGTGCCGCTATTGGTATCGCTATTGTCATTCATGCTCGGTGTCTTCATTGTGCGTTACCTGCAATATCGTGGGATTCGCCGTTACAACCTCCTACGCCGGCATCGCTACGTGCTAGTTCTGATGCTAATGATCTTACTGTTTGTGCGGGTGACGTATGAGTGGATGCCCACGATTTTGGTGAATGGATTACTCTCGCTATGTGCAGCGAGCGAATTTGAGGAGTTTCGGTTGCTACAAGGTGGAAATTTCACACATTTGATGATGACAGGTAACTTGCGCACACTTTCAGAAAGCATTTTTGATTATTTCAAAAATCCGGTATCGAACGAACATAATGGTGCCGTACGGACGATGAAGCGAATGGGGGCGCTTATTGGCGGTTATCTAATGGGAGCATTATTTGTGAGTATTTTTAGTCACTGGCTGACTTATCGCGTGATTGGCTTTTCATTTCTAGTAACACTGGCATTATTACTGTTGACTTTTCGCATGCCCCCTGAGCCCGTCGTGGATGAAACGTAGGATATCAGGAAAACGTTTATTGGCACGGAAAATCAAATAATATGCTAAAATGAAGAATAATTAATGACTCTTTAAGCATTGAGAGCGAGACAGGAGGAAAGAAATGCGCAACGTAGCTGTAATTATTCCAGCATATGCTCCCGATCCTTCCTTAGTGGATTACGTAAAAACATTACTCAATGAGGTACGCCTGATTGTTGTCGTTGATGATGGCAATGGGGAAGATCAAGCGCCGTTGTTTGATACGCTTGCACAGTTCGATAAAGTGGTGGTGCTCCATCATTTAATTAATCGTGGCAAGGGTGTAGGGTTGAAGACGGCTTACGATTATCTCATTAAACATGCGACCACAATCGATGGGATAGTGACGAGTGATGCCGATGGTCAACTACTAGCCAAAGATGTGCTCCATGTGGCAGATGTTTTGTTGTCAAGTGACAACGATTGGGTATTGGGAGCACGGGCATTCGATCATGAATACACGCCATTGAAGAATAAACTAGGTAATCATATGACATCGCGTCTCTTCCAACTGCTATTTGGCACGTTTTATCGCGATACCCAAACTGGGTTGCGCGGCTTCAAGCGCGAATTTTTGCTGATGATGGCGAACACACCAGGACAGAAATTTGAATACGAGATGAATGTGCTGATTGCGATGACCCTGAAGGATGCTCAGTACGAGGAAGTGCCGATTGAGACCGTCTATGCCAAGGTCCAACCTACGCACTACAAGGTTTTGCACGATTCGCTGGCCATTGTCCAAAAAATGATCCAAGCCAAGCGTCATCCGGAGCGCCTATTGGGAGTCAAGTAGTATGAAGCCAAAGCGTTATGGGTATTTCTTTCAAATTTTACGGCACATTGCGCGGTTATTTTTCAAACGCTATCGTTTCCAAAGTCCACCAAAAGTCGATGGTCCAGTTGTTCTTGTTTCTCATCACCAAAACTTAGTGGGGCCATTTACCATTATGCTCTGGATTCCCATATTTGTTCGTATTTGGGTACTGGGAGTGTTCAGTCGCTTTAAGGATTGTTATCACCAATATGTGGATTGGACATTTACCAAACGTTTTCACATGCCTGTATGGTTAGCTAAGGTTTTAGCGGCGCCGGCCGCGCAAATTATCGTGACAGGGACGCGTTCGATGGGAGCTATTCCTGTCTTCCGTGGAACACGTGAAATTATGAAAACAATGGAAGAATCACTAAAAACGCTCAAGGCAGGGACGCCGGTCTTGATTTTCCCAGACCGCGATTATGCCAGTGATTCTGGAGAAACAGGCGAAATCTACGCGGGCTTTTTGCATTTAGAAAAAATGTACTATCGCAAATATCATGAACATGTTAATTTCGTGCCCATGTTTTCCGATAAGCATGAACATTATATTCGTTTTGGCGAACCCATCCGTTTTCGTGATGATGAAACTTTTCGCAAAGGACGGGATCGCGTGGCTAAAGCACTAAGAGCGTCATTGAATGAATTAAATCTTGAAGGGGAGGAAGAGACTTCTTCCGAGTAAATAAAACTTCCAGTCCAGTTGCCAAGTATGCACAGGATCGCTGACATTTTCTTTCCTTGGAGAAGATGTTTCGTAGCGGTGGTGTTGGCTGTTGGAGTGGAAGTTTTTGGCGTATGTGGATCGATTTGAAGAGGAAGTTCACTGCGCAAGGATAGTGGCTTGTGATACAATCAGCCTAAATGAGGAAGGGGGCGCACCGGATGGAAAAAACTGGACGGCCGAAGAAGATTTTGGAAGTCGCATTGCTTGCTGGTCAGATCATGTGTGAGAGCAATGCGGAATCCTATCGAGTGGAAGATACGATGAACCGAATTTTAACTTATTCCAAAGCGGCGTATGCCGTTGCTGTCTCTTTTTCAACGAGTATTTATGCTGTGTTGGATGATCCTACCTACACGTCCGGAAGCTATGTAGGAATCAAGCGGATTACTCGCCGCAGCAATAATTTGAATAAAATTTCCCAGGTGAATACCATCTCACGCCAGCTACTCAGTGACAAGCTCACAGTGGATGAGGCGTTCAATGCTCTACAGCAGGTGCGGATGAACAAACCACAGTACAATACTTTTTGGAGTTCGTTAGGTGTTGTGGGCTTAGCGGTGAGTTTTGCCGTGATTTTTAAAGGAAGCGTGATGGATGTTGTTGGCGCGTTCCTCAATGGACTCATGCTGGCGGTTGTCATGCACTACATGGATCGCTATTTGTTGAATGAAGCGCTTCAAAACGTAGTCCAGTCCATGTTTGTGACAATTGGGGCGTATGCGTTGACGATGCTCCTTCTTCCAACGGCTAATCCCAATGCGATTATCATTGCTTCGCTCATGCCGATGGTGCCAGGAACCGCCATCACTAACTCCTTGCGTGACATTTTCCGCGAAGACTATCTGGCTGGTGGCGCCCGCATGATGGAAGCTTTCTTCAGTGCTTTGATGATTGCGCTCGGTTCAGTGGTAGGTTTAGCGATTATAAGGAGCGTGGTGGGATGATCAGCTACTTGATACAATTAATTGCTGCATATGTGGTTGGAATCGCTTGTACATTGACCATTGAAGGCCCACGCAATATCCTATTCAAAGTTTCCATCATCGATACAGTGGGGTGGGCCGCATATTTATTAGCGATGGATTACTTGCGGCTGAGTATTCCGCTATCCAATTATGTTGCCGGTCTGGTTATTGCTGGCATGTCACATTGGTTCGCTAGAAAATTCCACGAACCTGTCACGGTATTCTTTATTCCTGGCTTCTTTACCTTGGTACCAGGGGGTGGGATGTATTACACCGCTTTCTATTTATTCCGTGGTGATACGGCGAGAGGACTGTCTGAACTCTCAACAACGCTTTTTATTGCTTTGGCGATTGCTTTAGCGGTATTTACAGTGGATTCGTTTGTGTCGATCATGATGGGACAGCGATTCCCCAAGTTTATCCGGCGCTCACCGCGGCGGATGCGGACACACCGCAGAAGCGAAGCGCACAAGTTACACCCCAAGCAAACAATCGACCCTAACTTATTGCGCATGTCGCGCCGAATGCCCCTCTCTCTATCGGAATCAGCCGTGCTGATGAAGCGTTACACTGCCAATCACAGTAAAAAGGAAAGTCACAAAGAACAGGTAGCAGCTGAAGCAAAGTGTCTGAGAGAAATCGCTGACAAGAAGGCTAGTCATACTAAGCGGAAAGAAAAGGCGTTATTGAGAAAACCTTAGAGCGCTTGCATTAAAAAACATGTCCTTGCTATACTGAAATTATCCTTTTCATGACGGTGATTGAGCCAGTGATATGGCCTATTTTGTAGAAATAAATGGATCTAGGCAGATACGCTTATGGGGGAGAAATCACCGGATTGCAATGATCAGATTCGTCTAGTGAAGACAGTAAGATCCCGATAATTCGGCTCGTCTGGTGGCGTAGATCTAAAGTGGTGGCTTAACCAAATTAGAGAAAAGAGAATGCTAAAGGTTAATGCAATTTTTTCTTGTTAGCAACAATAAATACAAAAAGTCGCGTACGTCATCTTAGCTGAAAGCGTACGTGAATGGAGGAAAATAATGAACACGAACGCATGGATCCAAGATGGCTATCCGAAGCAAAGTCGGTGGCTAAAAGTCATTTTGTTATTGTTATTATTTGTTGTTATGGATGTCATCATCCAAACGGGAGCGGCGACTTATGCTATGACAGGATTGGGTATTACCAATTCCAATGAATTATTAATTGCTTTGAATGCTTATCCTTTGTACTTTTTAGTCCCAACAGTGCTGTGGGCAGGCATGTTTATTGTGATTTTGAACCGGGCAGGTCTCCCCTTATTTTCTGGCTGGCAATGGAATCGAAAAAGTATCCAGCGTTGGCTGATCGGTGTAATTTTACTGATTATTGCCCAAATTGGTATGGCAAATCTTACGGCATGGCTGTATCCCAATCAGTTGTCGTCCGTCAATGAACAAATTCTAGAGAGTGCATTGCCTCAGATGCCACTCTGGAAAACCGTGTTAGTTTTTTCTATTTATGCTCCGATCCGAGAAGAAGTCATCACGCGGGGATTGATCATGCGCTATTTATTTCCTAAATATCCTTACATTGGCATGGTTATCAGTGCAGTAGTCTTTGCTTCGCTACATGTGACGACGTTATGGATTCATTTCCTCACCTATTTCTTGATGGGACTTATCTTCAGCTGGGTGTACTACCAAACGGGACGGATTGAATACTCAATCGGATTGCATATGTTTAATAATCTCGTATCAACAGTGCCGATGTATCTCTAATCTCACAAAGGGGGAACGACAATGAATATTGAAAAGTGGTTTCCTCGTGGGAACTACAGTCTAGTGTCAAAACGATTGAGTGAACATAGCGGGGAACTATTGTGGGCATGGCGCGAAACGCCGAAGCGTGAGGATGATAGTGGGTGGCGCTTTTTGAGTTTACACGATACACAGCAGACCTTGAGCAGGGAAGCGCCGCGCTACCTCACTTACGAAGATCTGTTGGAGATAGAGCCAGCCATCGCAAAGATTTACAGCTATCCGGTGGGAATTGATGCCCAATTAGCACGTCATCAAGGGAAAAAGCAATTTGTCTACAATGATACGTTTGAACTTGTCCAGGGGGCGAGTGATTTAGTGACACTGCCACTGGACGACCCAGCGTTTCGACAACACTTTCCGACTGTCGCTCGTTTACTCGATCGACAGCACCACCAGCGCACGTATGGTTTAGACCAGAAAGAGCTCGATCAATTGAATCAAGCCACACAGCAAATAGAACAATTGATCAGCGTGCTTTTGGGGACACGTACGGATGAATTAACAGATAGCGAACTATATTTATTAACAGGCATTGCTTTAGGCTATCAAGAACGATTACAACAAGATTTTCTGAATGTACCTATGCATCGATTGACCAACTTTTTGCTCGCCTATTTAGAGCGGCGCTTCCACCTTTCTTTAGCCGAGGGACAGCAGATTGTCTGGAATTATCAGCATGATGATAATGAACCAGCTATCCAGAAGCAGATGATGAGATATGGGCAGGCATTCTATCAGTGGCTTAAGGATCAAAAATTAGCAGAGATTAATGAAGAGTACCGGCAAATTTGTGCTTATTATCTTACAGATCGAGATTGATATCGCGTGATTTTTCGTAAAACAATAGTTTGCGTCAAACCGCTGCAAAAAAAATACGTAGATTGCAACTTTAAATGGAACACTTTGCTCTGATAGAAAGTATTATCTTAAATGCATTGGCCTAGGCCAATGCATTTAATTT